>DJDA01000036.1 GCA_002430835.1 Brevundimonas sp. UBA5936
GGCGGCCCAGCCCGACGACCTTCGCCGACGCTATGGAAGAGACGGGTCACGCCGTTGGCGCGGCGGTCGATGGCGGTCCCTGCGCCGTGGGAGTCGAGAGCACCGTCGTCTCGGTGCTGGACGGTCAGATCGCCTTGCTGCGTCCCGGCTCCGTCACCCGCGAAGAGATCGAAGCTGTGGCCGGGCCGCTGGCCGAAGGCGGGCAGGGGCATCGCTCGCCCGGCCGCATGGCCCTGCACTATGCGCCCGATGCGCCGGTGCGGATTGAGGCGGACGAGGCGAAGGACGATGAAATCCTGCTGGGCTTCGGCGCGGGCGTCGGCGATCCGCGCTGGAGCCTCAGCCCGAGCAGCGACCTGCGTGAGGCGGCGGCCAATCTGTTTCGACTGCTGCGGGAGGCGGACCGCACCAAGCCTTCTGGGATCGCGGTGTCGCCCATTCCGGCCAAGGGGCTGGGCGAGGCGATCAACGACCGCCTGCGCCGCGCGGCCGGGTTCGTGGGCTAGAGAAACCGCGCCTTCACGTCCACGCTGGACGCCTTGCCAACCTTGGGCAGGCAGCTTTCAAGCCATGCCTCGGCCGCTGTCCGGCCGTGCTGCTTCAGCTTGTTCAGATAGGTCCACTCGGTGTCGAACTTGGAGTGCAGAGACTCCTCGCCCAGCCATTCGTCGGCCTCGATGACGTGGATGCGAATGCCGCGCCGACGGTCTTCGCCGGGCTTCAGCTTGCCCTCGGCGATCAGGTCCTGAACGAAGGCGACGGCCCGTAGCTCAGCGACCAGAGGGGCGTTGAAGACAATCTCGTTCAGCCGGTCGTTGATGTCGCCCGCCTCGCGCGGCGCTTCGTCACGCTGGAACGGGTTGAGCGGCAGCAGCAGGATATCGTCCGGCGTGTCCGTATAGAACAGCGGCCACAGCGCCGGATTGGCCAGATAGCCGCCGTCCCAATAGGNNGGCTCGCCCTCGATCTCGACCGCCTGAAACAGCTGGGGCAGACAGGCTGAGGCCAGCAGCACCTCGGGCGCCATTTCGTCTGACTTGAAGATGCGCGAACGGCCTGCGCGAACGGCTGTCGTCGAGACGAACATGCGGATGGAGGAGGCGCGCAGGGCCTCGAAATCCACCGCCGTCTCCAACACCCGGCGTAGCGGGTTCAGGTTGAACGGGTTGAAGGAATAGGGGCTCATCGACAGGGCCAGGGTCTGCCCCGCCTGCCACATCGGCGTGCCCTTCAGCCAGTCGGGCGTCAGGGCCTTGGACCAGACCGAACTGTCGCCGAAGACGTTGCGCCCGCCGGACTGGTTCACCTCGCGCCACAGGTGGTCGAGGGCTTCACGCCCGCCCTCGGCGCCTCCACGCTCCAGGCCGGTGATCAGGGCGGCGGCGTTCATCGCTCCGGCCGAGGCGGCGGTGACGGCGCGCACGTCCAGAGCATCGGCCTCAAGCAGCCTGTCCAGCACGCCCCATTGAAAGGCGCCGTGGGCTCCGCCGCCCTGTAGGGCCAGACAGACGGGTTTGCGCTTTGCCGCCATCAAACTCTCCGTCTTTCGGCCCCTGCGGCCAAGGTGAAACCTATTGAGCCGTCCAGCCGCCGTCGACGGAGAAGTGGGCGCCGTTGGCCGAGGCGCCGAGATCCGACGCCAGATAGAGGAAGATGCCCGCCAGTTCGTCGGTCGTGACGAAGCGCTTGGTCGGTTGCGAGCCGAGAATGATGTTCTTCATCACGTCTTCCTCGCTCATGTTTCGGGTGCGCGCCTGATCCTGAATCTGCTTGGCGACGATCGGCGTCTCGACGAAGCCGGGGCAGATGGCGTTGCAGGTGATGTTGTCCTGCGCCAGTTCCAGCGCCACCGTCTTGGTGAAGCCGATCACGCCGTGCTTGGCCGCGACATAGGCCGACTTGAACGGGCTGGCGACCAGGCCGTGGGCCGAGGCGATGTTGATGATCCGGCCGCGGCCCTGCGCCTTCATGATCGGGATCGCCGCCTTGGTGGCGTAGAAGGTCGAGGACAGGTTGATGGCGATGATCTTCTCCCACGCATCGGCGGGGAAGTTCTCGACCGCTTCGACGTGCTGGATGCCGGCGTTGTTGACCAGGATGTCCAGACGGCCCAGCTCGCGCTGCGCCGTGGCGATCATGTCCTCGATCTGATCCGGCTGGGTCATGTCGGCCGGGTGATAGAGGACGCGCACCCCGGTTTCAGCGGCCAGATCGGCGCGCGTCTTCTCGATGGCGTCGGCGTCGCCCAGACCGTTCAGCACCACATCGCCGCCGCACAGGGCGACCGCCCGCGCAAACGCCAGTCCAATGCCCGAGGTCGAGCCGGTGACGACCGCGACGCGGCCCTTGAGATCGTTCATCGCGAACATGACAGAAAGAACCCGTGGCTGATGATGCTGCAATGCAACCTAACCGCAGTCGTTCAATCTGGCGATCAGGATTTTCCTTCCCTGATGAATATCCAGTCCGTGTCCGTCGATAGGCTCTTGTCGAAGCGGTAGCCGTCGCGATCGAAGGCCTTCAGGTCTTCGACCTTTTCTAGCCTGTTCTCGATGGCGTAGCGGGCCATGCCGCCGCGCGCCTTCTTGGCGTAGAAGGAGATGATGCGGGCCTCGCCGTCCTTCTTCTCCTTGAAGTGCGGGGTCACGACCGGCAGCTTCAGCGCCCGCGCATCGACCGCGCCGAAATATTCGTGGCTGGCCAGGTTCACCAAGGTTTGTTCGGACAGCTTGTCGGCGTCTTCGTTCAGGCGCAGCGAGATGCGCTCGCCCCAGAAATCATAGAGGGTGGCGCCGCGCTTGGTCTTCAACCGGATGCCCATCTCCAGCCGATAGGGCTGAATCGCATCCAGCGGCCGCAGCAGGCCGTAGAAGCCCGAGAGAATACGCAGGTGGTCCTGAGCCCAAGTCAGGTCGTCGGTCGATAGGGTACGGGCCGACAGCCCTTCATAGACGTCGCCGGCGAAGGCGAAGACAGCCTGCAGCGCGCCCTCCGGCGTTTCGTTGTCGAAGGCCTGAAAGCGTTGATAGTTCAGCTCGGCCAGGGCGTCGGAAATGGACATTAGGCGGCGCAAATCTGCGCGGCTGAGTTCGCGCGTCACCTTGGCCAATTCGGCGGTTTCATCGGCGCATCGCCGTGGCGTCACGGGGGCGTCGGTGGCGGGCGGGTTGAAGTCCAGCTTTTTGGCCGGGGACAGGACGATCAGCAAGACGATCGACTCCCTATGCGTCTCAAGAGCGGGCCTCATAGGCCGCTTCGATGACGTTTTGAACCGCCTGAAACGTCACATACGGTCGCCTGTGCTCAGAAGAGGACCGCCGGATTCATGATCCTCTGCGGGTCTATGGCCTGGCGGATCGCCTGCATGGTCGCGATTTCCAAGGGGGTTTTATAGCGCCGCGCCTCGTCTGTTTTCAGCCGCCCCAGACCGTGTTCAGCCGAAATCGAGCCGTCGTAACGGGCCACAACGTCGTGGACGACTTCGGACCCCTCCATCCAGCGCGCGATGAAGGCGGGCACGTCTTCGCCCACGCCGGGGATCACATCATAGTGAAGATTGCCGTCGCCGACGTGGCCGAAGACCGACACCCGGCAGCCGGGATGGAATTTTTCAACCGCCGCCGTCGCCTCGTCGATGAAATCCGCGATTCGCGAGACGGGAACCGAGACGTCGTGCTTCCAGCCGCCGCCTTCGGGCTTGAGGGCTGCCGAATGCTCTTCGCGCAGGCGCCAGAATTCAGCCTTCTGGGCGTCGTTCTGGGCGATGGCGGCGTCGACGATCAGGCCTTCCTCGAAGGCGGCGGTCAGCAGACGCTCCATCGCAGCCTCGGCGCCGTCCGGCTCGCCCGATGCCAGCTCGATCAGCACATACCAGGGCGGCGTGGATTCCAGCGGTTCGCGCGTGTCGGGGATGTTCTTCAGCACCAGGCTCATGCCCAGCCGCTTCATCAGTTCGAACGCCTCGACCCCGCCGCCGGTCTCGGCCTTGGCGCGGGCCAGCAGCACGACGGCGTCATGATGGCTCTCCAGACCGACGATGGCCGTGGCGCGGCTGCGCATGATGGGGAAGAGCTTCAGCGTCGCCGCCGTGATGACGCCCAGAGTGCCCTCGGCGCCGATGAACATCTGCTTCAGGTCATAGCCGGTGTTGTCCTTGCGCAGCCGCTTCAGGCCGTTGAACACCTGACCGTCCGGCATGACCGCCTCGATGCCCAGCACCAGATCGCGCATCATGCCGTAGCGCAGGACAGCGGTGCCGCCGGCGTTGGTCGAAATCACCCCGCCGATGGTGGCCGATCCCTCGGCCGCGAGGCTGAGGGGGAAGAAGCGGTCCTTTTCCTTGGCCAGTTCCTGGGCCTCCAGCAGGGTCACGCCCGCCTCGACCGTCATGGCGTCGTCCAGCGGCGTCACGTCGCGTACGGTCCGCAGCTTGCGCGTGGACAGCAGAACCTCGCCATAGGGGATTTGGCCGCCGACCAGGCCTGTGCCGCCGCCCTGCGTCACCACGGCTGTGCCGTGTCGGGCGCAGATCTCGACGGCGCGGGCGACTTCCTCGGTCGTGCGCGGTTGCAGCAGCAGCGGCGTCTCGCCGGTCCAGCGGCCGCGCCATTCGGTCAGCCACGGCGCCATCTCGGCGGCGTCTTGCGTCCAGGCGCCGGGCAGGGCGGCCTTGAGTTCAGTGAGGGATTCTGGCGTCGGGAGGGTCATATCGGCCTTGTGGCAAAAGGCGCGCCGTGGTGGAAGCGCAAAACCTTGCCTTCTGGCGGTCAATTCAAGGGCAAAACATGATTCCGACGCCGGCCGTGGGCGTAGTGTGCCTGAAAGGCGACGAAGTGCTGCTGATCCGGCGCGGCACGCCGCCGCGTGTGGGCGAATGGAGCCTGCCCGGCGGGCGTCTGGAGCCGGGCGAACGCCTGGCCGACGCCGCCCTGCGCGAACTGCGTGAGGAGACGGGCGTCGAGGCCGAGTTGATCGGCTTGATCGACGTGGTGGACGGGCTTTTTCCCGAGGCGGGGCGGCACTATGTCCTGATCGACTATGCTGCGGTCTGGACGTCGGGCGAGCCGGTGGCGGGCGACGACGCCGTTGAGGCCGTGTTTCATCGGCTGGACAGCCTGGCGCCTCTGGGCATGTGGAGCGAAACCGTTCGCATCATCCGCGAGGCCGTCGAGGCGCGCCGAGCGAAGGCCGACGCGCCTCTCTGAGCGATCTAGAAGGGGTAGGGGCCCTTGGCGTGGCGGATGGTGACCCAGTGGTCGCGGGTCAGTTCGTGCATGATCCATTCGCCGCCGAAACGGCCCAGGCCGCTGTTCTTCTCGCCGCCGAAGGGGCCGGTACGAGTATCATCGACGCTGTGGTCGTTGACGTGCGTCATGCCGGCCTCAACGCGCAGGGCGAAGCGTACGCCGCGCTCTACATCGCGCGTGAAGACGGCGGACGACAGGCCGAACTCGGTCGCGTTGGCGACGCGCAGGGCTTCCTCCTCGTCCTGGACGCGGATGATTGGGGCGATCGGGCCGAAGATCTCCTCCTGGGCCAGGGCCATGTCGTTGGTCACGCCGACGAAGACGTGCGGCGGCAGGACTTGTCCCTCGGGCGCGCCGCCCAGAAGCTGACTGGCGCCCGCGGCCTTGGCCGCCTCGATCCGCGCCAGATGGCCGCGCATTTGCCGCTCGTTGATGATCGGACCGATGGCGACGCTAGGATCGTTGGGATCCCCGTATTTCAGGGTCTTCACATGGGCGGTGAAGCGATCGACGAACTCGTCGTGGATGCGGGCGTCGACGATGATCCGGTTGGAGCTCATGCAGATCTGCCCCTGGTGCAGGAAGCGGCCGACGACAGCTGAGCGCACCGCATGGTCCAGGTCCGCGTCGTCCAGCACCACCAGGGGAGCGTTTCCGCCCATTTCCAGCGCGACTCGCTTCAGTTGCGGCGCCTGCATGGCCAGGGCGCCGATGTGGCGGCCCACGCGCGTCGAGCCGGTGAAGGAGATCAGGCGCGGCACGGCGTGGTTGGTGAAGGCGTCGCCGATCTCGCTGATCGGGCCGATGACGATGTTCAGCAGGCCCGCCGGAAGGCCGGCTTCTTCAAGGATCTTGGCGATCAGCAGTCCGCCGGTGATCGGCGTGTCCTCGGCTGGTTTCACCACCACCGCATTGCCCAGCGCCAGGGCCGGTGCGATGGAGCGATGCGACAGATACATGGGGAAGTTCCAGGGGCTGATGACCCCGATCACCCCCAGCGCCTGGCGATAGGCGCGGCTCTCCTTGCCCGGCTCGTCGAGCGGCAGCAGCTTGCCCTCGGCGCGGTAGGGGAAGGAGGCGGCCTCCAGGGTGACGGCGTGAACGAACTGCCATTCCAGTTCAGCCTTGCCGCGCGTGCTGCCCGCCTCGCGCGTCAACCAGCCGAGGATTTCCTCGCGCCGGGCTTCCATGATGGCGGCGGCGCGGATCATGACCCCGGCGCGCTCTGCCGGCAGGCGGGTTTCCCAGTCCTTTTGAGCCTTGGCGGCGGCCCTATAGGCCTCGTCGAGATCCTGACCGTTCGCCATCACCGTCTCGGCCAGCACCGCGCCGGAGTAGGGATCTGTGTCGGTCTGAATTTCGCCTTGCCGCCCGTGACGCCAGGCGCCGTCGATGTATTGCCCGTCCCATCCCTGGTAGGCGGCGGGGGCGGTCCTTGCGGCTTCAGCAGTCATGTCGCTCTCCGACGGGCGCACGGGCCCGGTGTTCAGGAAGGCGCCGAGGGTCGCTCCGGAGAGGGCCTCATGGCGTTGGTTTCACCTCTGCGGCAACGCAACGCCGCCGATCGATGTTCCTGCGTGAACCTTGCCTTGTGGGAAGCTCCAGTGGTCAATTTGTCCGCCGGTCGTCGTGTCGGTTCAATCGGCTCGCCGCGTCATCACGCCTCGGCGATTTGGCCCATGAAAGAACCGGATTCGGTGGCGTGAGGCTCGTCCGGCGGTTAAGCTGCCGATCAAACTGGAGGGCCTTATGAGTTTTTCGCTGATTTTCTTTGTGATGTTCGCAGTCTTTGCGATCATCTTCCTGTTCAGCGTGATCAAGATCGTGCCGCAAGGTCGTGAATTCACGGTGGAACGGTTCGGCAAGTACACCAAGACCCTGACTCCAGGCATCCACATCTTGACCCCGTTCGTCGAGCGCGTGGGCCATCGCATGAACATGATGGAGCAGGTGCTGGACGTCCCGACCCAGGAGGTCATCACCAAGGACAACGCCATGGTGAAGGTCGACGGCATCGTCTTCATTCAGGTGATGGACGCCGCTCGTGCCGCCTATCGCGTCGATAACCTGCCTTACGCCATCGCCCAGTTGTGCATGACCAACCTGCGGACCGTGGTCGGCTCAATGGAACTGGACGAGGTGCTGTCGCAGCGCGACGCCATCAACACGCGCCTGCTGCACGTCATCGACGCCGCGACTGAGCCGTGGGGCATCAAGGCCAACCGTATCGAGATCAAGGATCTGACGCCGCCGGTGGACATCACCAACGCCATGGCCCGTCAGATGAAGGCCGAGCGCGAGCGCCGCGCCGTCATCACCGAGGCGGACGGCGAGAAGCAGGCCGCCATCGCCCGCGCCGAGGGCGCCAAGCAGGCGGCGATTCTGGAAGCTGAAGGCCGCAAGGAAGCCGCCTTCCGCGACGCCGAGGCCCGCGAGCGCGAAGCCGAGGCCGAGGCCAAGGCCACCGCCATGGTGTCGGAGGCCATCGCTCGCGGCGACGTCAACGCCATCAACTACTTTGTGGCCCAGAAGTATGTGGAGGCTTTCGCCGAGCTGGCCCGCAGCCCGCAGCAGAAGACGGTCATCGTGCCGTCGGAAATGGGCGCCCTGGTTGGCACCATCGCCGGGGTCGGCGAACTGGTCGGCCTGGCCAAGGAACAGCAACAGGGCCGCACGGACGCGCGTCAGGCCGCGCCGCGCGCCGCGCCGCGACGTTCGGGCGGCTCTGTGCCGACGACGGAGTAAGCCATGGACTGGTTCGTCTCCCTCTACGCCGCCCAGCCGTTCTGGCTTTGGCTGGCGGTTGGCGTGGTGCTGCTGGGGATAGAGGCGGCGGCCTCGACCGAATGGCTGCTGTGGCCGGCGGTGTCGGCGGGGCTGACGGCTCTGCTGTCCGCCCTGGCGCCGCAACTGGGCCTGCCGGTCGAGATCGGCGTCTTCGCGGCGCTGACGGTGGCCTCGACCATTCTGTCGCGTCGCCTGATCAAGCGGGTGAACCCTGAGGATCAGCCCGACATCAATGATCGCGACATTCGTCTGGTCGGCGAGCGGGCGCGTGTGGTCGAAGCCTTTGTCGGCGGGCGCGGCCGGGTTTTCGTGTCGGGATCGGAATGGCCCGCCGAAATCGAGGGCGCGTCGCCGCTGGCGGGCGAGAGCGTCGTCATCGAATCGGTGTCGGGCCCCTTGCTGAAGGTGCGGGCGCTCTAGCGTCCGCGCATCTCCGCCACGCCACGATTGGCCAGGCCGTCGGCGCGTTCGTTCAGGGCGTGGCCGGCGTGACCTTTCACCCAGTGCCATTTGACCTCGTGGCGGTTGCGGGCCTCGTCCAGGCGCCGCCACAGGTCTTCATTCTTGACCGGCTTCTTGTCTGCGGTCTTCCAGCCGCGCGCCTTCCAACCGCGCATCCATTCCGTCACGCCCTGCATGACGTATTTGCTGTCGGTGTGCAGATCGACGCGGCAAGGGCGTTTCAGCGCCTCCAGCGCCATGATCGCGGCCATCATTTCCATGCGGTTGTTGGTCGTCAGGGGCTCGCCGCCCCAGAGTTCCTTCTCGTGACCTCCGCCGGTTTGCAGGATCGCCCCCCAGCCGCCGGGGCCGGGATTGCCCTTGCAGGCGCCGTCGGTGTGGATGATGACGTGATCGTTGAGACTCATGGCCGCGATGCGTACAGCGTCCCTTGGCGCGTCGCCATCACTCAGCCTATATGACGCACAACAATCAGTCGGTGGGGCCGCGTCTCGGTGAGTCCCCTTGAGGAGGTATCGCCATGGGCTCCATGAGCATCTGGCATTGGGCCATCGTCGTCGTCGTCGTGCTGGTCCTGTTCGGCGGCCGCGGCAAGCTGTCCGGCATCATGGGCGACGCCGCCAAGGGCATTCGCGCCTTCAAGGACGGCCTGAAGGACGACACGGGCGCCAAGGACAAGGAAGCTCCGGGCGCCTTGCCGCGCACGGACGCCGAAAAAGAAGAACTGAACCGCTGATCCTCGCCGGAAGACGCTGAATCATGGGTGGTCTTGGCCCCGGAATCGGCGGGTTCGAAATCCTTGTCATCGGTCTGGTGGCCCTGCTTGTCGTAGGGCCCAAGGACTTGCCTATGCTCATGCGCAAGGTCGGCCAGTTCGTCGGCAAGGCGCGCGGCATGGCCAATGAGTTCCGCGCCAGCTTCGACGAGATGGCGCGCCAGTCCGAGTTGGACGACCTCCGCAAGGAGGTCGAGGCGTTGCGGTCGGGGCAGGGGATGTACGCCCTGGGCGCGGATGCGGACGAGGCCTTCAAGGACATCCGCAAGGAGCTGGAGGCGCCGATTGAGGCGCCGGCCTCCACGGCGCCTGTTGAGCCCGCGCCTGAAGCGCTTGCTCAGACTGTGGCCACGGGCGTTGACGAATGGCCGGATATGGCGCCGGCCGTCGCCGTTGCGCCTGAACCTGAGACGAAACCAGCCGCCAAGCCGCGAGCCAGGAAGGCGAGCGCCGCTTCTTCTGCCGATGGGGCGCTGAAGCCCAAGGCGCGCAAGCCGGCCGCAAAACCTGCTGCGAAGTCTGCGACGAAAGCCGACGCCTCTCGCCCCAAGGTCGCGCGCACCAAGAAGGTTGATCTATGAGCCGCGCTGATCACGATGAAGCCGAGATCGAGGCTTCGCGCGCGCCACTGATGGATCACCTGATCGAGCTGCGTTCGCGGCTGATGATCTGCGTGGTCGCCTTCATCATCGCCTTCATCGGCTGTTTCGCCTTTTCCGAGACCCTCTATCTGTTCCTGGTGAAACCCTATGTGGTCTCCGCCGCCTTCCACCAGACGGTGGGGGCCCACGGCCATGTGTCGCCGTTCAGCCTGATCCTGGGCACCGCCGGGTTGATCCCCGTGCCGGACGTGGACCACAACAGCGTGAAGCTGATCTACACCGCGCCGCTGGAGATTCTGTTCACCAAGATGAAGCTGGCGGGCTTGGGCGCTGTCATCGTGGCCTTCCCGGTGCTGGCCTGGCAGCTGTACCGCTTCGTCGCGCCGGGCCTGTATCGCAACGAGAAGGGCGCCTTCCTGCCGTTCCTGATCGCGGCGCCGGTGCTGTTCCTGCTGGGCGCGGCGCTGGTCTACTACGTCATGCTGCCGTTCGTGATGTGGTTCTCCCTGAGCCAGCAGATCATCGGCGAGGGCGTGGCGGCCGAACTGCTGCCCAAGGTGTCGGACTATCTGAACCTGGTGACGGCCCTGATCCTGGCCTTCGGCCTGTGCTTCCAGTTGCCGGTCGTGATGACCCTGCTGGGGCTGGCGGGCCTGATCAACAGTCAGATGATGGCCAAGGGCCGTCGTTACGCCATCGTCGCCGTGGTCGTGGTCGCCGCCGTGGTGACGCCGCCCGATCCGATCAGCCAGCTGATGCTGGCCGTGCCGATGGTCCTGCTCTACGAGGTCTCCATCTGGTGCGTCCGCATCATCGAACTGCGCCGCAAGAAGGCCGATACGGCCGACGGGCTGGCGGCTTGATCAATGGGGCAGTGAGGCGATCCGGACGCTGACAAGCATCTTGAGGTCGCTTCATGTCCCGTACCGCCCCGGACCGGCACTGGTCCAAGGTTGAACTGCTCCACGAGACGGTCGCCAATCCGAACATCCACATCAAGGGCCGGCGCAGCTATTACAGCAACGCCTGGACGGGCTCGTTCGAGGAAAGCGTGGTTCGCTACCTCTATGGCGATCCCTACAGCCTGAAGGCATGGAAGCCGCAGTGGCCGATCGACCAGTTGCACATCGGCGACTGCGTCTGCATCGGCGCCGAGGCCGTGATCCTGCTGGGGGGCAACCACACCCATCGCACGGACTGGTTCAGCCTCTATCCCTTCGCTGAGGTCATCCTGGACGCCTATCAGGGCAAGGGCGACACCGTGATCAAGGACGGGGCCTGGATCGGCATGCGCGCCATGATCATGCCGGGCGTCACGATCGGCGAGGGAGCCGTGGTCGCTTCCGGGGCCATCGTCACCAAGGATGTGGCGCCCTACGCCATCGTGGCGGGCAATCCGGCGGTTCCGATCCGCAAGCGGTTCTCTGACGCCGTGATCGAGGCTCTGCTGGCGCTCGACGTCTATGGTTGGCCTGAGAAGAAGTTCGAGGCCTTGCGTCCGCTTCTATGCGCTGACGATATCGAGGCCTTGGCGGCGGCGTCCGTTCGTTACGATCAGGCGTAAATGAAAAAGCCCCGGACGGCGAACCGTCCGGGGCTTTCCGTATCCAGCTGATCCGGGGATCAGCAGCTATAATACATGTCGAACTCGACCGGGTGCGGGTGCAGTTGCAGCCGGGCGACTTCTTCCTGCTTCAGCGTGATGTAGGCGTCGATGAAGTCGTCATCCATGACGCCGCCCTTCTTGAGGAAGGCGCGGTCGGCGTCCAGCGCCTCAAGGGCCTCCTTCAGCGAACCGGCGACTTCCGGGATCGAGTGACGCTCTTCCGGCGGCAGGTCGTACAGGTTCTTATCGGCGGCCGCGCCCGGATCGATGCGGTTTTCGATGCCGTCCAGGCCCGCCATCAGCAGAGCCACGAACGTCAGATAGGGGTTGCCCATCGGATCAGGGAAGCGGGCTTCCAGGCGCTTGGCCTTGGGCGAGGTGACGTGCGGGATGCGGATCGAGGCTGAGCGGTTGCTGGCCGAATAGGCCAGCTTCACCGGCGCCTCATAGCCCGGCACCAGACGCTTGTAGGAGTTGGTGGTCGAGTTGGCGAAGGCGTTGATGGCCTTGGCGTGCTTGATGACGCCGCCGATGTACCACAGGCATTCCTGCGACAAGCCCGCGTACTGATCGCCGGCGAACTGGGGCTTGCCGTCTTTCCAGATCGACATGTGGACGTGCATGCCCGAGCCGTTGTCGCCGAACATCGGCTTGGCCATGAAGGTCGCCGACTTGCCATAGGCGTGGGCCACGTTGTGGATCACGTACTTATACAGCTGCATCCGGTCGGCCATGGTCAGCAGGTCGCTGAACTTCAGGCCCAGCTCGTGCTGCGCCGGGGCGACCTCGTGGTGGTGCTTCTCGGGATCAAGGCCGAGATCCCGCATAACCGCCAGCATCTCGCCGCGCAGATCCTGGCCGGAATCGACCGGGTTGACCGGGAAGTAGCCGCCCTTGGTCGACGGACGGTGACCCAGGTTGCCCTCGGCGTATTCGGCGCCCGTGTTGGCCGGCAGTTCGCTGGAGTCGAAGCTGTAGCGGGTGTCGTGCGGCGCGGTGTTCCAGCGCACGTCGTCGAAGACGAAGAACTCGGCTTCCGGGCCGAAGAAGACGGTGTCGCCCACGCCCGACGACTGGACATAGGCCAGGGCCTTCTTAGCCATAGAGCGGCTGTCGCGGTTGTAGGGCTCGGCCGTGTCCGGGTTCAGCACGTCGCAGAACATGAACAGGGTGGTCTGCTGGTAGAAGGGGTCGATGAAGGCGCTCGACAGGTCCGGCTTCAGCAGCATGTCGGACTCATTGATGGCCTTCCAGCCCGCGATCGACGAGCCGTCGAACATGGTGCCTTCTTCCAGGAAGTCCTCGTCCACCATGCCGATGTCGAAGGTCACGTGGTGGACGCGGCCGCGCGTGTCGGTGAAGCGAAGGTCGACGTACTGGACGTCCTTGTCCTTGATCTCTTGCAGGATCTTGTTGGCGGCGCTCATGGGGGGAGGTCCTGTAGCTGGGGAATTGAAATCGGCCGCCCCGAGAGGCGGCCGTTAGGCTAGATGGCTTGGGCGCCGGTTTCGCCCGTGCGGATGCGGATGACGTCTTCAAGGGTGGTGATGAAGATCTTGCCATCCCCGATTTTGCCGGTGCGGGCGGCGTTCTGAATCGTCTCGACCACGGCCGGGGCCAGGTCATCGGCCACCACCACCTCGATCTTGATCTTGGGCAGGAAGTCGATGACGTACTCGGCGCCGCGATAGAGTTCTGAATGGCCCTTCTGGCGGCCGTATCCCTTGGCCTCCAGCACGGTCATGCCCTGCACTCCGATGTCCTGGAGAGCGTCTTTCACTTCATCCAGCTTGAACGGCTTGATGACGGCTTCAATCTTCTTCATGGCGGATCCCGAGCCGGCTCCTTTGTTGGTCCGACGCTCGGGTGGTAAAGGGACATTGCATTGCACAATATGGCAAGCGATTTTCGTCCGCTAAGGCCTTCCGTGAACGGAAATCCACATGAAGTTCGGTAACAGTCCGTCAGAGTGGCGTCATCTGCTCCCTCAGCCGGGACCGCAGAGCCACAAACACGCGCGCGGACGACTGGGCGTCGTTTCGGGCGGGGCGCTGTCGACCGGGGCGGCGCGCTTGTCGGCTCGGGCCGGGTTGAGGGGCGGCGCCGGCTTGGTCAAGGTGTTCTGCCCGCCAGATGCGGCGCCGGTCCTGGCCGTGGCGCTGGAGGCGGTGATGCTGGCGGCGTTCACCACGCCGGACCAGCTACAGGCCCTGGCGGATCCGATGGACGCCGTGGTGATCGGGCCCGCAGCGGGCTTGAGTGAAAGCACTGTTCTGAACCTGGCCGCTCTGGCGCGGACGGGGGCGGCTCTGGTGGTTGATGCGGACGCCCTGACCCTGTTTCGCGACAGGCCTGAGCAGTTGTTCGCTTGGCTGGACCGCGACGACGTTCTGACGCCGCACGAAGGTGAGTTCGAACGGCTCTTCCCCGATCTGTTGGTCGAGCTGGGACGAGAGGACGCGGCGCAGGAGGCTGCGCGGCGGACGGGCGCGATCATCGTGCTGAAAGGGGCCGCGACCGTCATCGCTGCGCCAGACGGCCGCGTGGCGGTCAATGGCGATGGCTCGCCCTGGCTGGCCACGGCGGGCAGCGGCGATGTTCTGGCAGGACTGATCGGCGGCCTGATCGCCCAGCACATGGATAGCTTTGATGCGGCCAGGGCGGCGGTGTGGATACACTCGGAAGCGGCGCGCCGGTTCGGGCCGGGGCTGATCGCCGAAGACCTGCCGCAGGGGCTTCCTGCGGTGCTGGCGGACCTTCTGAACGGTTGAAGAACGTGGTGCGGATGAGAGGACTCGAACCTCCACGCCTCGCGGCGCCAGAACCTAAATCTGGTGCGTCTACCAGTTCCGCCACATCCGCATAGGTTCGTCCGAGGCTGTAGGCGAGGGCGGCGGTTTCGGCAATCCCGTCTGGACATGAAAAAGGCCCCGGATTGCTCCGGGGCCTTCTCACTATTGGGCCTGCTGCGCTTTGACGCGGCTTGAGGCCGACTGATCGCGATCAGTCCTTCTTGTTGTCCACGCCGTGGCCCATGGCCTCGACCGCCGATTCCAGAGTCGTGTCCTCGGTGATGTCGATGCCCTTGGCCAGCTTCGAGTGGGCGAAGCCGTACAGGCCGTAGATCAGGGCGCCGACCAGGGCGTAGACGCCCAGGATGGTCAGCGGCAGCGGGTTGTCGTTCAGGGCATGCGTCACCATCGGGATGAAGTTGAACGACGCCAGCGTCAGACAGGCCAGGATGCCCAGCACCGCCGTGACGATGCCGCCCGGCACGCGGAACGGACGTTCCATTTCCGGGTGCTTGATGCGCAGGACGATGACCGACAGGCAGACGATGGCGAAGGCCGTCGCCGTGCCCAGCGACACCAGGTCGCCCAGGATCGAGATGGGCAGGAAGGACGCTGCGATGGCGATGACGATGCCCAGCAGGATGGTGCCGATCCACGGGGTGCGGAACTTCTGGTGCACCATGGCGAACGCCTTGGGCAGCAGGCCGTCGCGCGCCATGGTGTAGAAGATGCGCGTTTGGCCGTAGCACAGCACCAGCATGACCGAGGACAGGCCGGTGATGGCGCCGATCTTGATCAGGAAGGCGATCAGGTTGAGCTGACCGCTCGGTGCGCCGGCCAGCGGCACATTGGCCCATTCCAGGCCCATGCGGTCGATGGCGACGGCGATCGGCGCCGGCGAGGCCAGCTCGAGGTAGGGAACGACGCCGGTCATGACGGCGGCCACGACCATGTAGATCAGGGTGCAGACGAACAGGGCGCCCAGGATGCCGATCGGCACGTCCTTCGACGGGTTCTTGGCTTCGGCGGCGGCGGTCGAAACCGCTTCAAAGCCGACGTAGGCGAAGAAGATGATCGAGGCGCCGCGGAAGATGCCGCCGACGCCGAACTGGTCCCAGCTCTCGCCCTGCGGCGGGATGAAGGGATCCCAGTTGGCCGGGTTGATATACTGCAGACCCACGGCGATGAAGGTCAGCAGGACGATGATCTTGATGACGACGATGGCGTTGTTGATGTTCGCCGATTCCGACACGCCCAGCACCAGCAGGCCGCACACGGCGGCGATGCCGACGGCCGCGACCAGGTTGAAGGTGCCCGTCAGCGGGAAGCCAGCGTTCTCGCCCGAGGCGACATACTGGATCAGCGGAGTGGCCCACTGAGGCCCTTCGCCGCCTGGATAGGTTATTGTCGGGAACAGACTGGCGCTTACGCCGAAGTCATTCAGGATCGACACCACATAGCCGGACCAGCCGACCGCCACGGTCGAGGCCGCGACGCCGTATTCCAGCACCAGCAGCCAGCCCATGACCCAGGCGAAAACCTCGCCCAAGGTGCCGTAGGCGTAGGTATAGGCCGAGCCGGACACCGGCATGGTCGACGCCAGTTCGGCGTAGCACAGGCCCGCCAGGGCGCAGGCGATGCCGGCGATGACGAAGGAGAACATGATAGCCGGGCCGGCGTGGGCCGAGGCCACCTGACCCGTCAGAACGAAGATGCCGGCGCCGATGATGGCCCCGATGCCCAGGCTCATCAGATTCATCGGACCGAGGGTCCGTTTCAGCTCGCTCTTGGCGGCTTCTTTCTGAATCTGGGCGATGGATTTTTTAAGAAATAGCCGGTTTCCGGCTGGCTTTACGCCATCTGCAGACATGCAGGTGCGCCCCCAACTTATTGCGACGACCCCTCCCGGGTCGCCTTCTTGGGCGGGGACGCTAGCCATCTGAGGGCCTTGGCGCAACGCGGTTTACGAAGGATGACGTGCGGACGACGCTTTCGTGACCCCGGCTGAAGGCGCTACAGCCCGTGTCATGCTGCCGATTCACGCTGTTCTGGAACCACTGAAGGCCGCCCTGGCCCAGAGCTCTGCGGTCGTGCTGGCCGCACCGCCGGGCGCGGGCAAGACGACAGTCGTGCCCCTGGCCCTGCTGGACCAGCCCTGGCTGGGCGACGGCAAGGTGCTGGTGCTGGAGCCGCGACGACTGGCCGCGCGCGCTGCGGCCGACCGTATGGCCGCCACCCTGGGCCAAAAGGCGGGCGGAACCGTCGGCTATCGCACCCGACTGCAGAGCCGGATCGGCCCTGACACCCGAATCGAGGTCGTCACAGAGGGCGTCTTCACCCGCATGATTCTGGACGATCCGGCGCTGGAAGGCGTCGGCGCCGTCCTGTTCGACGAATTCCACGAACGCAGTCTCGACGCCGACCTGGGTCTGGCCCTGGCGAGGGATAGCCAGTCGGTGTTGCGCGACGACCTGCGTCTGCTGGTCATGTCGGCGACGCTCGACATCGCTGGCGTGTCGCGCCTGCTTGAGAATGCGCCCGTCATCGAGGCCGAAGGGCGCATGTTCCCGGTCGAGACCCGCTACCTGGGCCGCAACCCGGTTGAGCGGTTCGAGGACGCCATGGCCAAGGCCGTGATGCAGGCCCTGCATGACGAGACCGGCTCCATCCTGGCCTTCATGCCGGGACAGGGCGAGATCCACCGCACCGTTCAGCGTCTGAATGAGCGGTTGCGCGATCCGACGGTCGATGTCGTCGCCCTGTACGGCGCCCTGGACAAGGGCGAGCAGGATCGCGCCATCGAGCCTGCGGCGCCCGGCCGCCGCAAGGTGGTGCTGGCGACCTCCGTGGCCGAAACCAGTCTGACCATCGAGGGCGTGCGCGTCGTCATCGACGGCGGCTTGTCGCGCGTGCCGCGTTTCGAGCCGTCCAGCGGCCTGACACGGCTGGCGACGGTCAAGGTCAGCAAGTCCTCGGCCGAGCAGCGGCGGGGGCGCGCAGGCCGGGTCGAGCCCGGCGTCTGCTATCGCCTGTGGGATGAGGAACAGACGCGCGGTTTGGTCGCCCATCAGCGACCTGAAATCCAAGAAGCGGACCTCACCGCCTTCGCGCTTGATCTGGCGCGTTGGGGAGCGAAGTCGGTTGATGGGCTGGCCCTGCTGGACCCGCCGCCCGCCGGGGCGATGTCCGAGGCGCGCAAGGTTCTGACGCGGCTGGGCGCGCTCGACGCCAAGGGCGATCTGACGCCGCACGGTCGGCGGTTGACCCGCATTCCCCTGACGCCGCGCCTGGCGCACATGGTCGCGGTCGCCTCGGATCAGGGCGACGCCCTTGAAGGCGCGAAGATCGCGGCTGTGCTGAGCGAGCCCGGTCTGGGCGGCAGCAGCGTTGACCTGCACGATCGTCTGAAGGGGCTGGAGCGGGATCGCTCGCCGCGCGCTCGCGATGCGTTGAAGTTGGCCGAACGCTGGGCGCGAGCAGCGGGCGGCGGGCGGGACGCAGAGGCGGACGCAGGGCTGCTGCTGGCCGAGGCTTTCCCCGAACGCATCGCGCGCGCCAAGGGCAAGCCGGGCGAAATTCTGCTGGCCTCGGGGCGCGGCGCCTTTATCGAGCCGACGGATCATCTGGCGCGCGCGCCCTGGCTGGCGGTGGCCGAACTGGGCGGCGGCGATGCGCGTGACCGCATCCGTCTGGCGGCGGCGTTGGACTCGACAACGCTGGAAAGCGATCTGGCCCATCTGATCGAGGTCGAGGACCGCCTGGCGCGCGAGCCATCGGGCAAGACGGTGATCCGCCGCATCCGACGCATCGGCGCCCTGGTGCTGGATGAAAAGGTCGTCGGCGCGCCGGATCGGGCGACCATGACGGCGGCGCTGAAGTCGGAGATCGAGACCGGGGGGCTGGGCGCGCTGAAATGGGGGGAGCAGGCCGGGGCGCTGCGGGCGCGGCTGACCTTCCTGCGCGGGCTGGATGCGACATGGCCTGATGTTTCGGACGAGGGACTGCTGGCGGCGCGCGAGGACTGGCTGTGGCCTCTGTTGGACGGGGTGCGATCGCTGGCCGACATCGGCGACGGCAAGCTGGCCGAGGCCTTGCGCGGTCTGATCCCCTGGGATCTGCAACGCAAGCTGGATGATCTGGCGCCGACGCGCCTGGCCACGCCGCTGGGCAGTGCGGGCATCGACTACGGCGCCGAGGGCGGGCCGCGTGTCGAAATTCGGGTGCAGGAATTGTTTGGCGTGAAGTCTCATCCGACGGTGGGCGGCGGGCGTATCGCCTTGACGCTGTCCCTGTTGTCGCCCGCCCGAAGGCCGGTGCAGGTGACGAAAGACCTGCCGGGGTTTTGGACCGGATCATGGGCGGCGGTGCGCAGCGAGATGCGCGGCCGCTATCCGCGCCATCCCTGGCCGGAAGACCCGGCCAATGCGGCGCCGACCAGCCGGGCCAAGCCGCGCGGAACCTGATCCCTGCTGCTTGACGCCTCGCGTCGGCGCGCCGCAAAGATCGTGCGTCAACCGTAAGGATACAGCGTGACCGACGCCGCCGTTTCACCGCCTCCTGCTTCCAAGCGGCGCGTTCTGTTCGCCAGCCTGATCGGCACGACGATCGAGTTCTACGACTTCTACATCTACGCCACGGCGGCGGTGCTGGTCTTTCCGGACCTGTTCTTCCCCGGCGGTGACCGGATGACGGCCATGCTGGCCTCCTTCGCCACCTTCTCCATCGCCTTCTTCGCCCGGCCGATCGGGGCGGTTGTCTTCGGCCATTTCGGCGACCGGGTGGGGCGCAAGGCGACTCTGGTGGCGGCCCTGATGACCATGGGCCTGTCGACCATCGCCATCGGCTTGCTGCCGACCTGGCATTCGGTGGGCGTGATCGCGCCCCTGTTGCTGGCCCTGTGCCGGTTCGGTCAGGGGCTAGGCCTCGGCGGCGAGTGGGGCGGAGCGGTCCTGCTGGCGACCGAGAACGCGCCTCCAGGCAAGAAGGCCTGGTTCGGCATGTTCCCCCAGTTAGGCGCGCCGATCGGATTCATCCTGTCGACCCTGAGCTTCATCCTGCTGGGGCAGGTGATGAGCGAGGCTCAGTTCATGGCCTGGGGCTGGCGCATTCCCTTCATCGCCAGTTCGCTGCTGGTCATCGTCGGCCTGTGGATGCGGCTGAAGATCACCGAGACGCCCGAGTTCAAACGCGCCATCGACCGCGCCGAGCGGGTTCAGGCGCCAGCCCTGACGCTTGTAGCGCACCACAAGTTCGCCCTGCTGACCGGGACGCTGGCCGGACTGGCGACCTTTGTCCTCTTCTATCTGATGACGGTCTTCGCCTTGGGCTGGGGCACGACGAGCATGGGCTATACGCGGGAGCAGTTCCTGCCGATCCAGTTGCTGGGCGTCTGCTTCTTCGGCCTGTTCATTCCGCTGGCGGCTCTGGCGGCGGATCGGTGGGGGCAGGGCAGGACGCTGCTTGTGACAACCGTCGCCATCGCCCTGTTCGGCCTGGCCCTGGCGCCGCTGTTCGGCAGCGGCGGGATGGTCGGCGTGATCGCCTTCTTCATCATCGGCTTCAGCCTGATGGGCTGCACCTATGGACCGCTGGGCGCGGCGTTGGCGCGGCCCTTCCCGACGACGGTGCGCTACACCGGCGCGTCTATGACCTTCAACCTGGCCGGCATTCTGGGGGCTTCGTTGGCGCCTTATGCCGCGACGTGGCTGGCGGGGCGTTACGGTCTTCAGGCGGTCGGAATCTACCTCACAGTCGCGGCCCTGCTGACGATCCTGGCTTTGATCGGCATGGGCCGTATCCGAACCGAGGGCGAGGCCTAGTCCAGCATGCGACGGATCAGGCCGTCCTTGAGCATGAACTGGTGGTAGAGGGCGGCGACTACATGCAGGATGACCAATCCGACCAGCGCCCAGCCCGCGAAGAAGTGCACATACCACGCCCCGGCCCATAGGCTTTCGTCGTCAGACGCGGGCGAAAACACGGTTGGAACAGTGACGAGGCCGAACAGGTCCATCGGCTCTCGCATGTGCACCCAGACGATGTAGCCGCTGATCGGTAAGACGATGAGCGCCAGATAGGTCAGACAGTGCACTGTCGCCGCCAGGTGCTGTCGCCACGCCGGCTCGTCCGGCGGCGGCGGAGGCGCTGCGTGGGATAGCCGCCAAAGCAATCGCATCAGGATCAGTCCGGCCAACAACACGCCCAGCTGGAAGTGGCTGCGTCCATACATGAACTCAGCCTGCCGATCAGGTGCATGCTCCGTCAGCCAGCCCAGAATGAACTGGGCGAGGAGCATCACAGCCACGATCCAGTGCAGGCCCTGTGCGACGCGGTTCCAGGCGTGTGGAGGTGAGGCTTTGATCATGCGCTTCTCCTTCACCGTGAACCTGATATGTTTTGGTTCTCGATAGAAGGGCGCTCACGCCATGAGGCTGCGCAGAAGGACCTTTGTCGCCACGGCTCTGGCGAGTGCTTTCGCATCGTCAGCCGCCTGTTCGCGCGGGCATGTCAGGGCGCTGGATGGCGAGGCACGGCCGAACCTTTATGTTTGCGAGGGATGCGAGGCGACGGCTGAACGCGATCCCGATGGCTTGTCCTGGTCTATTGTCTTGGCGGGGCCGGATGAGCCGGGCGAGCGTATGCGTCTCTCGGGACGGGTTTATGCATCTGATGGCGTGACGCCGAGGCCGGGCGTCGTTATCTATGCCCATCACACCAATGCCGAAGGCCTGTACGCCAACGGGTCGAGCGAAACCGAATGGAGCCGCCGTCATGGTCGCCTGCGCGGTTGGGTGCGCACCAACGCCGACGGCGACTATGCGTTCGAGACCATCAAGCCTGCGCCCTATCCGGACCGGACAGGGCCGGCCCATGTGCATCTCTTCATTCAGGAAGTAGGCAGGCGGCCCTATTACATTGACGATGTCGTGTTCGACGGGGAGTTCCGCGTTGATGCGGCCTATCGGGCTGAGCAGGAATTGCGAGGCGAGTCCGGGATCGTGCGGCTGGGCGGCGACGCCGTGTCCGGGTGGACGGCGGTGCGGAACATTCGACTAGAAGCTCACCCCGGCTGAGCCGGGGCCGCGTCCGTCACCGCATAGACCATGATCCCGGTTGCGACGGCCAGGTTCAGGCTGTCGGCGCGGCCGCGCATGGGGATCTTGACGTTCAGATCGCAGGCGGCGGCCAGTTCGTCGGTCAGGCCCGCCTGTTCATTGCCCATCAGGATCAGCGCCGGATAGCGCACAGGACTGTCGCGATAGCCTTGTGTCGCGTCCAGACGGGTGCCGATGACGCTGCCCGGCCATGAGGCGCGCCAGGCCAGGAACTCTTCGCGCGACGCCTTGCTGATGGTCACGGCGAAGACCGAGCCCATGGTGGCGCGCACAGCCTCGACCGAAAACGGGTCGACGCAGTCGCCGATCAGGATGACGCCGCCGCAGCCGGCCGAGTCCGCGGTGCGGATGATGGTGCCCAGATTGCCCGGATCGCGCACCTGTTCCAGCGCCACCCAGCAGGGCTTGGCGTCGGGCTGGATCGCTTCCAGCGGCGTGTAGACTTGCTCGAATACGCCCAGCACCGTCTGGGGATTGTCGCGACGGCTGATCTTTTCCAGGATGGCGTGGGTGACGACGATGATCTGGCCGCCGCTTTTCAGCGTCTCGGCCTTGGCGCGGTCCAGCAGCGGGTGAGGCCGAGCATCCTGGCCGACCAGCAGCATGACCGGCGCGCGGCCCTGGTCCAGCGCCTCGCCGATGAACTTCAGCCCTTCGGCCAGAAAGCGGCCGGTGGCTTCGCGTTCCTTGCGCATGTGCAGGGCGCGGACGGCCTTGATCGTGTCGTTGGTCAGGGAGGTGATGAGGCGTTCGGTCATCAGGCGCTCCATCTGGCGAAGAAGGACAGGCCGATGGCGCGGGCGCTCTCGCCGTCTTCGGACAGGGCCAGCTCGCCCCAGTCGATGCGCCCGCCGCGATCATGCGTCGCCTCGGCCATCATGTGCGCCAGCGACAGGCCGGAAATCCGCGCTGCATAGGCGTTCAACAGAAGGAAGGAGGCGTAGTCGGATAGCAGGGCTGCGCAATCCTTCAGCAGGTCCGGCATATCCTCGAACAGGCGCCAGACCTCGCCGTTGGCGCCGCGTCCATATTTCGGCGGGTCGAGGATGACGCCGTCGTATTTGCTGCCGCGACGGACCTCTCGCGCCACGAATTTGCGGGCGTCCTCAACGATCCAGCGGATGGGGCGGTCGGCCAGACCCGACAGTTCGGCGTTCTCGCGGGCGTAAGCGACAGACTTCTTGGAGGCGTCAACGTGGGTGACATGGGCGCCTGCTGCGGAGCAGGCCAGGCTGGCCACGCCGGTATAGCCGAACAGGTTCAGGATCTTCGGCTGTTTCAGGGTGCGGACGCGGGCGTCCAGCCATTCCCAGTTGGCGGCCTGCTCGGGGAAAAAGGCCAGGTGCCGGAAGGGGGTGAAACGCCCCATGAAGCGCACATCGCGCCACTTCAGAGGAAAGGCGTCGATCGGTCCGTGCGCGTCGAAACGCCAGCGGCCGGAATCCTCTTCCTCCTGCTGGGGGTCGAACATGGCGTTGGCGTTTTCGAAGGCGGCCTCGTCATGCGCCTTCCAGAAGCACTGAGGTTCGGGCCGGACGACGGTGTAGCGGCCGTAGCGCTCTAGTTTGCGGCCGTCGCCGCTGTCCAGGAGAGCGTAGTCCGACCACCCGCGCGTGACGAGGGTTTCGGGTGAGGAGGAGAGAACCGGAGCCATGCGCGCTGATAGGCGCTCAGGCGGCCGCTCGTCCAGCGTCTGCACCGTTGATCATGACGATATCGGGTTCGGGTTCAGCCTGATGCGGGGTCTTGTCCCAGTGATGCGGTTCAAAGATCAGGCGGATGGCGGCGTGAGCGAACGCCAGGCTGAGCAAGCACCAATAGGCGAGGGAGGCCAGCATGTCGGCCAGACCATATGAGCCGCCCGCCTGTCGAGCGCCTCTGTGCTTCAGCAGCCAGGCGGCGATGACGCCGGAAACCAGGACAATACTGCCTTGCGGCGAAAAATGAGGCAGGCGTCCGGCGACGATAGAGGTCAGGGCCACGCTGAACACCCAGGCGGCGCAGATGGCATGTATGGCGGCGGACGCCACCCCAGCGCCGACCGTTGCGGCCAATGCCGCCCAACCTCGCCACCCCATCCCTTCTGTGTAGCGCGTATGAACAGCCAGCGTTTGCAGATATCCCTTCAGCCAGCGTGTGCGTTGCGGCAACCAGAGCGACAAGGGGCCAGGCGGCGGTTCATAGGTCGGCCTCGAGATGACGCCGAGCCGATAGCCGGCGCGCCAGATGCGAAAGCCCAGATCGGCGTCCTCGGTGACATTCCAGGCGTCCCAACCTCCCAGCGTTCGCAGGATCGGCACACGGAAATGATTGCTGGTTCCGCCGAGAGGAAAGGGCAGGCCCATACGGCTCATGGCCGGTAGGGTGACTTCGAACAAGGCGGCGTACTCGGCCGCGAACTGCCGGTCTAGAAAGGGGCTGACGCTGGCCTTGTTCCTGCGACGGATGCGTAGCGGCGCTTGAAGGCAGGCCAGGTCTTCGCCTGCGTGGATGAAGCGCGTCGCGGCCTCGCGCAGTTGCAGCGGGTCGGGGTCGTCTTCGGCATCATAGATAGTGATCAGGTCGCCGCTACAGCGCGCCAGGGCGTAGTTCAGAGCGCGCGGCTTGGTCTTCGGCGCGCCGGGCGGCGCGATCAACACCTGAAGCCAGTCGGGCCTGGGCAGGTCCAGCGCGGCCTTGATCGTCGCAACGTCGTCCGTCTCCAGCACGAGAAACCCTTCAAGACGATCTCTCGGGTAGTCGATGTCGGACAACCGCTCGATCAGCTGAGGTAGGACGGCCGTCTCCTGATACAGGGCTGACACAATGGTATAGCGAGGCCACGAATACGACGGGTCCAGGCCTATCGGCGTAGTGTCGGGCATGCGCTGGGCTCGGCTGTTCCAGAGTAGCAACAGCCTCCAGGCGGCCAAGCTCATGAAGCCGATCTGCAGGCTCAGGAGTACGACTGAGCCTGACACTGGGGCCACGGTCGTGGCGCCCAGAACGCCGGTGAGGGTGAGAGTGAGGCCCAGCGCCTGACGAGTTGTCAGCGTGGTGCGTGCTGACTTCAGAGCATCGCCGTCCGCGGGGGCGGCCATTCCTCTTCGCATCGTCGCCCTCCCAACTGGAGATCGACGTTATACGGGCGTCCCTGTAAAGCAATATATTTGGTCGGAGCCGGCTTTTGCGGTTATCACTGGCCACACACGGGAGTTCAGCTTGGGGAGCATTCGAGTGTCGCTCGCATCTGCCGCATCGTCGCGTTCGACACGGAAACCCAAGGGTGAAGGGCACGAGCGCCGTGCGGAAATCCTGGCGGCGGCCGAAGGTATCTTCGTCGAGCAGGGCTATGAGGGCGCCACCATTCGCAAGATCGCGGATGAGGTGGGCCTGTCGTCGACCGCCCTCTATATGCACTTTGCGGACAAGGGCGAGATTCTCAACGAGATCTGCCGCAACGCCTTTGACACCCTGGCCGAGCAACACCGACGTACCTTGGCGGAGGATGCGCCTCCCTTGGCGCGGCTGCGACGGATCGTCGAGAATTACATGGCGTTCGGTTTCGCCAATCCCAACGCCTATCGGCTGGCCTATCTGACTCCGCAGGTCCAGACGCGTCACGGCGCCGAGACCGTGGCGCAGCAGAGTGGCGCTGACCTGTTCCGCGCCTTTGTCAGCGTGGTCGAGGAGGCGGTCGATCAGGGCGCGCTGCGAGGCGATCCGCGCACGCTGGCGCAGGTCATCTGGGCCAGCGCCCATGGATTGGTCTCCATCATGACGACCAAGCCCTATTTCGATTGGGCGGATCGTGAAACCTTGGTCCGTACCCAGATGGACGCCTTGTTCGCGGGATTGACCGCCTCGTGAGGGCCGCGATCACGGCCGTCGTTTCGGCGATGGCGTGTTGGAGCGGCGTCGCGGCGGCCGAGCCCTTGCGGGTCATGGCCCTGGATCAATGCGCTGATCAGTTCGTCCTCGCCCTGGCGCCCGATGCCGAGCTGGGTTTGTCGCCGAGAGCGGATGATCCTGATTCCTGGCTGCGTGCTGACGCCCAAGGCCACCGGCGGGTGCGACCGACGTTGGAGGCCGCCGTCGGTTTTCGACCAGACGTCGCGGTGCGTTACTGGGGCGGCGACGCTCGCCTTCTGGCCGCTTTGGCGCGTGACGGCGTCCGCACGGTCACCCTATCCGACGCTACGGACATGGATGGGATTCGCGCCAACATTCATAGCGTAGCCCAAGCTCTGGGCCGTCCCGAGCGAGGCAAGGCTCTGGTGGGGCGCATGGAGACGCAGTTGGCCAAGGCTGAAGGCGCAGGTCGAGGGCGCAAGGCCGTCTATGTCACGGCCAGCGGCTTCACTTCCGGGCCCGGCTCCTTGATGGACGCTATCCTGCGCGCGGCTGGGTTTCGCAATGGAGTCGAACGGCCGGGTTATCAGCCTTTGGGGTTGGAGCGCGTTCTGCTGACGCCGCCCGCCCTGTTCGTGAAGGGTTTCTTCGACCTGGCGCGTTCGGATTGGCGCGGGGCGGGGCGGCATCCGGTGATGCAGCGCGCCATGCGAGGGCGGACGGCGGCTGAACTGCCCGGCGCGACGCTGACGTGCCCGGCCTGGTTCGCCGCAGACGCCGCCGCGCAACTGGCTGAGCAGGCGTCATGAACAGGTTTGCGACGCTGAACATCGGCTTGGCGGCGGCGATCATGTTGGCGATCGCGTTGGCGGTGACGCTGGGCGAGACCCGTTTCAACGCCGCCGAGTATGGGATGGCCCTGAACAATCCGGGCTCCGGACCTGGCGAGGTGCTGTGGCTCGTGCGCGCGCCCCGCGCGGTCTGCGCCCTATTCGTCGGCGCGGCTCTGGGGCTGGCGGGGGCGGTGATGCAGGGGCTGTTGCGCAACCCGTTGGCGGAGCCAGGCGTGCTGGGCGTGTCCGCAACCGCGGCCCTGGCCGCTGCGACGGCCATCGTGCTGGGGCTGGCGGCGATCCCCGGAGCGGTGGAGGTGTCGGCTCTGTTCGGCGCGACGGTCGGCGGCGGGCTGCTGATCGCCCTGGCCGCACGGGTGCGGACGCCCGAGGCGTTGATCCTGTTCGGCGTGGCGTTGTCCAGTTTCGCGGGCGCGTTGACGGCCCTGATCTTCAACCTGTCGCCGTCGCCGATCGCTTCAGCCGAGGTGATGAACTGGCTGCTGGGCTCGGTCGAGAACCGTAGCTGGATCGATGTCGCCTGGGTGGCGCCCGCCGTGCTGATCGCCGCCTTGCTGGCGCGGGGCGCGTCGCCGGGTTTGCGGATGCTGACCCTGGGCGAGGAAGCGGCGCGGGCGTCCGGCC
Source organism: Brevundimonas sp. UBA5936 (assembly GCA_002430835.1). Lineage (GTDB taxonomy): Bacteria > Pseudomonadota > Alphaproteobacteria > Caulobacterales > Caulobacteraceae > Brevundimonas. The sequence goes on from DJDA01000036.1 coordinate 26,695, forward strand.
TGTCGATGGGGCGAATGCGGGTGCTGGCGTTGGCGGCTGCCGCCGTTGCGGCGGGCGCTGCGGTGGCTGTGGCGGGCGTCATCGGCTTCGTCGGTCTGGCGGCGCCGCATCTGGTGCGGGCGGCGGTGCGCGGCGATCCGGGGCGACTGCTTATGCCATCAGCCCTCGCGGGCGGCTTGATGCTGGTCGCCGCCGATTTGGCGGCGCGGATGCTCCCGACGGATCAGGAACTGAAGCTGGGCGTTTTCACCGCCCTGGTCGGCGCACCGCTGTTCGCGCTGATCGCCTGGCGCGCGGCGCGGGAGTGGCGGCTGTGACCGTTCTGCTGGCGCTTGAGAATGCCCACGCCCGCGTTGGTGGGACAGAGGTTTTGAACGGGGCCTCCCTGTCGGTGCAGTCCGGCGAAGTGGTCGCCCTGTGCGGACCGAACGGGGCGGGCAAGTCGACAGCGGTGCGGGCGGCCTTGGGCCTGACGCCGCTGACGCAAGGCTCGGCTCGTCTGGGCGACGATGAGGCGCGGCGTCTTACTGAACGCCAGCGCGGCGAGCGTGCGGCCTATCTGCCGCAAGACCGTTCGATTGCGTGGAACCTGCCGGCGATCGAGCTGGCGGCGCTGGGCGCGCCCTTCCTGGCGGGCGCGGCGGCGCTGGACCGTGCGCGCGTTGCGCTGGACGAGGTCGGCGTCGGCCATCTGGCGGATCGCGGCGTGGCCGAGATGTCGGGCGGCGAGCGGGCGCGCGTCCTGCTGGCGCGAGCCCTGACGGTTCCCGCGCCTTTGCTGGTGGCGGACGAGCCGATCGCTGGTCTGGACCCCGACGCCCAGCTTCTGGTGCTTGAGCGGCTGCGGGCGCGCGCCGACGCTGGGCACGGCGTTCTGGTCAGCCTGCATGACCTGACTTTGGCCGCGCGCTTCGCCGATCGGGTCGTGGTGTTGGATCAAGGACGGACGGCGGCCGACGGCGCGCCGACCGAGGCCCTGTCGCCGCGCGTACTGAAGACGGTGTTTAATCTGGACGCCGTCTGGCTGGAGGCGTTGGACGGGCCGCTGCTGGCGGCCCGTCGTCTGTCGCCTCAGGGTTGATAAGGACGCGGGCCGGTGTTGGGCGGCGTGCCCCGCGCCAGGTCCGCTGAAGGCGTCAGCGGCGCCGAGCCGCCGTTCAGGCGGGCGCGATAGACCTGCATGTTCTCCATCACCCGCATCATGTAGTTGCGCGTCTCGGTGAAGGGGGCGCATTCGATGAAGTCGATGGGGTCGACTTGGGCCTGGCGTGGGTCGCCGCAGCGCGCGGTCCATTGCGGCGGTCGGGCTGGGCCGGCGTTGTAGCCGACGGCGGCCAGCAGCGGCGATCCGCCGAAGTTGTTCATCAGTTCGCCCAGGTGATAGCTGCCCAGGGTCATGTTGACCTCCGGATCCCACAGTTGTTCGGAGCTGAACGAGCGGCCCATGCGGCGGGCCACGCCCTGCGCCGTCGCGGGCAGAAGCTGCATCATGCCCCGCGCATCAGCATGCGAGCGGACCAGGGGATCGAAGCTGGATTCTTGACGGGTGATGGCCAGGGCGAACTCGTTCGGCGCCATGCCCGGAACCTGCTGCGGCAGGCGGATCGGATACATGCGCTCGGGCATGACGAAGCCGCGCTGGCTGGCCGCGCGCCCGACCATCATCGAGCCGAACTGATCGCCGTAGCCCTGCATCAGGTCGAACAGCTGCGATAGATCGTAGGGCGAGGGCAGGGTGTCATCCAGGTGATAGGCGAAGACCCGCATCAGGGTCTTCTCGCCGATCTGGCCCAGGATGCGAGTGGCGCGCACCACTTCATTGCCCTCGAAGCGGTTCACGTCTTCCGCCGACGGCGACGGCTCGCCCGGCAGGGTCAGGGTCGTTGCGCCCGCCTTTTCCGCCGCGAGTTGGCCGTAGAAGGTCTGCCAGTGCTCGGCGCCCGCCTGATACCACCGCTGAGCGCCCTCGCGATCGCCCCGCGCCTCGGCTGCACGGCCCAGCCAGTACAGGGCGCGGCCCTGGGTGATCGGGGTCGAGGAGGCGTTGCGCAGGACTTCAAAATGCTGGGCCGCCGTCGCCGGATCGTTCAGCTTGGTCAGGGCGACCCAGCCGGCGAAAAATTCGGCGTCGACCTTGCGCTCGCCCGAGGGGAAGCCGTGGCCGTTCATGGCGGCGTAGGCGGCGCGGGCGTTCCCTTGCTGCAGAGCGTCCAGGAAGTAGTTGCGGCGCTCGCTCCACAGGGTGTTCTGGCCGTCGGCGTGCGACGGCGCGGCGGGCAGGGCGGACAGCAGCGGGAAGGCCTCGGACTGACGCCCGGCCGAGCGCAACAGGCGCACCCGCTCCAGCACCACGGCCGGATCATTGGCCTGGGCGGGCGACAGACCGCTGACGATCACGTCGGGAGCATAGGCGGTGCGCAGCGCCATCACGGTGTTGGCGACAGCCTGGCGGTCAGCCGGGACCAGGGCGACCATGGCGCGCGTCGCCGGGCCGTGCGGTCCCAGCAGCAGCATGTTCAGCCGCGTCACGTGGTCGTCGCTGGTCAGCCAGCCGCTCCAGCGCGAATAAATCCGGCTTTGCTGGGCCTCTTCAAAGCTCTGGGTGCGCCACCAATCGCGAATCAGCGTCTGGGCCTCCTGACGGCGACCCGTTTGCTCCAGCGCGCCGGCCAGGGCGATGGCGCCCTGGACCGTGGTCGGTGCTGTTCCGTTGAAGAAGGCCAGGACGGCGTCCGGCGACTGTCCCGCCATGTCCAGCGCGCGCTCGCCCGCCGCACGGCGCGAATCGCCCCGCGGCCAGTTCGCCAGGTCGGTCTGGGCCAGCGCCAGGTCGCTGTAGGACATCTGCTTGTCCGAGGTGTCGACCAGCGCCCACTCGACCAGCTTGCGCGCGGCCGGGTCGGAAATGCGCGCCATGATGGACTGCGTGCCGACGACGTCGCGCGCCCGCGCGGCCGTCAGCCCCTGCTGCACCAGGGCGGCGTCCTGGCTGCTGATGATGCCGCCCTGACTGGCGGAATAGGGCGTCGGCGTGCTGTTCAGCACGTCCTGAGCCGGTGGAGTCAGAATCGCCAGGGCGGCGGCCACGGTCGTCGCGATCATCAGATATCTGATCCTCATTCATCTTTGGTTGCGGCCAAGCGGCGGGCAACCTACCCTTTGCCGATTAGTGACGGGCGGAACGCCGCCCATTTCTCCGCACAGGTATGTTGTTCCCATGACCGCCCCCTTGTTCAAGGGCGTGATCACCGCCCTGATCACACCTCTTCGTGACGGAAACGTGGACGAGGCCGCTTTCAAGCGCCTGTTGGAACGCCAGATCGCCGCTGGAGTTCACGGCGTCGTGCCGATGGGCACCACGGGCGAGAGCGCCACTCTGCACCTGGACGAGCATAAGCGCGTGGTCGAGCAATGCGTCGAGATCGCCGCCGGGCGTATCCGCGTCATCGCCGGCGCGGGTTCGTCCGCGACGGACAAGGCGATCGAACTGACCCGCTTCGCCAAGACGGTCGGCGCGGACGGGGCGCTGGTCGTCACTCCTTATTACAACCGCCCGTCGCAGGCCGGGATGCAGGCGCATTTCGAAGCTGTGGCCGACGCGGTGCAACTGCCGATCCTGCTCTACAACGTGCCGGGCCGTACGGGCGTGGACCTGGCGAACGAGACGGTTGCGGCCCTGTCGGCGCACCCGAACATCGTGGGCGTGAAGGACGCCAGCGGCGACGTGGCGCGGGCCAGCTGGATGCGCGCCAACATCGACGGCGCCTTCGACCTGATCTCGGGCGATGATTCCAGCTATCTGGGCTATGCCGCGCATGGCGGCGTGGGCGTCATCTCTGTGACCTCGAACGTCGCGCCCGAGGCCATGGTCGCTCTGCATGGCGCCATCCAGGCCGGCGACTTCGCCGCCGCCCGTTCGTGGCAGGAGCGCCTGATCGGCCTGCACAAGGCGCTGTTCCTCGATAACTCGCCGTCGCCGACCAAATACGCTCTGGCCAAGCTGGGCCTGTGCACGGAAGAGGTTCGTCTGCCGCTGTCGCTGACGGCCGACGCCGTGAAGCCCGCCATCGACAAGGCGCTGGCCGAGGCCGGGGTCGCCTGATGGCCGCAGACGCGCCCAAGCAGAAGACGATCGCCGAGAACCGGCGCGCGCGCTTCGACTATTTCCTCGAGGACCACATCGAGGCCGGGATCCAGTTGCTGGGCACCGAGATCAAGGCGCTGCGCGACGGTCGCGCCAACATCGCCGAGAGCTATGTCTCGCCCGAGGGACGCGAGATGGTGCTGATCAACGCCGACATCCCGCCCTACAAGATGGCGAACCGCTTCAATCACGAGCCGCGTCGCCATCGGAAGTTGCTGCTGCACCGCAAGCAGATCGACAAGCTGATCGGCGCCGTTCAGCGTGACGGCCGCACCATCGTGCCGGTGCGCCTGTATCTGAATGAGGCGGGCAAGGCGAAGCTGGAAATCGCTCTCGCGAAGGGCAAGAAGCTGCACGACAAGCGCGAGGCTTCGGCCGAACGCGACTGGCAGCGCGACAAGGCGCGCCTGTTGCGCGACAAGGGATAAGTGTAGTTCCGCTTTGCGCGCCGCGCGACGCGCGATAAACGACGGATCATGGGGCGCGTCTTGCGGAGTTCGTGGTGAAGATAGCCGAACGCTGGTTCGTCATGGCGGGCGTGGCCCTGCTGGGCGCCATCGCCGTGGCCGGTGTGGTGGTGGCGATCTACGCCGCCTGGGTCTTGCACGACATGCCGGACGCCTCCGAGCTGGCGGACTATCGCCCGGCGACGGCGACGCGCGTCTATGCCGAGGACGGCACCCTGATCGGCGAGTTCTCGGACCAGCGCCGAATCTACGTCACCTATGACCAGGTGCCGCAGACGGTCGTTCACGCCTTCCTGGCGGCCGAGGACCAGAACTTCTTCAGCCACGGCGGCATCGACGTGTCCGGCATCGGCCGGGCCATGTTCAAGAACGTCTTCAACGTGCTGTCCGGTCGTCGTCTTGAAGGCGGCTCGACCATCACCCAGCAGGTGGCCAAGAACGTCCTGCTGACCAGCGAGACCAGCCTGAACCGCAAGCTTAAGGAAGCGGTCCTCTCCAGCCGTCTGGAAGCGACGCTGAGCAAGGAACAGATCCTCGAGCTGTATCTGAACGAGATCTACCTGGGCTATCGCTCCTACGGCGTGGCCTCGGCGGCCTACAACTATTTCGGCAAGTCGCTGGATCAGCTGACGCCGGACGAAGCGGCCTTCCTGGCGGCCCTGCCCAAGGGGCCGACCAACTATCATCCCAAACGCTATCCCGAGGCCGCGCTGGGCCGCCGGAACTGGGTGCTGGGCGAGATGGCCGACAACAAGTGGCTGTCGGACGAGCAGTTGCAGACGGCCCTGGCCCGTCCCCTGAGCACCCGTTCAGCGCCGCGTCGCGCTGAATACGCCGACGCCGACTTCTTCGTGGAAGAGGCGCGCCGTCGCGCCATCGCCCTGTTCGGCCAGGAAGAGGTCAACCGCGGCGGCTATTACCTGCGCACCACCCTGGATCCGCAGCTGCAATCGGCGGCGCGCGACGCCCTGATGCGCGGGCTTGAGGACTATGACCGTCGTCACGGCTGGCGCGGCGCCTGGGGCACGACTGATTTCGCCGAAGGTTGGCAGGCCGAAGCCCAGAAGCGCACGACCCCGCCCGAGCGCCGTTCGTGGCAGGCCGCCGCCGTCGAGAACGTCAGCGGAAGCACGATCCGGGTCCGCACGGCCAAGGACGATCAGACGGGCACGCTGCGTGCGGCTGACGTGACCTGGTCCAACGCAGGGCGTCGCCCGCTGAAGCGCGGCGATCTGATCTTCGTCGAGCGGCAGGGCGGCCAGTTCGCCCTGAAGCAGGCGCCCGCCGTCAATGGCGCCCTGGTCGCTATCGAGCCGCAATCGGGCCGCGTCCTGGCGATGGTCGGCGGCTATTCCTACGCCCTGTCCAGCTTCAACCGCGCGACCCAGGCCCGCCGCCAGCCCGGTTCGGCCTATAAGCCCTTCGTCTATGCGGCGGCGCTGGAAGGCGACTTCACACCGGCCTCGATCGTTCTGGATGCGCCGATCAGCTTCCCCGGCGGTCCCGGCGGTCGCGCCTGGACGCCTCAGAATTACAGCCGCCAGTTCTACGGCCCGCAAAGCTTGCGTCGCGGCCTGGAGTTGTCGCGCAACGTCATGACCGTGCGTCTGGCCCAGGCGGTCGGCATGAAGAACGTCGTCGACCTGTCCAAGAAGATGGGCGTGGTGGACGACATGTCGCCGAACCTGGCCATGTCGCTGGGCGCCGGTGAAACGACGCCGTATCGCATCACGGCTGCCTACGCCGCCTTCGTCAACGGCGGGCGCCGGGTCGATCCCTATCTGATCGAACTGGTTCAGGACCGGAATGGCCAGACCATCCATCGCGCTGATCGCCGCCAGTGCCGTGATTGCGCGCGGGGCTTCAGCGGCCAGGAATCACCGCGCCTGCAGGATCGCGGAACCCAGGTGATCGACCCGATCACCGCCTATCAGATGAGCTCCATGCTGGAGGGCGTGATCCAGCGCGGCACCGGCGCCCGCGCCCGCAGCCTGGGCCGTTGGGTCGGGGGCAAGACCGGCACGACCAATGAATACCGTTCGGCCTGGTTCGTCGGATTCTCCAGCGACATCGTCGTCGGCGTCTTCGTCGGCTTCGACGACAACCGCTCGCTGGGCGGGGGCGAGGCAGGCGCCTCGACCGCCGTGCCGATCTTCATCGACTTCATGGAAGACGCCCTGAAGGAACGCCCGGCGCGTCCGTTCGTGAAGCCGAAAAACGCCATCTTCCGCACCGTGAACGGCATCGAGGAAGCCTTCCGTCCCGGCACCGAGCGCCAACTGCGTGAAGAGGCGCCGCGTCCGGCTGCGCCGGAAGGACCGCAGAACTACTACGACGTCATTCGTCGTGAGCAGGAGGTCAAGTCTCAGGCCCCGGCGCCGGCCGCGCCGCCGCCCGTGGCTCCGCCGCCGCCCAAGAAGCAGCCTGCTGAGGACTTGAGCGACCTCTACTGACGCTCTAGGTAAGCCCACCACCCGGCGCGCCTGTCACCAGGCGCGCCGTTTCACCCTATGTCGCGGAGATTGCGATGAGACCGGATGTCGAGGCCATGAAGGCCGACATCGAGCAGAGCGTCGCTCTGCTCAGGAGGCGACTTTGACTGGGATGTCGCTCTAAGAAAGCTCGATGAGCTGAACGCGCGGGTCGAGGATCCGACGCTGTGGGACAATCCCGAACAGGCCCAGGCCGTCAGCCGCGAACGCTCGCGTCTGGAAGCCCAGGTCAGCGCCGTCAAGGAAATGGAGCAGGGTCTCGAAGACGGGATCATGCTGGCCGACATGGCCGACGAGGAGGGCGACGAAGCCACCCTCGAAGATGCGCGCGAGCAGTTGAAGGCCATCAAGGAACGCGCCGCCCGCGCCGAGCTGGAAGCCCTGCTGTCCGGCGAGGCCGACGGCAACGACGCCTATCTGGAAATCAATTCCGGCGCCGGCGGCACCGAGTCCAACGACTGGGCCGGCATGCTGATGCGGATGTACAGCCGCTGGGCTCGCGCTCATGGCTATGAAGTCACGATCGAGGCTGAGGAACAGGGCGAACAGGCGGGCATCAAGTCGGCTACCCTGCAGATCGCCGGGCCGAACGCCTATGGCTGGTTGAAGTCGGAATCGGGCGTGCACCGCCTGGTCCGCATCAGCCCCTACGATGCGGCGGCCAAGCGCCACACCAGTTTCGCCTCCATCGGGGTGTCGCCGGTCGTGGACGACACGATCGAGATCGACATCAATCCGTCGGATGTGCGCACCGACACCTATCGCGCGTCCGGCGCCGGCGGTCAGCACATCAACAAGACGGACTCGGCCGTGCGTCTGACCCACATTCCAACCAACACGGTCGTGGCCTGTCAGGCCGGTCGTTCGCAGCACCAGAACCGCGAACAGGCCTGGAAGATGCTGCGGGCGCGTCTGTACGAGTTGGAGCTTCAAAAGCGTGAGGCCGCAGCTCAGGCTCTGGCCGACGCCAAGACTGACATCGGCTGGGGTCACCAGATCCGCTCCTACGTCCTGCAGCCGTATCAGATGGTGAAGGATCTGCGGACCGAGGTGGAAACCTCGGACACCCAGGGGGTTCTGGACGGCGACCTGGATCCGTTCATGGGCGCTGCGCTCGCGGCCCGCGTGGGCGAGACCCGCGAGGGCTGATCGACCCGCCGGATCGACGCATAAAAAAGGGCGGCCTTCGCGGGCCGCCCTTTCTCGTTTCTGGCCGCCGCGCTGATCAGGCGGCGGGCTTGGCTTCGACCTTGGCGTCCGTCTTGGCGGGCGCAGGCTTTTCGGCCGAGGCGGGGGCTTCCAGCATGTTGGCGCCGGGCGTATCGCGCTTGGCCTGGGTGCAGCGGCCTTGGAACCAGGCGCCTTGCTCGATCGAAAGCTGCTCCTGGGTGATGTCGCCCTCGACGCGCGAGGTCGCGAACAGCTTGACCTGCTTGGCGACGATGGCGCCCGAGACGCGACCGCGCACCTCCAAGATGTCGGCGTGGACCGTGCCCTCGACCGCGCCGCCTTCGCCGATCACGACGCGCACCACGCGGATGTCGCCCTTCAGCGAGCCGTCGACCTGAAGCTCGCCCGCGCCGGAGATGTTGCCTTCGTATTTCACGCCGGCCGACAGGGTCGACAGGCTGGACGACCGTGCGGCGGCGGGACGCGCCGGTTCAGGCGTCCGCACGGGCGCAGCAGCGATCGGAGCGGCGGGTGCGGGCGTCGGCTTGGCTGGTTCCGGCGGCGTCGGAATGCCCAGGCCGCTCGAAGTATTGTTGTCGAGGGGTTTGTTCTTGTTGAACATCTATACTCTCCGCATCACGCCGGAACGACCGGCGTTTGGTCAATGTCAGCCCCTGAGGATACAATCCCTGACAATACTTAGGGGGGGCTGAGGCGGAGAGGTCAAGCGGGGCCTTCCGAACCCCGCTCGCCGATCAGAGCGCTTCGACGGCGGCGAGCACCTCTTCGGCGTGGCCCTTCACCTTGACGTTCCGCCAGGCGCGGCGGACCACGCCCTGGCCGTCGATCAGGAAGGTGGCGCGCTCGATGCCCATATATTCACGGCCGTAGAGCTTCTTCAGCACCCACACGCCCCAGCTTTCCGTGACCACGCCGTCCTCGTCCGAGCCCAGCACGACCTTGAGGTCATGCTTGGCCTTGAAGCGGTCCAGCTTCTTCACCGTATCGCGCGACACGCCGATCACCACGGCGTTCGCCGCCGAGAACCGGTCGATCAAGGCCGAGAAGTCCTGTCCCTCGGTCGTACAGCCAGGCGTGTCGGCCTTGGGGTAGAAGTAGAGGACGACGTTCTTGCCCTTCAGCCCGCCCAGCGACACGCGCCCGCCGCCGTCAGTCGCCAGGTCGAAAGCGGGGGCGGGAGTGTTTTCGGTGATGTCGGTCATAGGTCTTTCTCCCTTACACCGGTCGCACCAGCACCAGCTTCTTCTTGCCGGCGCCGAGCTTCAGCACGCCGTCTGCGTTCAGGTCGGCCTCTTCGATCTGGCGGGCGCCGTCGTTGACGACCTCGTCGTTCAGGCGAAGGCCGCCGCCCTGGGCCAGACGGCGCGCCTCGCCGTTGGAGGCGCTGAGGCCCGCCTTGGTCGTGACGGCGGCGATCATGGCGCCGATCACCTCGTCACGCGGCAGTTCGACCGTCGGCAGGTCGGCCGACAACTGACCCTTCTCGAATGCGGCTTCGGCGGCGGCGCGGGCGGCCTGTGCGGCCTCGACGCCGTGCAGCATGGAGGTGGCGGCGTCGGCCAGGGCCTTCTTGGCGTCGTTGATCTCGGCGCCTTCCAGCGCCTCATAGCGCTCGATCTGATCCAGCGGCAGGTCGGTGAACAGGCGCATGAAGCGGCCCACGTCGCCGTCCTCGGTGTTGCGCCAGTACTGCCAGTAGTCGAACGGCGACAGGGCGTCGGCGTTCAGCCACACGGCGCCGCCGACCGTCTTGCCCATCTTCTGGCCCGAGGCGGTGGACAGCAGCGGCGTGGTCAGGCCGAAGGCGGCCTTGTGATCCACCTTGCGGGTCAGTTCGACGCCGTTGATGATGTTGCCCCACTGGTCCGAGCCGCCCATCTGCAGGGCGCAGCCATAGCGGCGGTTCAACTCCAGGAAGTCCGTCGCCTGCATCAGCATGTAGTTGAACTCGAGGAAGGTCAGCGGCTGTTCGCGATCCAGGCGCAGCTTGACCGAGTCGAAGCTCAGCATGCGGTTGATGGTGAAGTGCGTACCGTAGTCGCGCAGGAACTGCAGGTAGCCGAGTTGCGACAGCCACTCGTCGTTATCCAGCATGACGGCGTCGGTCGGGCCGTCGCCGAAGGTCAGGAACTTCTCGAACACGCCTTTGATGCCGGCGATGTTCTCGGCGATCTTTTCCTCGGTCAGCAGAGGGCGTTGGGTGTCCTTGAAGCTGGGGTCGCCGACCTTGGTCGTGCCGCCGCCCATCAGGACGATCGGCTTGTGCCCGGCCTGCTGAAGACGGCGCAGCAGCATGATTTGGATCAGGTGGCCGACGTGCAGCGACGGCGCCGTCGCGTCAAAGCCAATATAGCCCGTGACCACGCCCGCCGCCGCCGCCTCGTCCAGCTCGACCGGGTGGGTGATCTGGTGGATATAGCCGCGCGCCTTCATCAGGCGCAGGAAGTCCGACTTGAAGGCGGTTTCGGAAACGGTTTGGGTCGTGGGCTCGGTCATGGTCGGGTCCGTAACATCAGAACCGGCGGCCGTCTTCCGAGGAATAATGCCGCCGAGGGAAGGGCGGCAAGGATCGCGGCCGCTCTCTAGTAGAGGCCGTAGTAATAGGCGGCGAAAAGGGCCGGTTGCGCGATCATGGGCGCTAGCTACGTCGCGCTCGACGTGGCAGTCAAGCCGCCATGACGACCTCCTCGAAAAAGACCCTCCGCGTGCTCGGCTTCATGACCGGCACCTCGCTGGACGCTGTGGATATGGCGGTGATCGAGACGGACGGCCACGACATCCTGTCTTTCGGCCCTGCCGGCGAGATGAAGCTGGACGGTGAGACCCGCGCCATCGTCGAGGACGCCATCGAGGACGCCTTCGACTGGGAACGCGACGAGGAAGAGCCGGAAAGCTTCGAGGACGCGCGCATGGCGGTGGCTGACGCGCACCTGGCCGCCGCGCTCGGCTTCATGGCGGTGAACGGGGTGAGGTCCAGCGCGCTGGATCTGGTCGGCGTCCACGGCCAGACGGTGCTGCACGAGGCGCCGACGCCCGACGCGCCGGGTCGCACCGTCCAACTGATCGACGCCGTCAGCGTGGCCGAGGGGCTGGGCGTGCCCGTCGCCTACGACTTCCGCAGCGCTGACGTGGCGGCGGGCGGGCAGGGCGCGCCTCTGGCCCCCGTCTATCACGCGGCGCTGGTCCGCAAGGCGGGTCTGAAGGGGCCGGTCGCTGTGTTGAACCTCGGCGGCGTGGGCAACATCACCCTGATCCGCGCAGACGGCGGGCTGGAGGCCTTCGACACCGGCCCGGCCAACGGCATGGTCGATCTGCTGGTCCAGTCGCGCATGAAGAAGCGGATGGACGAGGGCGGCCGTCTGGCGGCGGCGGGAACGGTCGACCCGGCCGTACTGGACGCCTATCTGGCCCACCCCTATTTCGCGGCGACCGGGCCGAAGTCGCTGGATCGGTTCGATTTCTCGCTGGACCCGGTGGCGGAACTGTCGCTGGAAGACGCCGCCGCGACCCTGACCGCCTTCGCGGCTCAGGCCGTGGCCCTGGGCGTCGCCCGCTGTTTGGAACAACCAAAAGAGGTCGTCGTCTGTGGCGGCGGTCGCCACAACCCTGTGCTGCTGGCCGCCATTCGCGAGCGTGTCGGCGTTCCTGTCTCGACGGCCGAGGACAAGGGCTGGCGTGGCGACTCCATCGAGGCCGAGGCCTTCGCTTTTCTGGCGGCGCGCTGCCGTCTGGGCCTACCGATCAGCTTCCCCGGCACGACAGGCGTTCCGACGCCCATGACCGGCGGCCGGATCGTCGAGCCGGGAGCGGAATAGTGGCGGCGTCCTCGCGTTTCTGGGGCGTCGCCAGCGGTGTGGCGGCGGGCGCTCTGTGGGGGCTGGTCTTCCTGGCGCCCAAGGTCGTGCCGGAGGCCTCGCCCCTACTTCTGACGGCGGGGCGCTATCTCGCCTATGGCCTGATCGCCGTCCTGCTGATCGCGCCGCGCTGGCGGCGGGTGACGGCGGCCCTGACGCGCAAGGCGTGGGGCGCTCTGGTCTGGCTGAGCCTGGCGGGAAACCTGGTCTACTTCGCCTTCCTGGTGGTCGGGGTGCACTACGCTGGCGTCGCGGCCTCGGCCCTGATCGTCGGCATGGTGCCTGTGGTGGTGGCCTTGTGGGGGCTGCGGGACAAGGAGTCGCCGCCGTTGTCGCGTGTCGCGCCGCCCATCGCCGTGGCGGCCCTGGCCGTCGGCCTGATCGGCTGGGAGTCGCTCAGCCAGGGCGGCGGCGCGGCGGCGCAAAGCGGAACCGCCACCCTGATCGGCCTGGGTTGCGCCGTGGCGGCCCTGCTGTCCTGGACCGCCTTCGCCGTCGGCAACAGTCGCTGGATGGGGCGCCTGCCTGACGTCACCCCGCACGAGTGGTCGCTGCTGACCGGCGTGGTCACAGGAGGGCTGGCGCTGCTGCTGGTCATCCCGTCGCTGTTCATGTTGGACGGCATGACGAACGACGCTTGGGTGCGCCTGATCGGCGTCAGCGCGGCCGTTGCGATCTTCGCCTCGGTCATCGGCAACGCCTTCTGGAACCAAGCCAGCCGCCTGTTGCCGCTGACCATGCTGGGGCAGATGATCGTCTCCGAGACCCTGTTCGCCTTCATCTACGGCTTCATCTGGGAGCAGCGTGGCCCGACCGTGATCGAGATCGTGGCCATGATCCTGATGATCGTCAGCGTCGTCTGGTGCGTTCGCGCCCACCGCCCGGCGGCTATGGCGGCGGCGGAAGGCGACCATTAGGCAAGCAACGCTTGCCGTCTCTAGGCGTTGAAAAAGAGCGGACCGGGCCCCTCTGGCGACCCTTCATCGCGATGTCGGCCGCGTCGTTGAAAACGGCTCGCGAAGGCGTCGATGGAACTGTTGCTGTTGGAGTGGTTGGGCAAGCCCGTCTGGATGTGGGCGGGCTTTCTGACGATCGTCATCGCCTTGCTGGCGCTGGACCTGGGGCTGTTCAACCGGCGCGATCATGAGATCGGCGTGCGCGAGAGCCTGGGGCTATCGGCCTTCTACATCGCCGTGGCGCTGGCCTTTGGAGCGTGGCTGTGGTCGTGGCTGGGAGCCGATAGCGCGGTCGAATACCTGACCGCCTATGCCGTCGAAAAAAGCCTGGCGATGGACAATGTCTTCGTCATCGCCCTCATTTTCAGCGCCTTTTCAGTGCCGCGCCTCTACCAGCATCGTGTGCTGTTCTGGGGCGTGCTGGGCGTCATCGTCCTGAGGGCGATCATGATCGGCGGCGGGGCGGTGTTGGTCGCTCGCTATCATTGGGTGCTGTATCTGTTCGCCGGCTTCCTGATCCTCACTGGCATACGGATGTTCTTTGCGCGCGGCGAGGAAACGGACATCGCTGACAATGCGCTGCTGAAGTGGTTCCGGCGGCGGATGCGGGTGACGAACGACTTGCACGGTCACGCCTTCTTCGTCCGCACTCAGAGCCGCCGCTCCGGCGAGATGAAGTTGCACGTCACGCCGCTGTTTCTGGCCTTGGTGACGATCGAGATCGCCGACGTGATCTTCGCCGTGGACTCCGTCCCGGCGGTCTTCGCCATCACGACGGACGCCTATGTTGTCTACACGTCCAACATCTTCGCCATATTGGGGCTGAGGGCGCTCTATTTCGCCCTGGCGGCGGTGATCCACCGCTTCGCCTATCTGAAGCAGGCGCTGGCTGTCCTGCTGGTCTTCATCGGCGCCAAGGTGTTCGCCGCGCCGCTGCTGGGGATCGAGAAGGTGCCGCCGGCCGTCTCCCTGTCGGTGACGGCCGCGATCCTGGCGGCGGGGGTGGTCTGGTCCCTGTGGCGGACCCGCGCAGAGGCTGGGCCTCCGCGCTGATTTTCAGGACGTCAGGCCGGATTTTCAGCCAGGCGCTTGTCCAGATAGGCGCCGACGCGGCGTTCGACAGCGCCGATGTGGTCTTGCCAGAAGTGGGTCGCGCCTTCTTCCAGCTCATAGTCGATGACGATGCCCTTCTGGGTGCGCAGCTTGTTGACCACGCGCTCGACCTCGGCGGGCGGCACCACGGTGTCGGCGGTGCCGTGCAGGAACAGGCCCGAGGCCGGGCAGGGGGCCAGGAAGCTGAAGTCATAGATGTTCGAAGGGGGCGAGACCGAGATGAAGCCATCCGTCTCGGGCCGGCGCATCAGCAACTGCATGCCGATGTAGGCGCCGAACTGATAGCCGGCGACCCAGGTCTGGGTGGCGGCGGGGTTGTTGGCCTGCAGCCAGTCCAGCGCCGTGGCCGCATCGGCCAGTTCGCCGATGCCGCTGTCAAACTCGCCCTGGGACTTGCCCACGCCGCGCGAGTTGTAGCGCAAGGTGGCGAACCCGCGCTGGACGAACAGCTGGTGCATCGTCAGGGCGACCGGGTTGTTCATATGCCCGCCCGCCTTGGGGTGCGGATGCAGGATCAGGGCGATCGGCGCGTCGGGACGCTTGCCGGGCGAATAGCGGCCTTCGATGCGGCCAGAGGCGCCGGGCAGGATGACTTCAGGCATGGATCGCGGTCCCTACAATCAATAGAGGTTTCGCCGGACGGATAATACTTGACCGAGGAGGTAGGACTTTCTAAGTCCCCGGTGCATGACGCACTCGCCAGCGAGGCCGGGGGTCTTAGCATGGCCGCCCCGAAAAGCGTTAGAATTTTGAGGTTATTGGGATGCGCCTGTCGACAAAGGGACGTTACGCCGTGATGGCGATGGCCGATCTGGCGAAAAACGGCTCGGGCCGCGCCGTGTCCCTGGCTGAAATCGCCACCCGTCAGGAAATCTCGCTCAGCTATCTGGAACAGCTCTTCGCGCGGCTGCGCAAGGGCGGTTTGGTGAAGAGCGTTCGCGGACCTGGCGGCGGATATCGTCTGGCTAAGGAGCCGGGAGAAACGGTTGTGGCCGATATTGTCCTGGCCGTAGATGAGCCGATCCGCGCCACCCGTTGCGCCGCTCACGGTACGCCGCGCGGCTGTATGACGGGCGGCGCGCGCTGCATCACCCATGATCTGTGGGAAGACCTGGGCGCCGAGATCCATCGTTATCTCGCCGGGGTCAGCCTGGCCGATGTGATCGAAAAGCGCACCAGCCGCGCGCGCATGGGTCAGAAGGATGCGACGTCGTCCATGGAGGCCGCCGCGTGAGCGTCTATCTGGATTACAACGCCTCGGGTCTGGTGCGCCCTGAAGTTCAGGTGCTCATGGCCAAGGCCTTGGCCGACAACGGCAACCCTTCAGCCGTGCACGCGGCCGGTCGCCGCGCCCGTGCGCGTATCGAGACGGCGCGCGCCCAGGTGGCCGATCTGGTCGGCGCCGATCCGACGGCGATCATCTTCTCTTCTGGCGGGACCGAGTCCAACGCCCAGGCGATCCACAGCGCCCTGGCCGCCGGTTGCGAACGGCTGATCGTCGGCGCGACCGAGCACCCTTGCGTGGCTGAGGCCGCCGCCGTCAGCGGTGTTCCGGTCGAGGTTCTGCCGGTCGATGCGGACGGCGTGGTCGATCTGGCCTGGCTGGCTGAGGCGCTGGGGCGCCCAGGCCGCGCGGTCGTCGCCATTCATCACGCCAACAACGAAAGCGGTGTGATCCAGCCGATCGCCGAGGCGGCGGCTCTGGTTCGCGCGGCGGGCGGTTGGCTGCACGTCGACGCCATTCAGTCGGCGGGCAAGATCCCGGTGACGATGCGCGCGCTTGGGGCCGACAGTCTGACCCTGTCGGCGCATAAACTGGGCGGACCGCAAGGCGTGGGCGCGCTGGTATTGAAGGACGGCGTATCCGCCATCCGCATCCTGCACGGCGCCGGTCAGGAGCGCGGCCTGCGCGCGGGAACCGAGAACGTGCCGGGCATCGCCGGCTTCGGCGTCGCCGCCGACTGCGCCGCGCGCGATCTGGGCGCCGCCATGGCTCATGTCGCTTGGCGCGACGCGGCCGAGGCCAGAGTCAAGGCGGCGGGCGCGACCGTCATCGGCGGGGCGGTTGAGCGCCTGCCGAACACCCTGTTCATGGCGGTGGAGGGCTGGGACAGCCCGCAGCAACTGATCACTCTTGATCTGGTCGGGGTCATGGTCTCGGCCGGTTCGGCCTGCTCGTCCGGCAAGGTCAAGCCGTCCAAGGCGATCAGCGCCATGGGCCTGCATCACCTGGCGACCGGGGGCGTGCGCGTCTCCGGCGGTTGGGGCACGACCGAGGCGGACTGGGCCCGGTTCGCCGACGCCTGGGTCGCGGCCTGGGACAAGCACAGGGCGCGCCTGCAAGAGCGCGCAAAGGAAGTCGCGTAACTTATGGCTATCGTTCAAGAAACAATCGACACGGTCGCGGAGCTGGAGCGGTACAAGTACGGCTTCACCACTGACGTCGAGCAGGAGTTCGCCCCCAAAGGCCTGAACCCGGACATCATCCGCTTCATCTCCGAGAAGAAGGGCGAGCCGGAGTGGATGCTGGAATGGCGTCTGGCCGCCTATGAGCGCTGGCTGGCGATGGAAGAGCCGACCTGGGCTGCGGTGAAGTACGAGCCTGTCGACTATCAGGATCTCTACTACTACGCCGCGCCGGTGAAGAAGGAGGGACCGAAGTCGCTGGACGAGGTCGATCCCGAACTGCTGGAGGTCTATGCCAAGCTGGGCATCCCGCTGAAGGAGCAGGAAGTCCTGGCCGGCGTCCAGGGTGCGCCCAAGGTCGCGGTCGACGCCGTGTTCGACAGCGTCTCGGTCGTCACCACCTTCAAGGAGGAACTGGCCAAGGCGGGCGTGATTTTCATGCCGATTTCCGAGGCCTTGCGTGAATATCCTGATCTGGTGCGCCAGTACCTTGGCACCGTCGTGCCGGTCAGCGACAACTATTTCGCGGCCCTGAACAGCGCGGTCTTTTCCGACGGCAGCTTCGTCTACATTCCGCCGGGCGTGCGCTGCCCGATGGAACTGTCGACCTATTTCCGCATCAACGCCAGCCAGACCGGCCAGTTCGAGCGCACCCTGATCATCGCCGACAAGGGCTCCTACGTCTCCTATCTGGAAGGCTGCACCGCGCCGATGCGCGATGAAAACCAGCTCCACGCAGCGGTCGTGGAGATCATCGCTCTGGACGACGCTGAGGTGAAATACTCGACCGTCCAGAACTGGTACCCCGGCGACGCCGAGGGCAAGGGCGGCATCTATAACTTCGTCACCAAGCGCGCTGACTGCCGTGGCGATCGCTCGAAGGTCAGCTGGACGCAGGTTGAAACGGGCTCGGCCGTCACCTGGAAATACCCGTCCTGCATCCTGAAGGGCGAGGAAAGCTCGGGTGAATTCTATTCCATCGCCATCACCAACGGCCATCAGCAGGCCGACACCGGCACCAAGATGCTGCATCTGGGCAAGAACAGCCGCAGCCGCATCATCGCCAAGACGGTCTCGGCGGGTAAGTCGGACTCGACCTATCGCGGCCTGGTGTCGATCCATCCCAAGGCGACCGGCGTGCGCAACTTCACCCAGTGCGACAGCCTGCTGATCGGCAAGGAGTGCGGCGCTCACACCATCCCCTATATCGAGGTCCGCAACGGCTCGGCTCAGCTGGAGCACGAAGCGACCACGACCCGCCTGTCCGAGGACCAGCTCTTCTACGCCCAGCAGCGCGGCCTGTCGGAAGAGGAGGCTGTGGCCCTGCTGGTCAACGGCTTCGTCCGCGACGTCCTGCAGGAACTGCCGATGGAGTTCGCCGTCGAGGCCCAGAAGCTGGTGGCGATCAGCCTCGAAGGCTCGGTCGGCTGAGTGAGTTGAAGAAGAAAAACAATGCTTAAGATCAATAATCTCCACGTCTCGGTCGCCGACAAGCCGATCCTCAAGGGTCTGACGCTCGACGTGCCTGCGGGCGAAGTCCATGCGGTCATGGGGCCGAACGGGGCGGGCAAGTCGACCTTGGGCTACAGCCTGTCGGGCCGTCCCGGCTATGAGGTGACGGACGGTTCCGCCTCGTGGAACGATGCCGACCTGCTGGACATCGACCCGGCCGAGCGGGCGGCGGCAGGCCTGTTCCTGTCGTTCCAGTATCCGATCGAAATCCCCGGCGTGCCGGCCATGACCTTCATCCGCACGGCGCTGAACGCCCAGAAGCGCGCGCGTGGCGAGGAAGAGGTCTCGGCCCCCGCATTCCTGAAGCTGGTCAAGGCGGCGTCGCAGTCGCTGAAGATGGACTTCGACATGCTGAAGCGGCCGCTGAACGTCGGCTTCTCCGGCGGTGAGAAGAAGCGGATGGAGATCCTGCAGATGGCCCTGCTGGAGCCGTCGCTGCTGATCCTCGACGAGACGGACTCCGGCCTCGACATTGACGCCCTGCGCATCGTCGCCGACGGCGTGAACGCCATGCGCAGCCCGGAACGGTCGATGCTGGTGATCACCCACTATCAGCGCCTGCTGGACTACATCAAACCGGACCGCGTGCACGTTCTGGCGGGCGGCCGCATCGTCGCCTCGGGCGGACCGGAACTGGCGCATGAGCTGGAGGCGGAGGGCTACGACAAGTTCCTGCCGGAGGCGGCATGAAGGCGCTGGCTAGGCTGGACCTCACCGACGCTGCGACCTTCCCGTCGCGGCGGGTCGAGGAATGGAAATACAGTGATCTGAAGCGCTTTCTTCGTGAAGCACCTAAACCTTCGGGCACAGCGGTCATCGGCGCGCCGGGGCCGTTCTATGATCTGGGCGGCGACGCCGTCGTCTTCGCCAACGGCCGCCCGGTCGGGGTGAAGGACTATATCGCCTCGGGCGAACAGACGCTGCGTCTGCGCTTTATTTCGGATGCGACCGGCACGGGCCATACGGCGGCAGCGCGCATCGTCGCCCGCCCCGGCGCGCGCCTGCTGCTGCTGGAGACGCATGAGGGCAAGGGCTCGGCCTATGTCGCCCACAACAAGGTGGAAATCGACGTCGCCGCCGACGCTGAGGTCATCCGCGTCGTCCTGACCGACGAGCCTGCCGACGCCATTTCGGTGGCCGAGGCCGAGGTTCGGCTGGAGGCGGGCGGCCGCTATCGTCAGACCGTCGTCACCACCGGCGCCAAACTGCAACGCCATGAGACCCGCCTGCGCCACGGCGCCGAGGGCGCCGATGCGCGTGTGGACGGCCTCTATCTACTGAACGGGACGCGTCATTCCGACCAGACTACGGTGATCGACCACGTCGCCCCCAACGGCACGACCAGCCAGTTGATCAAGGGCGTGGTCCGAGACGAGGCGCGCGGCGTCTTCCAGGGCAAGATCCTGGTCCAGAAGGGCGCGGACGACACCGACGCCCGCATGGGCCACCACGGCTTGATCGCTTCGGATCGCGGCGAGATCGACGTGAAGCCTGAACTGATCATCTACGCCGATGAGGTGCAGTGCGCCCACGGCGCGACCGTCGGGACGCTGGATGAAAGCGCCCTGTTCTACATGCAGCAGCGCGGCATTTCGGCCGATGAGGCCCGCGCCCTGTTGACCCACGCCTTCCTGATCGAGGTCGTCGACCGCATCGAGGATGAAGGCGCCAGAGAGGTGGTGCGGGAATGGCTGACGGCTCGCCTGTGACCCATGCTTCCGTGACGGGGTTCGACCCCTATGCCGCCCGCGCGCAGTTCCCGATCCTGTCGCGTCAGGTGAATGGCAAACCGCTGATCTATCTGGACACTGCCGCCTCGGCGCAGAAGCCGCGCGCCGTCATCGACGCCCTGGTCGCGTCGATGGAGGGCAGCTACGCCAACGTCCACCGGGGTCTGCACACCCTGTCGAACGAGGCGACCGAGGCCTATGAGCGCGCGCGCGAGATCGTCGCTCGCTTTCTGAACGCGCCCTCGGCCGACAACATCATCTGGACCAAGGGCGGGACCGAGGCGATCAATCTGGTCGCCAACGGCGTCGGCCTGTCGATCCAGCCGGGCGACGAGATCATCGTCACCGAGATGGAGCACCACTCCAACATCGTGCCCTGGCACTTCTTGCGCGAACGGCGCGGGGCGGTGCTGAAATGGGCGCCGATCAAGGACGACGGCTCGCTGGACATGGAGGCCTTCGCCGCCCTGCTGGGGCCGAAGACCAAGCTGGTCGCCGTCACCCACATGTCGAACGTGCTGGGGACCATCAATCCGGTCGCCGAGATCACCCACCTGGCCCATGCGGCCGGGGCGCGGGTACTGGTCGACGGCTGCCAGGGCGCAGTCCACGCGGCGCCGGACGTTCAGGCCATCGGCTGCGACTACTATGTCCTGACCGGGCACAAGCTGTTCGCGCCCACGGGCATCGGCGTCCTGTACGGCACGGCCGAGGCGCTGGAGGCCCTGCCGCCCTATCAGGGCGGCGGCGAGATGATCGTCACGGTCGAGAAGGAAGGCGTGACCTACGCCAAGCCGCCGCACCGTTTTGAGGCCGGCACGCCGCCGATCCTTGAGGCCATTGGCATGGGCGCAGCGGTCGAATGGCTGTCGCAATATGATCCGGCGGCGATTCAGGCGCATGAGATGGCTCTGTATCACCATGCCGTCGAGCGCCTGCGGGGCCACAACTGGCTGCAGATACTGGGCGAGGCGGAAGGGAAGGGCGCCATCCTGACCTTCACGGTCGAAGGCGCGCACGCCCATGACGTGGCCCAGATCATGGACCGTTACGGCGTCGCCGTCCGCGCCGGACTGCACTGCGCCGAGCCTCTGGCGAAAAGACTGGGCGTCAGTGCAAGCGCGCGCGCCTCCTTCGCCCTATATAACACCATGGAGGATACAGACGCCTTCGTGGACGCGCTGATCAAGGCGCGGAACTTCTTCGTGTGACGAGTATGGACGCCAAGACCGACAACGCGATCAGCGACAGCGACGCCTTCGCCGCCAGCTGGGACGAGCCGCAGAAAAGCGCCCTGTCTCAGGCTGAGCTGGACAAGCTGACGGACGACCTGATCGAGGCGCTGAAGACGGTGTACGACCCGGAAATCCCGGTCGACATCTATGAGCTGGGCCTGATCTACAAGGTCGACGTGTCCGACGACCGCGACGTGCTGGTCGAGATGACGCTGACGGCGCCGGGTTGTCCGGTGGCGGGCGAGATGCCCGGCTGGGTCGAGACGGCGGTGGCCAAGGTCGAGGGCGTGCGCAGCGCCAAAGCCAATCTAGTGTTCGATCCGCCGTGGGATTCTTCCAAGATGAGCGACGAGGCCAAGCTGGCCCTGAACATGTTCTGAGGATGCAGCCATGACCGAGCTTCAGACTGCAACGACCCGGCCTCGGCGACCCCGGCCCAAGGCGGTGACCCTGACGGACGCCGCCGCCGCGCGCGTGCGCGAAATCATGGACAACGCTGAAAAGGACTACGTCGGGCTGCGCGTCGGCGTGAAGAACAGCGGCTGCGCCGGGCAGGAATACACCTTCGCCTATGCCGAAGAAGCCTTGCCCCTGGACGAGGTGGTCGAGGACAAGGGCGTCACCATCCTGATCGAGCCCAAGGCGGTCCTGTTCCTGATCGGCACCGAAATCGACTATGAGGTGACGAAGCTGGCCTCGAAGTTCGTCTTCCGCAATCCGAACGAGACGGACGCCTGCGGTTGCGGCGAGAGCGTCACCATCATTCCCGCCGCTGCTCTGGACGCCGACTGACATGATCCGACTGGAGGGGGTGACCCGGCGCTATCGCAGCGCGGCGGGCGACCGCACGGCGCTGGACGCCGTCGATCTGCATGTCGCGCGCGGCGAGGTGTTCGGCGTGGTGGGCCGTTCGGGAGCGGGCAAGTCCACCCTGATCCGCGCCATCAACCGACTGGAGACGCCCGACGCGGGCAAGGTCTTCGTCGACGGGCAGGAAATCACCGCCCTGAACGCCGCCGAACTGCGTACGGCGCGGCGCGGCATCGGCATGATCTTCCAGCACTTCAATCTGCTGAACGCCAAGACGATCGAGGACAACGTCGCCTTCCCCTTGCGGCTGGAAGGGCGGCCTGAGGCCGAGGTGAAGGCGCGCACGGCGGAACTGTTGGCCCAGTTGGGTCTGGCCGATCACGCCAAGAAGCATCCGTCCCAGTTGTCGGGCGGTCAGAAGCAGCGCGTCGGCATCGCCCGCGCCCTGGCCTGCGGTCCCGGCGTCCTGCTGTGCGACGAGGCGACCAGCGCCCTCGACCCCGAGACGACCGAGGATATCCTGACCTTGCTGGACGGGCTGAACCGCGATCTCGGCCTGACTATCGTCCTGATCACTCACCAGATGGAGGTGGTGCGCCGCGTCTGCGATCGCGTGGCGGTGCTGAAGGACGGCCGGATCGTGGAGCAGGGCGCGACGGCCGACGTCTTCCTGCATCCGCAACATGCCGTGACCCGCGCCATGCTGGCCGAGGGCGAGGAGGCGGTCGACGCCTCGGTCGCGCCCGCCGGGGCGCGCATGGCCCGCCTGACTTTCCGCGGACCCTCGACCTATGAGCCGGAACTGAGCCGCGTGGCGCGCACGGCGGGCGTGGATTACTCGATCCTGTCGGGCCGCATCAGCCGCATCCGGGGCGAGCCCTATGGCCAGATGACGGTGGCCTTCACCGGCGGGGACGCCGAGGCGGCTCTGGCGCAACTGGCCGCGCGCGGCGTCGTGGTGGAGGCGGTCTGATGTTCGCCAATGTGGACTGGGCCGATATCGGCAAGGCGACGATCGACACCCTGCTGATGCTGGGCGGATCGATGGTGCTGACCGTAATCCTGGGCGTGCCGCTGGGCGTGCTGCTGTATCTGTCGGGCAAGGGGCGGCTGGCGGCCAATCCGATGCTGAACGCCGTGCTGTCCTTCGTGGTCAATGTGCTGCGCTCGGTGCCCTTCATCATCCTGCTGATCGTCATGCTGCCGGTGACGGTGCTGCTGGTCGGCACCTCTCTCGGCGTGGCTGGGGCCATTCCGCCGCTGGTCGTCGGGGCCGCGCCCTTCTATGCGCGTCTGGTCGAGACGGCCCTGCGCGAGGTGGACAAGGGCGTGGTCGAGGCGACGCAGGCCATGGGCGGCTCGACTTTCCAGATCGTGACGCGCGCCCTGTTGCCCGAGGCCATGCCGGGCATCATCGCCGGCGCGACCGTCACCGCCATCGCCCTGGTCAGCTACACGGCCATGGCAGGCGTGGTAGGGGCGGGCGGTCTGGGCGACCTGGCCATCCGCTTCGGTTATCAGCGGTTCCAGACCGACGTCATGGCCGTGACCGTAGTTCTGCTGCTGATCCTCGTACAAATTCTGCAGATGATCGGCGACCGTCTGGTCGCTAAGGTCTCGCACCGCTGATTTTCTAAAAGAGCCTGCCCCATGATCCGCCGTTCGCTGCTGCTGTCCGTCGCCGCTGTCCTGACGCTCGCCGCCTGCGGTCAGGGCGCGGACAAGAAGGCGGGCGTCGAGGGCGCGCCCCTGCTGGTCGGCGCCACCGCCGTGCCGCACGCTGAAATCCTGGAGCAGGTGAAGCCGATCCTGGCCGCCGAAGGCGTTCCGATCGAGATCAAGGTCTTCAACGACTACGTTCAGCCGAACGTGCAACTGGCTGAAAAACGGCTGGATGTGAACTATTTCCAGACCAAGCCTTATCTTGACGAGTTCAACGCGGCGCGCGGCACGAACCTGATCACCGTGGCCGGAATTCACGTCGAGCCGCTGGGCCTGTATTCGCGCAAGCACAAGACGCTGGCCGATCTGCCGAACGGCGCCCAGGTGGTTCTGCCCAACGATGCGTCGAACACCGGCCGCGCCCTGCTGCTGCTGCAGGCGGCGGGCCTGATCACCCTGACGGATCCGCAGAACCCGCTGCAGACCGTGCGCGACATCGCGACCAATCCCAAGGGACTGAAGTTCCAGGAGGTCGAGGCCGCCACCATCCCGCGCATCTTGCCGCAGGTGGACGGCGCGGTGATCAACACCAACTACGCCCTCGACGCCGGGCTGAAGCCCAAGACCGACGCGCTTCAGTTGGAAGGCGCCGACAGTCCCTATGTGAACTATCTGGTCGCCCGCCCGGACAATCAGAACGACCCGCGCATCCAGGCCCTGGCCAAGGCCCTGCGCGGTCAGGCGATCAAGGACTTCATCGCCTCGAAGTATGAAGGCGCTGTGATCCCGGCGGCTTGACAGGCTGTATTGTCGTAACGTTGTTTTGTAAATAAGCCTCACTCTTTATCCGGGAGGCCGCATTGTGACGTCTATGAAGCGCAGCGTTGTTCTTGTTTTTGCAGCCATTGGGGCCGCCATTGGTCCGCTTGTCGTTCTGAGGGACGCGCTATTCAGCTCTGAGACCGACTGGAGCGGGCACTGGTGGATCGTCGCTGCGCTGACCGCAGCGGCGGTGTGCTCAGTGATTGGCGGGCTGGTTGGCTTGGCCGTGAAGATGATCCTGGCTCGCATTCAGCCTCAATAGACGCCTCACGCCGCAGTGGATTGCTGCGGTTCAAGCGTTTTGCTCATTTCGTTCGGGTGCAGCACCAGGATAGCCGGCGTGACCGGCTGTCCTGTCGCTTCGGCGATCAGTTCGGCTGTCCGACCTTCCACAGCGGCTTCCAGTCGCGCCAGGAACTCGGCTTTGGGCAGCCCGGTCGGGATGGGCTCGAGGAATTCCAGCGTCGCCGTGCCGGGGTTCTTGCGGAACTCTTCGAGCGGCCAGAACAGGCCCAGGTTGGTCGCCAGCGGCACGACCGGCATGTCGAAATCGCGATACATGTGCCAGACGCCCGAGCGGTAACGGTACTTCTCGCCAACCTTGGCCAGATGCCCTTCCGGATAGATCAGGATCTTGCGGCCCTCGCGATTGGCGTCGGCGGCGCGTTCCTTCAGGGCGGCGCGGGCGGCGTGACCGCCGCAGTTGTTGACGACGATGGCGCCCAGCTTCTTCAGCACCGTTCCCAAGAGGGGGAACTTCTCCAGATGGTCGCCGGTGACGAAGGCCACGTCGTCGAACTGGTCATAGGTGGCGAAGCCGTCGCCCCAGCTCTGGTGTTTGGAGGCGATGATGAAGGCGCCCTGCGGCAGGCGTTCCTTGCCGCGCGTCTCGATGCGGATGCCCGCGAACAGGCTCATCGCCTGCACCATGCGCCGGACGTAGCGGCGGATGATCCAGCTTGTGGCCTTGCGGCCGGGCGCCAGGGCCGCAAAGGCGGCGGCCAGGCCATAAGTGATGGAA
The DNA here is from genome assembly GCA_002430835.1 of Brevundimonas sp. UBA5936. Taxonomy (GTDB): domain Bacteria; phylum Pseudomonadota; class Alphaproteobacteria; order Caulobacterales; family Caulobacteraceae; genus Brevundimonas. Next base: position 52,110 of record DJDA01000036.1, read on the forward strand.
AGCGCCCAATAGGCGATGTTGAACAGCAGGCTTCGCATCTGGCGACTATGCCAGCCTGCCGTTCAGAGGCGAGCGTAAAGTGAATCCTGTCAGATCAACGCAGTGGTTGACCCGCACGGATACGGGCGATGACGGCTTCCAGTTGCGCCTGAGGCATGCCGCCGGGGATCAGGTTGCCGTTGATGATGAAGGCGGGGGTTCCGCTCAGGGCCAGGGCGGAGGCTTCGCGAGTGTTGCGCAGAATCACCGCGTCGATCTCTTCGCGGTGCGTGGCCAGGTCGCGATCCAGCTGGTTCATGTCGACCCCGGCCGCGCGTGCGAGGCTGCGCGCCTGCTGGTCGGTCTCGATACGCCCCTTGGTTCCCATGAAGGCCTTGTGCACCTCATGGTACTTGCCCTGGTAGTTGGCGGCCATCGCCAGGCGAGCCACGTTGTCGGACACGGCGCCGAAGATGGGCCATTCCTTGTAGAGGATGCGCACCTTGGGATCGGCCTTCATCAGGCCTTCCAGCTCCGGGATCATCATTTTGCAGTAGGGACAGTTGTAGTCCATGAAGCCGATGATGATGATGTCGGCGTTCTCGGCGCCGATGAACGGCGTCGCCGGATCGCGCAGCAGGTCGCTGAAGCCGACCTCCGCCACCATGGGCAGATCCTGAGCGCCTGACGCCCCAGCCGCCGCGACGGTCGCCGGAGCATTGCCGGCGTCGGCCGGACCGCACGCGGCCAGGGTCAGGGCGACGGCGAGCTTCATTGCGAGGGCGGGGTTCTTCATCGGGTCAGGCTTTCCTGCTTCGTTCGGCGCGCGGATGCACGTCCAGGCGGGGAGAGGCCGCGCCAAGGCGACGGTGATGCTTCTTGGTCGAGGCGCCCGCTTAAGTCACGCTTAAGGCGCCGGGCGAGGCCTTATTCAGGCGGGCGATCTCGGCGGCGATCTGTTCAGGCGCGATCTCGCCCATGTGCGCCTTCGCCAGGCTGCCGTCCGCATGAAGGAAGAGCGTCACCGGAATGCCGACCGTGCGATAGTGGCGCGGCAGGGTCATGCCGGTGTCGAGCAGGACGTGCCGTAGGGATAGGCCTTCGCGCGCCAGGTAATCGCCGACCGTCTCCCGGCTCTCGCCCTGATTGATGAACAGGAAACGGATGTCGGGGTGAGACTGCTCGGCCTGCGCCAGGGCCGGCATTTCTCTGCGGCACGGCGGGCACCAGGTCGCCCAGATGTTGATGACGGTGGGCTGATTGACGGACTGGGCCAGATCGATCGGCGAGCCTTCCAACTGGACCAGGGTCAGTTCGGCGGGAGGCAAGGGCTCGGTGGCCGAAGCCAGTTGATGCGTCGTGACCCAGACCAGCGCAGCCGCCGCCACGGGAGCGATGGCCCAGGCGCGTTCCTGCCGGGTCTTCAGAAGCAGGAAGGTGGCCAGCGCGACGAAGGGCAGAACCCACAGCCAGGCGAATCCGCCCTGCCACACGGCGAAGGCGCGCATGGGATCGCCGCTGAAATACGCCCAGTTGGCGACGACATGAGCCAGGCGGGCGACGGCGACGCCGCCTATGGCGACAACCGTGCTCCACAGGTTGAAGCGGCCGCTGATCCGGCTGACCAGGATGCTGGAGCCGATCATGAAGACGACGACGCCGGCGATGATGGCGAAACGCTCGCCGGACAGGACCAGGGGGCCGAGCGACAGGCTGTTCATTCGGCGGCTCCTGCACGTTCCAGCGAGGCCAGGACAGCGCGGGCCGAGACTTCGCCGACCAGGCGGCTGTCGGCGGCTTCCTTCGAGGTTCTGGACAGGAAGATCATGGTCGGCGGCCCGACGACGCCATAGCGGTCGAGCAGATCGCGCACCTCGGGCGTGCTTTGGGTCACGTCGACTTCGATCAGGTCGATGGCGCCGAGTTGGGCCAGGATTTCGCCATTCTGGAAAACCTCGCGCTCCATGACACGACAACTGACGCACCATTCCGCGGTGAAATAGACGAGGGAGGGCCGGGATTTGGCGGCGGCCTGGGCGACGGCGATCTCCAACGCAGCGTTATCGACGACCACCGCCGCCGGAACGGCTGCGAACGAGGAGGCGCCGTTGGCCGCGACCGATGGGCGAGCCAGCGGGGCCAGAGGACGCCAGGGACTGACAGCGTCGAGGCTCACGCCGATCAGCAGCAGTACGCCCCAGACGGCGGCGATCAGACCAGCCGCTCGCGCGACGCTGTTCAGGACGCCCGGCGCCGCCGGACGAAACAGGCCGAGAGCCGCTGCCGCCGCGAAACACAGGGCCGCGCCCAGCGCCAGGGTCGCGACAGGCGGCAGGATGCGGCTGGCCAGCCACCAGGCCATGCCCAGGAAGATGAAGCCGAAGACGATCTTCACGCGGTTCATCCACGCCCCGGCCCTGGGCAGGAAGCGCGCGCCTGCGGCCCCGAAGATGATCAGCGGCACGCCCTTGCCCAACCCGAGGAAGAACAGAGCGGCGGCGCCGAGAATCACATCTCCGGTCTGGGCGATATAGAGCAGGGCTCCGGCCAAGGGGGCGGTGACGCAAGGACCGGCGATGAGCGCCGAGAGAAAGCCCAGGCCAGACGCCGAGGCCACGGATCGGCGACCCGTTCCGGCGTCGCGCGACAGGCGGCTGGTCCAGGCTGAGGGCAGCTGAAGTTCGAATGCGCCGAACATCGAGACGGCCAGGATGACGAAGAGGACGGCGAGGCCGCCTACGGCCCACGGCGATTGCAACACCATCTGCAGGTTCTGACCCGACCAGGCGGCGGCGACGCCCAACAGGCCGAAGGCCATGGCCAGACCCAGGACGTAGGCGACCGACAGCAGCAGGCCGCGCCGGGTGCCTTGCCCGTCCACGCCCCGTCCGATGACGCCCGCCAGGATCGGATACATGGGGAAGACGCAGGGCGTGAACGCCAGCAGCACGCCGAAGCCGAAGAAGGCCAGTAGCACCCAGGCCGTTCCACCCTGACCCGCCAACCGATCGACGAAGCCCTGATCTTGCTGAAGTTGGATGGCGGGCGTGGACGCGACGGCGCCTGGTTCAGGCGCAGCGACAGGCGCAGGCTCCGCCTCAATCGTTTCGGCTGCCTCGGTCGCTGGAGCCGCAGGGGCCTTTTGCAGGGCGAGCACGGCGGCAGCCTGGGCTGTCGCGGCCTCGGCCTCGCGCGAAGCGATCCGAGCGCTCGGCAGGGCGGGGACGTCGATCGTGCGCGTGGTCGGCGGATAGCAGATCGAGTTTTCCAGACACCCCTGATAGGTGATGTTGATCGACGCGGGATCGTTCGCGCGCTTCAGTACGTCGGCCGACAGAACCGCGCGCCCGGCGTCACGCCAGATGTCGACGACGCCGAATCCGGGGTCGTCCTTCTTTTCTCCAGCCTGAAGGCGAAGGGGAAGCGCGGTCTTGCCGTCCGGCGCGGTGGCGGCGGTGTGGTCCTTGTAGAGATAGTGGCCAGGCGCGATCTTCCAGGCGAACACCATGTCGCCGTCAGCTTCACGCGAAATCTGAAGGGTGAACGCCTCTTCGGGGGAAAGCAGCGGCTGGCCGAAACCCTGCCCCAGCCCTTGGGCCAGGCTCGGCGCCGGAGCCGACAGCATGAGGACGGCCAGGGCCGCGAGGAGGCGTGCGAGAATGATCTTCATACCTGTCAGGTCGGAGAATGAGCTTAAGTCAGGCTTAAGCCGAGCTTCGCATCAATAGCCAATGAGATTGCTCGCTGTAGAAGACGATCCGGTGTTGGCGGATGGACTGCGCGTAGGCCTCGGGGCCTGCGGCTGGACCGTCGAGCCGGTCGCCAGGGTTGAAGAAGCCCTGGCCGCGCTGGAAAGCTCGACCTTTGACGCGGTCGTTCTGGACCTTGGCCTGCCGGATGGCGACGGTTTGGAAATCCTGCGCTTCGTGCGGCAGCGGGACATGGACGTGGGCGTAGTGATCCTGTCGGCGCGCGACGACAGCCGCGACCGCATCGCCGGTCTGGACACGGGGGCCGACGACTATGTCGGCAAGCCGTTTGATCTGGATGAACTGGCGGCGCGTCTGCGGGCGGTTCGTCGGCGCCTGCTGGGTCGTTCGCAACCGGCGCTGTCGCATGAAGGCGTGACGCTTGACCCCAAGTCGCGGCTGGCCTGGCGCGGGCAGGGCGACCTTCATCTGTCGCGACGCGAGTTCGCCATCCTTGAGGCCCTGATGGAGCGTCCGTCCCACGTCCTGTCCCGCAGTCAGCTGGAGGAGCGGCTCTACGGCTGGCAGGAGGACATCGGCTCGAACGCCGTCGAGGTTCACATTCATCACCTGCGCGCCAAGCTGGGCGCTGACTTCATCCGCACCGTGCGCGGCCTGGGATACACTCTCCAATGATGTCCATTCGGATGCGGCTGTTCGCGATCCTCGCCCTGGTCACGGCGTTGGTGTGGGGCGGCGCGGTTATCTGGGTTGAGATCCAGACGCGCCATGAGGTGCAAAGGGTTCTGGATCGCCGGCTGATGGAATCGGCCCGTCTGGTGTCGTCCATGATGCGGCCGGGCAGCCTGTCTCCCGTCGCCAATCAGGATGTGGGCCGCCCGCTTACCGCCTATGAGCGCCAACTGGCTTGTCAGATTTGGTCGATGCAAGGGGAGCTGATCGCGCGTTCGCGCAGCGCTCCGACAGAAATGCTGGCGGATGGCGAGGACGGCTTCTCAGAGCGCATGATCGATGGCGAGCGTTGGCGCGTCTATACCGTCCACATGCCTGAAAGCGGTTATCGCGTGATGGTCGGCGACAATCTGGCGATCCGCGAACACCTGGTAGGCAGCGTCGTCACCGGGCTGCTGGCGCCGGCGGTTCTGGGCTTGCTGGCGCTCGGCGTCCTGATCTGGTGGTCGGTGGGAGCGGGCCTGCGGCCGATCCAGCAGATGACCCGGACGCTCTCCAGTCGCCAGGCTGACGATCTGACGCCGATCGACGTGGCGCCGGGGGGCAAGGATCTGCAGCCCTTCGCTTCGGCGCTGAACGATCTGATCGCGCGTGTCAGCGAGGCGCGTCGTCGAGAGACCGAATTCACCGCCGCCGCCGCTCATGAACTGCGGACACCGTTGGCGGGCCTGCGGGTTCAAGCGCAGATCGCGGCCAATACGACGGATGAGGGCGTGCGCAAACACGCGTTGGAGCAGATACAGACCTCGGTCGACCGCGCTGCGCGCCTTGTGACAGGACTTCTGGCCTTGGCGCGTGAAGACGAGGCGGCCATCGAAGCCGACGATAGGCGCTGGATCGACCTGCGCGCCCTGTTCGCCAGTGATGCGGATGCGCGCTTGGAGGCCCCGGATCAGGCCTTCCGCATTCATGTCCAACCGGATCGTTTCGAGGCGGCGGCCGCCAATCTGCTGGCCAATGCCCGGACCATGGCGCGCAGCCGTATCCGCATCGCGGTCGAAGGCCAGGGAGACGACGCCGTTCTGGTGGTCGAGGACGACGGCCCAGGCGTTTCAGCGGCCGACCTGGAGCGTCTGGGCCGTCGCTTCTTCCGCACCGCCGACGCCCCTGTCGGCGGCAGCGGTCTGGGCCTGTCCATCGTCCTGTCAACGATGAAGGCGCATGGCGGGACCGTGCGCTTTACGCCTTCGGCGCTGGGCGGCTTGCGGGTCGAACTGCATGGGCTGCCGATCCGGGCGGCCTGACTGAAACTTCAGGCGGGCATTTCGATGGAGGCCACGGCTTGCGCCGCCAGACCTTCATTGCGGCCGACGAAGCCCATTTCCTCGCTGGTGGTCGCCTTCACGCTCACGGCGTCCAGCGGCAGTTTCAGCAGGTCCGCCAGCCGCTCGCGCATGGCCAGGCGATGCGGCTTCACCTTGGGCTGTTCGCAGATCAGGGTCACATCGACATTGATGATGCGCCCCCCGCGCAGGGCCACCCGTTCGGCGGCGTAGACCAGAAAGCGGTCGGACGAGGCGCCCTTCCACTTGGGATCGCTGGGCGGGAAGTGGTCGCCGATGTCGCCGTCGGCGATGGCGCCCAGGATGGCGTCGGTCAGGGCGTGCAGGCCCGCATCGGCGTCCGAATGGCCGATCAGGGTCTGGTTGTGCGGAATCTCGACCCCGCACAGCCAGACGGACGCGCCGGGCCCCCAGCGGTGGACGTCATAGCCCTGGCCGATGCGGGTGACGGTGCGGGCGGCGGACAGGGCCTCGGCCATGGCGAAATCCTCTGGATAGGTCAGTTTCATCAGGCGCGGATCGCCTGGTATCAGTCGGACGCGGCCGCCCGCGCGTTCGACCACGGCGGCCTCGTCGGTGGCGGCTTCATCGGCGGGCCATACGGCATAGGCGTCGCGGATGGTCTTGAGGCGGAAGGCCTGCGGGGTCTGGGCGCGCCACAGATTCTCGCGATCGACGGCGCCGACGACCATGCCCTGATCGCCCCGGCGCAGGCTGTCCGCAACGGGCAGGGCGGGCAGGGCGCCGTCGGCGCTTTCCAGACCGGCCAGCAGGCCCGCGATCACCTCAGGGCTCAAAAAGGGACGGGCGGCGTCGTGGATCAGCACAGGTTCGTCATCGGCGCCGGTCAGGGCCGACAGGCCCGCGCACACCGATGCGGCCCGCGTGTCGCCGCCGGTGACGGCCCGCCATCCGGTCAGGCCTGCAAGGGCGGATTGAGCCTCTGATACGGCGTCCGTGGCGACCATGACGACGACTTCGCGCGCGCCTGCGTCCAGCAAGGCCTCGACCGGCCAGCGCACGACCGGCTTGCCGGCGACGATGCGCCACTGTTTGCCGCCGCCTGCTCTGGAGCCTGAACCGGCGGCCACGACGATCGCTGAGAATCCCATGCCGGTCTTCTAGGCGTCCCGGTTCCGCTTGACGAGAGGGGCCTTCTTCGGCGCTAAGGAGCGTCATGACGACCGGGTTGCAGATTGGCGATGTGAAGATCGCAGGGCGGGTGCTGATGGCGCCCATGACCGGGATCACGGACCTGCCGTTCCGTGTGCTGGCGTCAAAGCTGGGCGCCGCCTATGTGGCGACGGAAATGGTGGCCGCGGCCGAGCTGGCGCGCGCCCGGCCCGACGTGGTGCGCCGCGCCGCT
>DJDA01000151.1 GCA_002430835.1 Brevundimonas sp. UBA5936
TCGGGCGGCGGCGCGGGGCGGATCGAGCCGGGCGACCGCGCCCTGTCGGCCTCAGGCCGGGTCAAGGCGGCGCTGGACGCCTGCGGCCCGCGTCTGCGCGCCATGGTCGAACAGGTCTGCATCCACGGCACGTCGCTGCAACTGGCGGAGCAGGCCCTGTCCCTGCGCCGCCGTCAGGGCAAGACCCTGCTGAAACAGGGTTTGCAGGCTCTGGCCGAGCACTACGGCCTCGCATGACGGCGCGCCGCCGTCATGCGGGACGCACAATCAAAGATTGCTGATCTACGATTACTTAAGCATGGCCGTTCTACCCAAGAGCGATCCTCTCGGTCGCAGTGAGTAGACTCCCCATGACGTTCCTCCGCCCCGCCTCGCTTCTTCTCGGGCTGGCGAGCCTCGCCGTCGCCGGTTCCGCCAGCGCCCAGGCCGGCGCCGACGACCAGTGGCGCGTCACCGTCAGCCCCTATATCTGGGCCACCTCCCTGGACGGCAACGTCACCCTGGCCGGGCACAAGGCGCCGGTGGACGTGTCCGCCTCGGACGCCTTCGACCAGTTGGAGAGCGTCGTGATGGGCGACGTCGAGGTGCGCAAGGGCCGCTGGGGCGCCTTCGTCGACTATCAGTACGCCAAGACCAATGAGGGCGTGTCCCTGATGGGCGTTCCGGCCGAGCTGGGCACCCGGTCGACCACCGTCTCGGGCGGCGTGCTGTTCCGCCTGATCGACGATCCCGTCGGCGGCCGCACCGCCTTCGGCGACGCGCGCAGCTTCCGCGTCGAGCCGCTGATCGGCGCCCGCTGGAGCAAGCTGCGGGCCGAGCTGAACACGCCGCTGGGCGCCACGCACAAGGGCGCGGAATGGACCGACCTGCTGCTGGGCCTGCGGGTCGAGAGCGACGTGTCCGAACGCTGGACCCTGCGGACCCAGGTCGACGCCGGCGGTCTGGGCGACAACGACCGTCACAGCCTGGCCTGGCAGGCCCTGGCCTCCTACCGCACGCCCCTGGCGGGCGGCGCCGTCTCGGTCAACGCCGGCTATCGCATGCTGCATCAGAACTATGAGCAGGACGATTTCACCGGCCAGCGCTTCGACTGGAAAGTGACCCGCCACGGCCCGGTGCTGGGCCTGTCGCTGACCTACTGACCCTCTCCCCCGACGATCCTCTCACCTCAGGAGACGACATGCGTATTGGAATGAAGAAGGGCGTCGCCGCCCTGGCCGCCACCTTCATGCTGGCCGTTCCGGCGGCCGAGGCCTGCACCCGCCTTGTCTACCACGGCCACGACGGCGCGGTGATCACCGCCCGGTCGATGGACTGGAAGGACGAGATCATGACCAACCTCTGGATCTTTCCGCGCGGCATGGCGCGGGACGGGTCCGGCGGCCCGAACTCCCTGACCTGGACGTCCAAATACGGCAGCGTCATCGCCAGCGGCTACGACATCTCGACCGTCGACGGCGTGAACGAGATGGGCCTGGTCGCCAACGTCCTGTGGCTGGTGGAGTCGGAATACCCGGCCCACGATCCGAACAAGCCCGCCCTCAGCATCGCCGCCTGGGCGCAGTACGCGCTGGACAACTACGCCACCGTGGCCGAGGCCGTCGAAGGCCTGCGCGACGAGCCGTTCGTTCTGGTCAGCGACAACGTGCCGGGTCAGGAACGGCTGACCACCCTGCACCTGTCCCTGTCGGACAGCAGCGGCGACAGCGCCATCTTCGAATACATCGACGGCAAGCTGGTGATCCACCACAGCCGCGACTATCAGGTGATGACCAACTCGCCGACCTTCGACCAGCAGCTGGCGCTGAACACCTATTGGGAAGGCATCGGCGGCACGGTCATGCTGCCGGGCACCAACCGGGCGGCCGACCGCTATGCACGGGCCGCCTTCTACACCAACGCCATTCCCAAGTTCGAAGACCAGAACATGGCCGTGGCCAGCGTGTTCAGCGTGATCCGCAACGTCTCGGTGCCGTTCGGCATCTCGACCCCGGACCAGCCGAACATCTCCTCGACCCGCTGGCGGACGGTCGTGGATCACAAGCGTCAGCTCTACTTCTTCGAGTCGGCCCTGACGCCGAACACCTTCTGGGTGGACCTGAAGAAGATCGACTTCTCGCCGCGCGCCCCGGTCAAGCGGCTGGAGCTGGGCGAGAACCAGATCAACACCCACGCCGGCGACGCCACCGCCAAGTTCAGCAATGCGCGGGCCTTCCCCTTCCTGGGCCCGCAACAGTAAGCCGCGACAAGGCGGTCGGGGTTCAGAAGATCCCGACCGCCGCCTCGGCCCAGATCACCAACACGGCCAGGATCACCGCCCCGGCCAGCGCCAGCCGCGCCAGCGGCGTCCGCGCCTTCCACAACAGCAACTCCAGCAGCAGCCCCGCCCCGATCAGCAGCACGGCGGCGNNCGGAGGTGAACTGCATGGCCACCAGCGGCGTCAGCAGGATCAGCCCGACCGCGCTCCAGCCGGCCGTTCGGATCGGATTGAAGAAGGAAGGCGCGCGTTTCGTCAGGACCGACATCGGACCGCTCCGCACAGGATGAGACGCCCCATCATGCGCCCGATCGCGTTCGACCGGAAGCGAGAAGCGCGGTCAGCCCGCCGCCAGCGCCGCTTCGCGGATGCGGCCGACCATGCTGTTCAGGCCGTTGGCGCGTTGCCGCGTCAGGGCCGAGGGCAGGCCCAGACGGTCCAGGGCCGCCCTGGCGTCGAAATCCAGAATCTCGGCCGGGAGCCGCCCGGAATAGAGCCGCAGCAGCAGGGCGATGTTGCCCTTGGACAGGGCGCTGTCGCTGTCGGCGTCGAAGAACAGGCGATCGCCCTCTCCCCGCGTCGACAGCCAGACCTGGGCGGCGCAGCCCGGCACCTTGTTCGCCTCGATCCGCGCGTCTTCGGGCAGGGGCGGCAAGTCCTTGCCCAGGTCGATGACGTATTCGATGCGCCCCTCCCAGTCGCCCAGCAGGTCGAACTNNCCAGTTCGGCCAGGGTCTCGTCGATGGAGCGGGCGGGAGCGGCGGTGGAAGTCATGGCCGCGACATAGGCCGCGCGCGCCCTCGCCACAACCGCCCCCCTCACACCCGGCTCTTCGCTCCCCCGACAGGCGAGCGCGCTAGGGGGCGCCTGGGGCGCGGTCTAGGCTATACGGCCGATTCAACCCTTGCGCCCGGATGGCCGTGACGTCTAGGACCGCCCTTCTCGATCCCATCCGCCGCCCCGAAGCCGCCGAGGCCGGGGACGGCACCGCCGTGGCCGCCTGGCACGCCGGATGGACGGCGGTCGTCGGGTT
>DJDA01000009.1:0-222 GCA_002430835.1 Brevundimonas sp. UBA5936
GATGGCGGGGCTGACGGTCGCCGTTCTGGTCGCCCTGTGGCCGTTGGCCCTGCTGCCGGTTGCGGCGGGCGTGGTCGGTGTGGCGGCGGGGCTGGTCGTCGGCGCGGTTCCGGCTTGGCAGGCGCAGCGGCTGATCGGCGGGCGCACCGGCGACGTGCTGGGCGCGGTCGAACAGATGTTCGAGGTCGGCTTTCTGCTGGCGGTCGCCGGGCTGCTGGCGGC
>DJDA01000009.1:274-6614 GCA_002430835.1 Brevundimonas sp. UBA5936
TCTGGTGACGCTGGCCTCGCCGGGGGCTGAAGCGGCCTTCGAGGCCGAACATCGGCTGGACCTGCGCTTCAACGACATCGCCGCCCCGCGCGGGGGTCTGGTCGCCCCGTCGCTCGAACACGTCGAGGCCCTGCTGACCTTCGCGCAGGGATGGACCGGCGCGCGGCCCCTGTTGATCCACTGCTGGGCGGGGGTCAGCCGCTCGACGGCGGTGGCCTATGTCGTCGCCTGCGCCCGCACGGCGCCGGGGCGCGAGGATGAGTGGGCCGCGCGTCTGCGCGACGCCGCACCGACCGCCACGCCCAATCCCCTGATCGTCGCCCACGCAGACCGCCTGCTGGACCGCGGCGGCGCCATGGTCCGCGCCGTCGAGGCCATCGGCCGGGGCGCCGAGACCGACTGGGGCGCGCCCTTTGAACTGGACCTGACCGCCGAAGGAGACGACCGCCGATGAGCGACCCGCACGACGTCGAACTGAACGCCCGCCACGCCGAGAAGATGAAGCGCATCCAGGCCGCCCGCGCCCGGATGATGCAGTCAAAGACCGTCGAGCGCGGCCTGGTCATCGTCCACACCGGGACGGGCAAGGGCAAATCGACGGCGGCCATGGGCATGGTCTGCCGCATGATCGGCCACGGGATGAAGACCTCCATCATCCAGTTCATCAAGGGGGCGATGGAGACGGGCGAGCAGACCCTGTTCGACAGCTTTCCCGATCTGGTCGAGATGCGGCCGATGGGCGAGGGCTTCACCTGGGACACCCAGGATCGCGCCGCCGACATCGCCAACGTCCGCCGCGCGTGGGAGGCCGCCAAGGCTCGCATCATGGACCCGGAATGGAAGATGGTCGTCTGCGACGAACTGAACATCGCCCTGCGCTACGACTACCTGCCGGTCGAGGAGGTGCTGGAGGTTCTGGCCGCGCGTCCGGCCGACACCCACGTGGTCATCACCGGCCGCAACGCCCCGGACGCCCTGATCGCGGCGGCCGATCTCGTCACCGACATGCAGATGGTCAAGCACCCGTTCCGGAGCGGGGTGAAGGCGCAGGCCGGGGTGGAGTTCTGATGACAGAGGCGACGGCGCGACTGGTCGTCTGCACCACCTGCCGTCTGTCGTCGGACGAGCCCGTAGATGCGGACGGCGTCTGCGGCGGACAACGGCTGCTTCAGGCCGTGGCGGCGGTGGCGCGGGCCGCGCCCGAACTGCGCATCGAGGAGCAGGCCTGCCTGTGGGCCTGCCGCAGCCACTGCGCCGTCTATCTGGCCCAGGGCGGCAAGCCCGGCTACCTGGCGGGAACCTTCACGCCGACCGCCGACGCCGCTGAGGCCATCGTCGACTTCGCCCGCCGCTACGCCGCCAGCCCGGACGGCGCCGTGCCCTATCGCGACTGGCCCGAGGGGATGAAGGGCCGCTTCATCGCCCGCCTGCCTCAGGACGCCTGATTTAGCGCGCTTGACCTTCCCTTGATGGGAAGGTTTAGAGGTGTCGTCGTCAAAGGTTTACGAGGACGACGTCATGGCCGCCGAAGGCTTGAGAACACTGGATCTGCCCGTCCTGGGCATGACCTGCGCCAGCTGCGTGGGGCGCGTCGAAAAGGCCATCCGCGCCGTGCCGGGCGTGACGGAGGCTCAGGTCAATCTGGCCGCCGAGCGCGCTCACGTCGCCTTGTCGAGCGAAGGTTCCGCCGCCGCTGTCGCCGCCGCCATCAAGAGCGCGGGCTATGAGCCGATGGAGGAAGAGGTCGTCTATCCCGTGCGGGAGATGACCTGCGCCTCCTGCGTCGGCCGCGTCGAAAAGGCGCTGGCCGCCGTGCCGGGCGTGCTGTCGGCCAGCGTCAATCTGGCGACCGAGCGGGCGACGGTGCGCTTCCTGTCGGGGGCGACGACGTTCCAGGATCTGGCCGCCGCCGTCGAGCAGGCCGGCTATCTGCTGGAGGTGCCCGAGGACGCCGGGCCGGACGCCAGCGACCGCGAACAGGCCGCCCGCGACGCCGAGATCAAGAAGCTGGGCCGCGCGGTGCTGATCGCGGGCGCGGCGACCCTGCCGCTGTTCGTGCTGGAGATGGGCTCGCACTTCGTGCCGGGGATGCACCACTGGGTCAGCGAGACCATCGGCGCCTTCAACTGGAAGGTCATCAGCTTCGTGCTGGCGACCTTCGTGCTGTTCGTGCCGGGGATCATCTTCTACCGCAAGGGCGTTCCCGCCCTGTTGCGCTGGGCGCCGGACATGAACTCCCTCGTCGTGCTGGGCGCGACGGCGGCGTGGGCCTTCTCGACCGTGGCGACCTTTGCGCCGCAATGGCTGCCTGAAGGCACGGCCAACATCTATTTCGAGGCGGCGGCGGTGATCGTCACCCTGATCCTGGTCGGGCGCTGGATCGAGGCGCGGGCCAAGGGCCGCACCGGCCAGGCGATCCGTCGTCTGATGTCGCTTCAGGCCAAGACCGCGCGCGTGGTGCGCGACGGCGTCGAGCAGGACGTGGCCGTCGATGCGGTCAAGGTCGGCGACGTGGTCGTGGTGCGCCCTGGCGAGCGGGTTCCGGTCGACGGCGTGGTCACGGACGGCGCCTCCTTCGTCGATGAATCCATGCTGACGGGCGAGCCGATCCCGGTCGAGAAGACCGCCGGGGCCGACGTCACGGGCGGCACGCTGAACACCACGGGCGCCTTCCGCTTCGAGGCGCGTCAGGTCGGCTCGCAGACCGTGCTGGCCCAGATCGTCAAGATGGTCGAGGCGGCGCAAGGGGCCAAGCTGCCGATCCAGGCGCTGGTGGACAAGGTGACGGGCTGGTTCGTGCCGGTGGTCATGGGCATCGCGGCCCTGACCTTCGCCGTGTGGTTCCTGTTCGGGCCGGACCCGGCGCTGGGCATGGCCCTGGTCGCGACCGTGGCCGTGCTGATCATCGCCTGTCCGTGCGCCATGGGTCTGGCGACGCCGACCTCCATCATGGTGGGCGTGGGCCGTGCGGCCGAACTGGGCGTGCTGTTCCGCAAGGGCGAGGCGCTTCAGGCCCTGCAGGGCGTCGAGGTCGTCGCCTTCGACAAGACCGGCACCCTGACCGAAGGCAAGCCGACCCTGACCGATCTGGTCACGGCCGAGGGCTTTGATGAGACGATGGTGCTGGCCCAGGTCGCGGCGCTGGAGATCCGCTCCGAGCATCCGGTGGCCCGCGCCCTGGTCGCGGCGGCGGAGGCGCGCGGCGTGACGGTGGTCGAGCCGCAGGACTTCGCCTCCATCCCCGGCAAGGGGGTGACGGGCCTGGTCGACGGGGCGCGCGTCGCCGTCGGCGCCGATCGCTATATGGCCGAGCTGGGCTGCGACGTGGCCGTGTTCGCCGAGGCGGCGGCCCGTCTGGGCGACGAGGGCAAGACGCCGCTCTACGCCGCGGTGGATGGTCGACTGGCCGCCATCATCGCCGTGGCGGATCCGGTCAAGCCGACGACGGCCGAGGCTATCGCCGCCCTGCACGAGCTGGGGCTGAAGGTGGCGGTCATCAGCGGCGACAACCGTCGCACCGCCGCCGCCGTCGCGCGTCGGCTGGGCATCGATGAAGTCCACGCCGAGGTCATGCCGGACGGCAAAGTGGCGGTGATCGAGGCGCTGAAGGCCGGCGGGCGCAAGGTCGCCTTCGTCGGCGACGGGGTGAACGACGCCCCGGCCCTGGCGGCGGCGGACGTGGGTCTGGCGGTCGGCGGCGGCTCGGACGTGGCGATCGAGAGCGCGGACGTGGTCCTGACCGGCGGCGACCTGCGCGGCGCGGTCAGCGCCATTGGTCTGTCGCGGGCGACGATGAACAACATCCGCCAGAACCTGGCCTGGGCCTTCGGCTACAACGTCCTGCTGATCCCGGTGGCGGCGGGGGTGCTGTATCCGGTCTTCGGCCTGATGCTGTCCCCCATGCTGGCGGCGGGGGCCATGGCCCTGTCCAGCGTCAGCGTGGTGCTGAACGCCCTGCGCCTGCGGGCTTTCAAACCCCATATCGGTTCGAACAGCGTGAAGGGAGCCGCGTGATGAACATCGGCAAGGCTGCACAGGCGACCGGGGTCACGGCCAAGATGATCCGCTATTATGAGGCGCAAGGGCTGATCCGCCCGGCGGACCGGACCGACGGCAACTATCGCGACTTCAGCGAGCGCGACCTGAATGACCTGCGCTTCATCCGCCGGGCGCGGGGGCTGGGTTTCTCGATCGAGGAGATCAGCCGCCTGCTGTCGCTATGGCGCGACGGCGCCCGGCCCAGCCGCGAGGTCAAGGCCATGGCCGAGAAGCATCTGGTCGACCTGGATGCGCGCATCCTCGAGATGCGCGAAATGGCCGACACCCTGCGTCATCTGGCCAATTGCTGCGCCGGGGACGAACGGCCGGACTGCCCGATCCTGTCCGACCTGGCGGGCAATACGTCGCAGGGCGGGGCCGGTGCGACCGCTTGACCTTCCTATGATGGCAAGGGGTCCAATGAACTGTCGCGTATCAAGAAAAGGAGCATCGTCATGATCTCGCTCAACATCCCGAAAATCCGCTGCGGCGGTTGCGTCGCTTCGGTCGAGAAGGCCGTCCTGTCCGTCGATCCGGCGGCCAGGCTCACGGCTGACGTCCCGGCGCGCCGGGTCGAGGTCGAGACGACGGCGTCCCCTCAATCCCTGGCCGACGCCCTGGCGGCGGCCGGCTATCCCGTTCAGGAGAACTGAAGATGAAGATGCCTGTTAAGATGGCGGCGATCGCTATCGGAGCGCTGGCTGTCGGCGGCGGCGTGTTCCTGGCCGAGGGCTTCGCCAAGCCCGCCGAGGCCGCCGTCATGACCGTCTACAAGAGCGACTCCTGCGGTTGCTGCGGCGGCTGGGTCGATCACATCCGGCGTTCTGGCTTCGAGGTCAATGTGATCGCAACCGACGAACTGGTCCCGGTGAAGCAGCGTCTGGACGTGCCGCAATCGCTGTGGGGCTGCCATACGGCGGTGATCGACGGCAAGGTGATCGAGGGTCACGTTCCGGCGGCGGGCGTGAAGGCCTTTCTGAAGAACCCTGGCCAGGCGCGCGGCATCGGCGTGCCCGGCATGCCGACGGGATCGCCCGGCATGGAGGCGCCCGGTTATGAACCGGACCGCTATGACGTCATGACCTTTGGCGAGGGCGCGCCGGCGCGCTTCATGACTTTCGTGGGCGCTGATCCGGCCTGATCCGGCCCCGGACAGGCTGAAAAGACGACGGCGGCGCCCCTTGCGGGACGCCGCCGTTTCTCGTTCCGGCCGGGGCATGAGGCCGGAGCGAAAGCCTTTAGCCGTTAGGCCAGAACCATGATGGCGACGCGGCGGTTTTGCGCGCGGCCGTCACGGGTGTTGTTCGGCGCGACCGGCTTGGAGGCGCCGTAGGAGATGGTCGCCATGCGGTTCAGGGCGATGCCCTGATCGCTCAGGAAGCGACGCACCGCTTCGGCGCGTTCCTGGCCCAGACGCTCGTTGATCTGGTCATTGCCGGTCGAGTCGGTGTGGCCCTGGATTTCCAGATAGACGTTGGCGTTCTCGGCACGCAGGCGCTGAACCAGTTCGGCCAGACGCTGCTCGGCTTCCGGCGACAGCTCGGTGTGGTTGACCGGGAACTTCACCGAGTCGTCCGACAGTACGACCTCGTACAGGAACTTGCCCTGCGCCAGTTTGTGCGCGGCGTTGGCGCGGGCCAGGGCTTCGCCCGCCGTGCCTTCGACCTGGGTGACGTGAGCGTCGACGCCGTCGACGCGCTCATTCACGACTTGCACGTTGTCGCGGACGAACCGGTGGCTGGCGCAGCCGCTGACGGCGATGCCGAGAACGGCGACGGCGCCGATGACAGCGGTCCTAGATGCCAATTTGATCAAATTCAGTCTCCTTCGTGCCCGGCCCAACTCCGGGGGATGTTACGCGCCGCACCGGTGTCGGTTGCAAAACGGCGGAGCAAAGACGCGCGAAGAAGTGAAAAGGTTCAGCTTGACTGTAAAAAAAATTCAACAATCGACGTTTTTGCTGTTCTGGGTCGATTTATGGTCTGGCTTGTTGGCGCCATTTTCCTGACGTGCTGGGATGGTCATTGTCGAATATCAAAAGGCGAGGAGAATCTATTGAAAGCTTTGGTGTTTGGGGCTGTCCAAAACTATAAGGCCCATGACGGCAAGGCTTGGGGAGCCTCGGGGTGAAGGCGGGGCCTCGTCGCCGTCGGAACAAGGCC
This sequence comes from Brevundimonas sp. UBA5936, assembly GCA_002430835.1. Taxonomy (GTDB): domain Bacteria; phylum Pseudomonadota; class Alphaproteobacteria; order Caulobacterales; family Caulobacteraceae; genus Brevundimonas. The sequence goes on from DJDA01000009.1 coordinate 6,475, forward strand.
GGCCCGATCCTGGGCAGCCTGATCGCGCACGGTTTGATCCTGGCGCTGATCATTGCTGCGCCGGTTGAACGACCGCCGCTGGCTCCGGTTCCGCCGGTGGTCGAGGTGATGCTGGTCGAACCGCCGCCTCCGCCTCCGCC
>DJDA01000038.1 GCA_002430835.1 Brevundimonas sp. UBA5936
CGAACCTGCCCAAGGGCGCCGTCCAGGGGCGCACCGACTATGGCGAGGCCGGCTTCGGCGGCGCCGCCCCGCCGCCCGGCCACGGCCCGCACCGTTACATCTTCACCGTCTTCGCCGTGGACGTGGAACGGCTGGACGTGACGGAAGACAACTCGGGCGCGGTCTTCGGCTTCAACCTGCACTTCCACACCCTGGCTAAGGCGTCGATCACGGCGACCTACGAGAACCGGGGCTGACCAGCCGACACAAAGCGTGATGACCGCTTCGACGCCGCCCCGGTTGATGCCGTGGGCGGCGTCCCTATTTTGCAGCGCAACCTCCCCTTGCTGCATCGCGACAATCCATGGCCCCTGCCGACGCCCCCTGCCTCGACGATCCGCGCTGCGCCGCGTCCATCCCCGACGAGCGCGTGGCCGAACCGGGCAAGGTGGCGCTGGTGCTGCTGGCGCTGGCCATGGGCGGCTTCGCTATCGGCGTGACCGAATTCGCCGCCATGAGCGTCCTGCCCGACTTCGCGGCGGGCCTGGGCGTCAGCGAACCGACGGCGGGCCATGTCATCAGCGCCTATGCCGCCGGGGTGGTCGTCGGGGCGCCGATCCTGGCCGTGCTAGGCGCGCGCCTGCCGCGCTGGCTGCTGCTGATCGGCTTCATGGCCCTGTTTGCGATCGGCAACGCCCTGAGCGCCATCGCCCCGACCTATGAGTGGATGCTGGTCTTCCGCTTCCTCAGCGGCATTCCGCACGGCGCCTATTTCGGCGTAGCGGCCCTGGTCGCGGCGTCGCTGGTGCCGCTGCGGCTCAGGACGCGGGCCGTCTCGACCGTCCTGCTGGGCCTGACGGTCGCCACGGTGATCGGGGTGCCGGTCGCCAACGCCGTCAGCCACTCCTTCGGCTGGCGCTGGACCTTCGCCATCGTCAGCGTGCTGGCGATGCTGACCATGGCTCTGGTCGCCCTGTTCGCGCCGCGCGATCCGGCCCATCCCGACGCCAGCCCCTGGCGCGAGCTGGGCGCCCTGAAGCGCGGCCAGGTCTGGCTGACGTTGGGCGTGGGCGCCGTCGGCTTCGGCGGCATGTTCGCGGTCTACGCCTATCTGGCCTCGACGCTGAAGGCGGTGACGGGCGTGGGACCGGAAGTCCTGCCCTGGGTCTTCGCCCTGTTCGGCCTAGGCATGGTGGCGGGCAATCTGCTGGGCGCCTGGGCCGCCGACCGCTTCGGCATGATCGCGGCGGGCGGCCTGTTGCTGTGGAGCGCGGCGGCGCTAGCCCTCTACCCCTTCGCCGCGCCGCACCTGTGGGCCGTGATGATCGTGGTGGTGCTGATCGGCGGCGGCGGCGGGCTGGGCTCGGTGCTGCAGACCCGACTGATGGACGTGGCCGGCGACGCCCAGACCCTGGCCGCCGCCCTGAATCACTCAGCCTTCAACACGGCCAACGCCATCGGCCCCCTGCTGGCGGGCATGGCCGTGGCGGCGGGCTGGGGCTGGACCTCGACCGGCTGGGTCGGGGTGGCGCTGTCGCTGGGCGGTTTCGCCGTCTGGGTCGTCGCCTGGGCGACGGGGCGCAAGGCGCAACAAAGCGACGCCTGACATTCGTCCCGAAGGGTGCTAGGAGGCCCGGCCATGAGCGCAGCTGTCATTGTATTCCCCGGTTCCAACTGCGATCGCGACTGCAAGGTCGCCGTCGAACGTTCCACTGGCGAACAGGTCCAGATGGTCTGGCACGCCGAGACCGAACTGCCCAAGGGCCTCGACCTGATCGTGCTGCCGGGCGGCTTCTCCTACGGCGACTATCTGCGCTGCGGCGCGATGGCGGCGCAGGCCCCGATCATGCAGGCGGTCAAGAAGGCCGCTGACGACGGCGTCACCGTGGTCGGCATCTGCAACGGCTTCCAGGTGCTGTGCGAAGCCGGGATGCTGCCGGGCGCCCTGATGCGCAACAGCAGCCTGAAATACATCTGCAAGCCCATCAGCATCACCGTCGCCAACGGCCAGACGCGCTTCACCTCGGGCTATCAGGGCCAGCGCGAAATCATCATGACCCAGGGCAACGCCGACGGTAACTATTTCGCCGACGAAGAGACCCTGAAGCGCATCGAGGGCGAGGGTCAGGTGGTCTTCCGCTACGTCGACAACCCCAACGGCTCGGTCGGCGACATCGCGGGCTTGCAGAATGAACGCGGCAACGTGCTGGGCATGATGCCCCACCCGGACCGCGCGTTCGAAGCCGAACTGGGCAGCGCCGACGGCGCGACCCTGTTCCAGAGCATCTACGCAGCGGCCTAAACGCCCAGCTTGGGCGCCCCGGCGCCGCTGGCGTCGATCGTTGCGAACAGGGCGCGGATCAACGCCTGTTCCTCGGCGGTGATCTCAGGCTTCCAGACATCGAAGATCAGGATGGTGCGGTCCTGATCGCTGTCGTTCGCGGCCTCGTGCTCGATCGTGTCGTCGAAGGCCCAGGCCTGGCCTGCCTTCCACTGACGCTCCTCTGCGCCGACGCGGAACCAGCAGTCCGGCGGCACGACCAGCGGCAGGTGGCAGATCAGCCGCGTATTGATCAGCCCGTGGTGCGGCGGAATCTTCGCCCCCGCCTGAAGTCTGGAGAACAGAATCGAGGGCGAGCGGCCGGGGATGCGGCACAGGGGCGCCGCCGCCAGCGCCTGCATTGTCTGCGGGCAGCGCTCGGCGATTTCGGGAACCTCGGCCCCGTCCTTCCACAGGAAGACCGCACTCCAGGCGTCATTGCCCAGCAGCCCCGCCTGATCGTGCCGAGGGCGATTGGCGCGATCCTCGATATAGGGCGCGAACAGGGCCGGTTCGGCCAGGATGGCGTCCAGTTCAGCGCGGATGGCGGGCGCCGCCGCCTCGACCTCCGCCAGCCAGGCGACGGTGTCGCGCGGCTGAAACTCGATCTGCGGCAGGCCCGGAAACATGTAGAATTTCGGCTGCTGGTAGTAGAGCCGCCGCTTGCCCGTCATCAGATCCAGAGAGGCGGCGAAGCGTGAGCTGGAGGTTGCGGGGTCGAAGCCGCGCCTGGCCAGCCCGTCGCGCAGCCCCTGCTCAAAGCGACGCGCGCCCTCGGCCTGAGCCGCAGCGGCGTGCTGAAGCTCGGCGCGCAGGTCGGACGACGGCGTGGCGATCGCCCGCCCCTGAGCCAGGGCGGCGCCGTAGAAGCTCATGGCCGAGCGATGGTCCCCCTGAACACTGAGGGCGTCGCCCTTGAACACCAGGGCGCGCGGCTCGCGCGGGTTGATCGCCAACAAGGCCTCGGCGGCAGCCGCCAGGGCTGGAGCATCCGACCGGTCACGCGCCTGTCGAGCCTGACGGATGAGCGCATCGGCCTGAAGCTGCGGTTGCGTAGGGCGAACATCGGTCATGACAAGATGGAACCGCCCTCCGTCACGACGGTCAAGCGCCTCAGCCGTCCTTGCGGTCCAGGACGCTGGCGCTGCGACCGGCGTCGCCGATTTCGGCCTCTTCCTCGACCGGTTCGCCCTCCTCGTCGACGGCGCGCTCCAACGTGCCTTCGGCGCCGGATTCGTGGATGGCCGCCAGTTCGCGGGCGCCGACGCCCAGGCCCCGCTCCAGGGCGCGGTTGGTTTCGACTTCTTCCTCGAGCGTCTGCTCGATCGGTTCGGGCGCGTCGTTCGGATCAGGCATGGCGGCCTCCTTCTCGGTCTGCCTCAAAGCAAGGCGAAAAGCCGCGCACAGGTTCCCTTGAACCTTCTTCGACGCGGCGCGTAGATACGGCGAAGCTGAGCCGGAGAGACGCATGACCGCCATCGAACGCCCCACCCCCGCCCAGCAGACGCGCCGCCTGGCCGTGCTGGCCGCCGCCGTCTTCGCCGTCATCGTTCCCATCGTTCAGGCCCTGGGCGGTTTCGGCCTGAGCCAGGCGGAGTTCGCCGCCGATGGAAACCAGACGCTGCGGGTGGCCGGCTACGCCTTTTCAATCTGGAGCCTGCTGTATCTGGGCATACTGATCTACGCCGGGCGCCAGGCCCTGCCCCAGACGGGCGAGAGCGTGCTGATCAACCGCATGGGCTGGCCGTCGGTCGTGGCCTTCTTCGGCATCGGCTTCTGGATCGTCATGGCGGCGCTGAACCTGAAGGCGGCCAGCGTCGTCGTCATCCTGGCCTCGCTCCTGGCCCTGCTGCTGCCGATGCTGGCCAGCGCCCGCACCATCCGCGCGACCGGGACGATGGAGCGGGACCGCTGGTTCCTGATCTGGCCGCTGGCGGCGTTGGCCGGGTGGCTGACGGTGGCCGCGCCGCTGAACCTGATCACCGTGGCGACGGCGTTCGAGGCCCTGCCCGCCGCCCTGTCGCCGACCGGCTGGGCCGTGCTGGCCGTGGTCGCGACCACCCTGGTCGGGATCGGCGTGACTTGGGCCCTGCGGACCCTGGCCTATCCCTTGCCCATCGCCTGGGGCCTGGTGGGGGCCTTCGTGGCCGAGCAGGAGGTCAAGCCGGTGCTGGCTTTCACGGCCCTGGCGGCGGCCTTTGCCCTGGTGGTGGCGGGGGTCATCATCGTCTTCGGTTTGAGACGCGGCGTCGAACGCCGGTGACGGGCTGACAGACGCCCCAGAGACGGCTAGAAGGCCCGCCCATGAGCGCGCCCCAAAAGACCATCGCCCAGCTGGCCGAAGAGTACGGCCTCGCCCCCAATGAATATCAAGTCCTGCTGGACCGGCTGGGCCGCGAGCCCAACCAAGTCGAGCTGGGCGTCTTCTCGGTCATGTGGTCCGAGCACTGCTCCTACAAGTCGTCCAAGAAGCAGCTGATGAAGTTCCCGGTGACGGGCGAGCGCGTCATCTGCGGCCCCGGCGAGAACGCGGGCGTGATCGACATCGACGACGGCGACGCCTGCATCTTCAAGATGGAGAGCCACAACCACCCCTCCTACATCGAGCCTTATCAGGGCGCGGCGACGGGCGTGGGCGGCATCATGCGCGACGTCTTCACCATGGGCGCGCGCCCGGTGGCCCTGCTGAACGCTCTGCGTTTCGGCGATCCGTCGCACGAGAAGTCCAAGCGTCTGGTCAAGGGTGTCGTCAGCGGCATCGGCGGCTACGGCAACTGCGTCGGCGTGCCGACCGTCGCGGGCGAGACGAACTTCCACAAGGGCTACAACGGCAACATCCTGGTCAACGCCATGTGCGTCGGCCTGGCTCGCGCCGATGAGATCTATTATTCGGCCGCGCCGGAAGCGGGCCACGACGTGGTTTACTTCGGCTCCAAGACCGGCCGCGACGGCATCCACGGCGCCACCATGTCCTCGGCCGAGTTCGACGACGAGTCGGACGCCAAGCGCCCCACGGTGCAGGTCGGCGACCCCTTCGCCGAGAAGCTGCTGATCGAAGCCACGCTGGAGCTGATGGCCTCGGGCGCCGTGGCCGCCATTCAGGACATGGGCGCAGCGGGCCTGACCTCTTCGTCCGTCGAGATGGCGGGCAAGGGCGGCGTCGGCGTCGAGCTGGACCTGGACAAGGTGCCTCAGCGCGAAACCGGCATGAGCGCCTATGAGATGATGCTGTCGGAAAGCCAGGAGCGGATGCTGGCCGTCCTGAAGCCCGGCTATGAAGACGTCGGCTATCGCATCTTCCAGAAATGGGGTCTGGACTTCGCCATCATCGGCCAGACCACGAACACCGGCCATCTGGTGCTGAAGCACCACGGCGAGGTCGTCTGTGACGTGCCGCTGGCCCCGCTGTTCGACGATGCGCCCCTGTATGACCGTCCGTGGGTCCAGCCCGAGTTGCAGCCGCGTCTCGACCCGGCGGAAGTGCCCGCCCCCGAAAGCTGGAACGACGCCGTGCTGAAGGTCGTCGCCTGCCCCGACATGGCGTCCAAGCGCTGGATCTGGGAGCAGTACGACCGCCACGTCATGGCCGACACGCTTCAGGATTCCTCGACCGGCGCCGACGCGGGCGTGATCCGCGTCCACGGCACGGAAAAGGGTCTGGCCGTTACCTCGGACTGCACCCCGCGCTATGTCCAGGCCGACCCCTATGAAGGCGGCAAGCAAGCGGTTGCAGAGGCGTGGCGCAACCTGACCGCCGTGGGCAGCCGCCCCATCGCCATCACCGACAACCTGAACTTCGGCAACCCGCAGCGGCCCGAGATCATGGGCCAGATCGTGCGCGCCACCGACGGCATGGCCGAGGCCTGCCGCGAGCTCGACTTCCCCGTCGTGAGCGGCAACGTCAGCCTGTATAACGAGACCAACGGCGTCGCCATTCCGCCGACGCCGACCGTCGGCGCCGTGGGCCTGCTGACCAACTATGACGTGACCACCGGCTTCGGCGGCGCGGCCGAGGGCGACCAGCTGGTGCTGATCGGCCAGACGCACGGCGAACTGGGCGCCTCCATCTATCTGCGCGAAGTTCTGGGCCGCGAGGACGGCGCCCCGCCCCCGGTCGATCTGAAGCTGGAACGCAAGACGGGCGACTTCGTGCGCGGCCTGATCGAGGCGGGCGAACTGACCCTGGTCCACGACCTGTCGGACGGCGGCCTGATCGGCGCGGCGGCGGACATCGCCCTGGCCTCGGACGTCGGCATCGAGCTGAACGCCTCCAGCCAGGCTCACGCCCACGCCTTCCTGTTCGGCGAGGACCAGGCCCGTTATCTGGTCGCCGTAGCGGACGCCGACGCCCTGATCGCCAAGGCCAAGGACGCGGGGCTGCACGCCTCGGTCGTCGGTCTGGTCAAGGGAACGGACTTCGCCTCCTCGGGTCCGAAGGGCGAGCTGTTCCGCATCCCCGTCGCCCATGTGCGCGAGTTCCACGAAGGCTGGATGCCGAACTGGATCGAAGGCTGATGCGCAGCGCCGCCCTCATCCTCGTCGTCGCTGGCGCCGCCCTGCTGTCGGCCTGCGAATTCGAGGGCGGCGATCCCGTCCAGCACGCCCTGCGCGACGCAGCCGCCGCCCGTCAGGCCGCCGCGCTGAAGACCACCGAGGAAGAAGAGGTCCAGGCGATCCGTCGCCCGACCGTCTCCGGCCCGGCCCTGCATGAGCCGGACGAACTGTCGCGCCTGATCGCCGCTCGTCGTCAGGCGGTGCAGGAGACGCGCACGGCGTTGGCCGCCATCGCCGACCCTGCGCTGAAAGCCCAACTCACCGAAGACCTGAAGGCTGAAGAAGCCAGCCTGCGCATGCTGGAAGCCCGCGCCGCCGCCAGAGCTTCCAACTAACCGGAGACACGCAAGGTCATGAGAACCGCCGTCGTCATGCCTGTCGGCGCGCGCTTCGACCTGCATCAACCGAACTCGATGGAGACGGTGGCGCGCACCCTGGCGCGGGCGGACAAGGGCGAGGTCCGCGTCTTCTGCTGCGAAGACGCCCAGGATCACGGCGACCTGCCGGTGCAGACCCTGCCCGCCGTGAACCGGCTGAAGACCCTGCGTCAGGCGCTGGCCGACTATCGCCCCGACGTCATCGAGTTCCACCAGCAGACGCAGCAGGCCGTCGCCCTGGCCCCGCATTTCCCGAATGCGGCGATCACCCTGTATCGCCATAATGCGGTGAAGCCGCCGCGCCACCTGATCGACCGCTGGCGCTATGAGCGGCGCTATGACCGCATGGACGGGCTGATCTTCGTCAGCGAGGCGGCGCGGATGGACTTCCTAAAAGACTTTCCCCGACTGCAGGCCAAGGCCTTCGCCGTGCCCAACCCCATCGACGTGGACCTGTGGCGCGCGCCGGTCGAGGGGCGCGAGCCGCTGATCGCCTTCGCCGGGCGCGCCATGCCGGAAAAGGGCGTGGACCTGACCTGCGCCGCCCTGCCCGCCGTGTTGGCGCGCCATCCCGACTGGCGCGCCGTGCTGATGCTGAACGACTGGGACCGTCATGCGGACTGGGCCGCGCCCCATGTGGCGCCGCTGGAGCGGTTCAGCGACCGGGTCCGGGTGTTGAAGTCGGCGCCGCTGGCGCAGGTGCGCGCCGAGATGCAGCGAGCGGCGATCGCTCTGACGCCCTCGGTCTGGGCCGAGCCTCTGGGCCTGACAGCGCTGGAGGCCCATGCGGCGGGGGCGGCCCTGATCTCATCGGGACGCGGCGGCCTGCGCGAGGCCAGTGGACCGCACGCCGTCTATGTCGATGATCTGACGTCCAGCGGCCTGAGCCGTGCGATCGACGATCTGATCGCCGATCCCGCGCGTCGCCTCAGTCTGGCTCGCGCGGCGCAAGCCTATGTGAGCGAAACCCACACCCCCGAACACCGCGCAGCCCAGTTGCACAGCTTGCGCGAACGCCTGGTTCAGGCCAAGCGCTCGTAACCGTCAGACCTGCGGGATCGCCTGGCTCAGCCGCCCGCCGACGCGGATCGGCTCGACGCGCTTGGCCAGACCCGTGCGGTCGTCCGTCTCGACGAAGACGCCGCAGATGGTGGCCGGGCCGCTGGCGGGGGTGTAGCGCCCGCCCGACAGACGGGTGGTGAAGCGCCGCAGCGGCTCTTCCTTGTCATTGCCGATGACGGAGTCGTAGTCGCAGCAGCCGCCGGCGTCGGTCTGATAGGCCGTGCCGTGGGGCAGGATCTGCGCGTCCGCCGTGGGGACATGGGTGTGGGTGCCGACCACCAGACTGGCGCGGCCGTCGCAGAAGTGGCCCATGCCCATCTTCTCGCTGGTGGCCTCGGCGTGCATGTCGACGATGACGGCGTCGGCGACAACGCCCAGAGGCGCGGCCTCCAACTCGCGCTCCACCGCGCTGAAGGGGTCGTCCATCGGGTCCATGTGGACGCGGCCCAGCACATTGATGACCAGCACCCGGCGGCCGTCCGGCGTGACGAAAACGTCGGCGCCGCGCCCCGGCGCATCCATCAGGCGCGGATAGTTGGCCGGACGGATCAGGCGCGGTTCGCGCACGATATAGGTCAGGGCCTCGCGCTGGTCCCAGCTGTGGTTGCCCAGCGTCAGGACGTCGGCCCCGGCGTTGAAGATGTCGTTGGCGGTGTTCTCGGTGATGCCGAAGCCGCCCGCCGCGTTCTCGGCGTTGACCACCACGAAGTCGAGCCTGAGGTCGCGCCTCAGCCCCGGAAGATGGTCCGAAAGTCCATCGCGCCCGGACTTGCCGACCACGTCACCGAAAAACGCCAATCTCATGGGAAGGCTCTATAGCCGGTCTCGGTCAAAACGCCATGCAGGCGGATGTCGTGCGGCTCCAGATCGAGGCGATCGACCGCCTGCCCCGCATAGGCGAAGCCGACCCGATGCGCGTCTGGCAGCGCCGCGAACGTCCGGTCGTAGTAGCCGCCGCCCTGCCCCAGCCGCCCGCCTTGGGCGTCAAAGGCCAACAGGGGCGTCAGGATCAGGTCCGGCGTCACCACCTCGCCCAGAGGCAGGGGCGCGGGGCATCCGGCGGCGTCCAGTTCCAGCGGCTCGCCCGGCGCCCAGGCGCGGAAGATCATGGCCGCATCGCGCTCCAGCACCACCGGCAGGCACAAACGGCGTCCCGCCTGGTGCAGGACATTGGCCAGGGCGTCAGTATCCAGCTCCGACCCCATGGCGCGATACAGGGCGACGATGGCGCCGCGGGGCAAGGCGTCGGCATGGCTCGCCGCGCGCTCGGCGGCTTCGGGATCGGTCTCGGTCAGACGCTTTCGCAAGGCGCGCATGGCGGCCCGGAGTTCGTGCTTGGGGGTCATCGCCGCTCGGCCCTTCGCCAAATTCCACCGACAGGCCGAGCGCGTCGCCCAACTCGATCCTCGGGTCAAGCCCGAGGATGACGGCGGGAGAAGGAACGATTGGGGAAATGCTCGCCAACTGTGCAAGGAGCCAGCGACCGCGTCGCCAGCGTAGCGCACTAAAGAAGAAGGGTTGGCGGCGCCGCGTGAGCCGTGAAGAACGTTTAAATCCTCTCGACCTGGGTAGCCAGGTGGGCTCCGTATGCCCAGGCCCTCGAGCCCGGACAGGGACAGATCCCTATGAGTGAATTAAGGTCAGAAGGATATGTTGTCTTCGACGTGAGCCGCAGCATGACCCGCCGTCGCGCAAGATAGGCGTTCGGACGAGTTTCAACAATGGCGAAGCGCGCGTTTCTCTCTCTCTCCGCTTCGGGAACGCCTACATCGTCTGGACGATCTTCTCGATGCGGGCGGCCACGGCGTTCAGGGCCTCGGCCACGCCGTCGCTAGCGGGAGAAGGCGTCGCGACGGCCGCCGTCGCCGCCTTGGCGCGACCCGAGTTCTGGACCGCCGCCTGGCGTTTGGCTTCGCCCAGTTCGTCGGCCAGCATCAGGGCGGCCATCAGGAACAGGCGCACGTCGCCGACCTGGCCGACCTGATCGGCCACCCCCTGCACCCGTTCGTTGAACTGGGACGCTAGGTCGCGCACCCGCGCCTCCTGACCGTCCGCGCAGCCTACCGCATAGGGGCGGCCGTGGACCTCTACCGTCACCGTCGCCATCAGTTCGCCTCCTGCCCGGTTTGGGCCTGCTGCTGCGTCAGCACCTCGCGCACGGCGTCGGCCGCGCGGGCCAGGGCCTGGGCGGTTTCCTGCCCAGCCGTCTCCAGCTCGGCGATGCGCGCCAGGTCGGCCGCGTTCGAAGGGCGCGGCGCGAACAGGTCGTCGTCCGCGATGGGCGGCGCCGAGGCGGGCCTCGCCTTCAGCTCCAGCACCTTGCGCTCCAGATCGGCTAACGCCCGATCGATCCGCGCCTTTGCAGCCGTAACGGCGTCCATGATGGTCCTTTCTTCCAGATTCCGTGTAGAACCTGCCGGCGCGCCGGGGTAAAGCGGCGCCGCCCCCGCTTTATCCTGTTCCTGAGGAAAGGTCTCGCCGTGACCGACGCCCAAGCTGCATTCGCCAAGCCTTCGCCCAAGCAGATGGCCGACGCCATCCGGGTGCTGTCCATGGATGCGGTCGAAAAGGCCAAGAGCGGCCACCCCGGCATGCCGATGGGCATGGCCGACGTCGCCACCGTGCTTTACTCGAAATTCCTGAAGTTCGACGCCAGCCGTCCCGACTGGGCCGACCGCGACCGCTTCATCCTGTCGGCCGGTCACGGCTCGATGCTGATCTACAGCCTGCTGCACCTGACGGGCTATAAGGACGCGACGCGGGAACAGCTGGAAAACTTCCGCCAGTGGGGCTTCAAGACCGCCGGCCACCCGGAATACGGCCACATGGCCGGGATCGAGACCACCACGGGCCCGCTGGGTCAGGGCCTGGCCACCTCGGTCGGTTTCGCCCTGGCGGAGCGGCATCTGGCGGCGCGCTTCGGCAAGGATCTGGTCGATCACCGCACCTGGGTCGTCGCAGGCGACGGCTGCCTGATGGAAGGCGTGTCGCAAGAGGCCATCGCCCTGGCCGGCCGCCTGAAGCTGAACAAGCTGTGCGTCCTGTGGGACGACAACGAAATCACCATCGACGGCAAGGTGTCGCTGTCGGACGCCACCGACCAGCTGACGCGCTTCAAGGCCTCAGGCTGGGCGGTCAAGGCCATCGACGGCCATGACTACAAGCAGATCCAGAAGGCCCTGGCCTGGGCGACCAAGCAGGACAAGCCGACGCTGATCGCCTGCAAGACCAAGATCGGCAAGGGCGCCGCCACCATGGAAGGCAGTCACAAGACCCACGGCGCCGCCCTGGGCGCCACCGAGATCGCGGCGACCCGTCAGGCGCTGAACTGGCCCTTCGCGCCGTTCGAGCTGCCGGAAGGCGTGCAGAAAGCCTGGGCCAAGGTCGGCAAGCAGGGCGGCAAGGCCCGCAAGGCCTGGGAAGGCCGTCTGCTGAACCACGCCCAACGCGACGACTTCACCCGCGCCATGGCCGGCGACCTGCCCACCGGCGCCTTCGAAGCGCTGGACGCCAAGCTGAAGCAACTGGTCGTCGACAAGCCCGCCCTGGCCACGCGCCAGTCCTCGGGAGAGGCGCTGGAGACGGTGTTCAACGCCATCCCGGAAATGGTCGGCGGCTCGGCCGACCTGACCGGCTCGAACAACACCTTCGTCAAGAACACCCAGATCATGGACGCGCCGGATTACGCCGGCCGTTACCTGAACTACGGCATCCGCGAGTTCGGCATGGCTGCGGCGATGAACGGTCTGGCGTTGCACGGCGGGGTCATCCCCTACGGCGGCACCTTCATGGCGTTCGCGGACTACAGCCGTCCGGCGATCCGTCTGGGCGCCCTGATGGGCGTGCGCGCGATCCACGTCCTGACGCACGACAGCATCGGCCTGGGCGAAGACGGCCCGACGCACCAGCCGGTCGAGCATCTGGCCGCCCTGCGCGCCATTCCGAACCTGCTGACCATGCGCCCGGCGGACACGGTCGAGGCGCTGGAGTGCTGGCAGGTCGCCCTGCAGCACAAGACCACGCCGACCGCCATGTGCCTGTCGCGCCAGAAGACCCCGGCCGTGCGTGTGACCGACGCGGGCGAGAACCTGTCCCGCAAGGGCGCCTATGAGCTGAAGGCCGCCAACGGCGCAGCGAAAGTCACCCTGTTCGGCACCGGCACCGAGGTCGCCCTGGCCCTGAAGGCCGCCGAGACGCTGGAGGCCGAAGGCGTGCCGACCCGCGTCGTTTCGGTCCCCTGCTTCGCCCTGTTCGAGCAGCAGCCCAAGGCCTATCAGGACGCCGTCATCGGCCGCGGCACGGTGCGCGTCGCCGTGGAAGCCGCCATCAAGCAGGGCTGGGAGCGCTTCATCGGCGAGGACGGCGGCTTCGTCGGCATGTCGTCCTTCGGCGCCTCGGCCCCGGCCGAAATCCTCTACCGCGAGTTCGGCATCACCGCCGAGGCCGTGGTCGAGGCCGCCAAGGCGCGGCTGTAAACCCATGCGCCGCCTCGCCCTCGTCCTGAGCTTCGGCTTGTCGATGGCGGGCGGCGCGCCTGCCTTCGCCGAGACAACCGCCCCCATGGCGGTCGAGACGCCCATCGTCATCGGCCAGTCCTACGCCCTGCCCTCCGCCGGCATGAACCAGACGCGCGAGATCAACGTTTGGCTGCCGCCCGGCTACGCGCAAAGCAATCAGACCTATCCCGTCCTCTACGTCCTCGACGGCGGACAGGATCAGGACTTTCACCACATCTCGGGCATCGCCCAGTTGGGAACCATCGTCGGCACGACGCGCGACGTGATCGTCGTGGGCATCGCTTCGATGGACCGTCGCAACGAGCTGGCCCTGCCGACCGACGACGCCGAACTGATCGCCCGCTATCCGACGCAGGGGCAGTCCGACCGCTTCCGCCGCTTCATCGCCGAAGAGGCCATGCCCTTCATCGACGTCCGCTATCGCACCAGCGGCGAGACGGCCCTGATGGGCGAGTCCCTGGCGGGCCTGTTCGTGGTCGAGACCTTCCTGAAGGAACCGCAGATGTTCGACGCCTATGTCGCGGTCAGCCCCAGCCTGTGGTGGGACGGCGGCAGGCTGGCGCGGCAGTCCGGGGCGCATCTGCGCGATCATTCCAACGACCCGCGCACCCTGATCCTGACGCTGGGCGACGAGGGCGAGATGATGCAGGCGCCGATGGACGTGCTGACCGCCAATCTGCGCGATCACGCCCTGCCCGGCGTCACCTGGGACTTCACCCCGCGCCCGAACGAGAGCCACGCCACCATCTATCACGGCGCCGCGCTGGACGCCTTCCGCCGCCTTTATGCGGTCCCTGCACAATGAGCCATCTGGGCGCCGTCAGCCTGCTGGTCCGCGACTATGACGAAGCCATCGCCTTCTACGTCGGCAAGCTGGGCTTCGACCTCAGCGAAGACACCGACATGGGCGGCGGCAAACGCTGGGTCCGCGTCACGCCCAAAGGCGGCCAGACCTCCCTGTTGCTGGCCCGCGCCGCGACGCCGGAACAGGTCGCTTGTGTCGGCGATCAGGCGGGCGGCCGGGTCTGGCTGTTTCTGCATACCGACGACCTGATGCGCGACCACGCCGCCTGGCTGGAGGCCGGCGTCGTCTTTCGCGAAACGCCCCGTCACGAGGCCTATGGCAAGGTGGTGGTCTTCGAAGACCTCTACGGCAACGCCTGGGATCTGATCGAACCTGCTAACGGAACCTGACGCCATGAAGATCGGCACGCCGCTTACCGACCACGCCACGCGCGTCATGCTGCTGGGCTCGGGCGAGCTGGGCAAGGAGGTGGCCATCGAGCTGCAACGCCTCGGCGCCGAGGTGATCGCGGTCGACCGCTACGCCAACGCCCCGGCCATGCAGGTGGCGCACCGCAGCCACGTCATTCCGATGGCCGATCCTCAGGTGCTGAACGGCGTCATCATGGCCGAGGCCCCGCACATCATCGTGCCGGAGATCGAGGCCATCGCCACCGACGCCCTGGCGGCGATCGAGGCGGCGGGGCTGGCGCGCGTCATCCCCACCGCCCGCGCCACCCAGCTGACCATGAACCGCGAAGGCATCCGCCGTCTGGCCGCCGAAGAGCTGGGCCTGCCGACCAGTCCCTACGCCTTCGCCGCCTCGGCCGAGGAACTGGCGGCGGGGGCCGAGGCCGTGGGCTTCCCCTGTTTCGTCAAGCCGGTGATGTCGTCCTCGGGCAAGGGCCAGTCCTATGTCGAAGGGCCTGAGGGCGTGGCCGACGCCTGGGCCTATGCCGAGACGTCGGGGCGGGTCGCGGGCGGCGTCGTCATCGTCGAGGGCAGGATCGACTTCGACTATGAGATCACCCTGCTGACCGTACGCTCTTTGCGCGACGGCGCCGTCCGCACGGACTTCTGCGCCCCAATCGGCCACCGCCAGCAGAAGGGCGACTATGTCGAAAGCTGGCAGCCGCAGATCATGAGCCCCGCCGCCCTGAAGACGGCGCAGGCCATTGCGGCCAAGGTGACGGAGGCGCTGGGCGGTCTCGGCGTCTTCGGCGTCGAACTGTTCGTGAAGGGCGACGAGGTGTGGTTCTCGGAGGTGTCGCCGCGCCCGCACGATACGGGCCTGGTGACGCTGGCGACGCAGGTCATGAGCGAGTTCGCCCTGCACGCCCGCGCCATTCTGGGTCTGCCGGTGGACGTCACCCTGCGCGAGCCGGGCGCCAGCGCCGTCATCTACGGCGGCCTGGAGGCCGAGGGCGTGGTGTTCGAGGGCGTGGCCGAGGCCCTGTCGGTCCCGACCGCCGACCTGCGCCTGTTCGGCAAGCCCGAGGCCTATGAGCGCCGCCGCATGGGCGTAGCGCTGGCGCGGGGGGCGGACACGAACGAGGCGCGTGCCCGCGCGGCCGAGGCGGCGGGCAAGGTGCGAGTGGTCGCTCCGTAATCCTTCTTCCCTCTCCTGATGGGAGAGGGCTTGAGCCTCCAAGAGCCGAAGGCGATTGGTTAAGGCGAAAGGGTGAGGGTTCGCGGCTGAAGTCGGCCGAAGGCCGTAACGCGACGGCTCACGCCGACGGACAGGACAAGCCCCTCACCCTTTCGCGCAAGAACGATCGCTGACGCTCTCGTGCGCTCAAGCCCTCTCCCGCCGGGAGAGGGTTGAGACATCGGCCATGCTCCCGGCCAAGCTTCTTCGACTTTTGTCGATTGGCGCCGGACGCGATTAGGGTCCAAAAAAGGCGAAAGGTCGCACCCAGTCGACCCGGAGGACCGTTCGCCATGGGCAAGCTCAAGACGGCGCTGATTTTCGGCGCCATCGCCATATTGGGGGCCGTGTCCCTCGCCGTCATCGCCCTGCATCAGGGCGAAAGCATCAGCGCAGTATGGATCGTGGTCGCGGCGCTGTGCGTCTACGCCATCGCCTACCGCTTCTACGCCCGTTATCTGGCCGGGAAGGTGCTGGGGCTGAACGCCCGCAGGCCCACGCCCGCCGTGCGGCACAACGACGGCCTCGACTATGTGCCGACGCCCCGTAACGTTCTATTCGGCCACCATTTCGCGGCCATCGCGGGCGCGGGGCCTCTGGTCGGGCCGGTGCTGGCGGCGCAGATGGGCTATCTGCCCGGCGTCTTGTGGATTCTGGTCGGCGCCGTGCTGGCGGGGGCGGTGCAGGACATGATCGTCCTGTTCATGTCGACCCGGCGCGACGGTCGCTCGCTGGGCGACATGGTGCGCACCGAGATGGGTCCGATCCCCGGCGTCATCGCCCAGGTCGGCGTGCTGATGATCATGGTCATCATCCTGGCGGTGCTGGCCCTGGTGGTGGTCAAGGCCCTGGCCGAGAGCCCTTGGGGAACCTTCACTGTCGCCGCCACCATTCCCATCGCCGTCTTCATGGGCCTGTACACCCGCTTTCTGCGCCCCGGCCGCGTGGGCGAGGTGTCGGTGATCGGCGTGGTGCTGCTGGTCCTGGCCATCATCGGCGGCGGCCATATCGCCGCTGATCCGTTCTGGGGTCCGGCCTTCACCCTGTCGGGCACGACGCTGGCCATCGCCATGATGGCCTATGGCTTCATCGCCTCGGTCATTCCCGTGTGGCTGCTGCTGGCGCCGCGCGACTACCTGTCCACCTTCCTGAAGATCGGCGCCATCGTCGCCCTGGCCGTCGGCATATTAATCGTGCGCCCGCACATTCAGATGCCCGCCATCACGCCCTTTATCGACGGAACCGGACCGGTCTTCTCGGGCGCCCTGTTCCCCTTCCTGTTCATCACCATCGCCTGCGGGGCCGTATCCGGCTTCCACGCCCTGATCTCGTCCGGCACCACGCCCAAGCTGCTGGAGAACGAGAACCAGATCCCGCTGATCGGCTACGGCGCCATGCTGTGCGAAAGCTTCGTGGCGATCATGGCCCTGATCGCCGCGACCGTACTGGACCCGGCCGTCTATTTCGCCATGAACAGCCCGGTCGCCGTCATCGGCGACAACGCGGCCTCGGCCGCCGCCGCCGTGGCTCAGTGGGGCTTCCACATCACCCCGGCCGAGCTGGAGCAGTTGGCCAAGGATGTGGGCGAGCACTCCATCCTGTCGCGCGCGGGCGGCGCCCCAACGCTGGCCGTCGGCATGGCCCACATCCTGTCGGGCGTCATCGGCGGCAAGGCCATGATGGCCTTCTGGTATCACTTCGCCATCCTGTTCGAGGCCCTGTTCATCCTGACCACGGTGGATGCGGGCACCCGCGTCTGCCGTTTCATGATCCAGGATCTGCTGGGCATGGCCGTGCCCAAGATGCGCCAGACCCAGTCCTGGACCGGCAACGTCGTAGCCACGGCCCTGACGGTCGGGCTGTGGGGCTATTTCCTCTATACCGGCGTGGTTGATCCCCTGGGCGGGATCAACAGCCTGTGGCCCCTGTTCGGCATCGCCAACCAGATGCTGGCGGCGGTCGCCCTGATCCTGGGCACGGTCGTCCTGTTCAAGATGAAGCGGCACAGGTTCGCCTGGGCCACGGCGGTTCCAGCAGTCTGGCTGCTGATCTGCACCGTCACGGCGGGTCTGCAGAAGCTGTTCCACCCCGACGTGAAGATCGGCTTCCTGGCCCATGCGCGGAAGTATCAGGACGCCATGGCCGCCGGCGACATCCTGGCCCCGGCCAAGACCATCGGCGACATGCACCGGGTCATCGTCAACGACTACGTCAACTCGGCGCTGACGGCGGGCTTCCTGTTCGTGGTGCTGACGGTCGTGGTCTATGGCGTCGGGGCCTGCCTCAAGGCGCTGAAGTCCGACCAGCCGACCGTGGTCGAAACCCCGGCCGCGCATGAGCTGACCCTGGCCGACGAAGCCATGGACATCGCCCGTGCTTAAGTCCTCTTCATCCTCGGCGACGAGCGGCGGCGCGGACCTGCTCTGCGCCTGCCGGGACACGCTGGTGCGGTGGGGCAAGGACGCCCGCCGCACCGCCGGGCTGATGATCGGCCAGCCGGATTATGACGCCTATGTCGCCCATGCCGCCGTCACCCACCCGGATCAGGCGCCGCTGGACCGCACCGCCTTCTTCCGCCTGCATGAGGCGCGGCGGTTCGGCGAAGGCGGCGGCTTCCGCTGCTGCTGAGGCGGCTTGACCGCACCCGGACGGTTACAGGCGATCATATCTTGTTACGGGCCTTGTTACGGCGACGGGGTTGCAACCGCGCGCGCTCCGTCCCACTAAGGCGCCCATCATAACCGCCCCCTGTTCAGGAGACTGCTCCCCATGACCGTTCGCGTCGCCATCAACGGCTTCGGCCGCATCGGCCGCCTCGTCCTCCGCTCGATCGTCGAGCACGGCCGCAAGGACATCGAGGTCGTGGCGATCAACGACCTGGGCCCGGTCGAGACCAACGCCCACCTGTTCCGCTATGACTCGGTGCACGGCCGCTTCCCCGGCACGGTCACGACCGGCGAGGACTGGATCGACGTCGGCACGGGCAAGATCAAGGTCACGGCCGAGCGCGACCCGGCCAACCTGCCGCACGCCGAGCTGAAGGTGGACATCGCCCTGGAATGCACGGGCATCTTCACCTCCAAGGACAAGGCCTCGGCTCACCTGAAGGCGGGCGCCAAGCGCGTGCTGGTCTCGGCCCCGGCCGACAACGCCGACAAGACCATCGTCTTTAAGGTCAACCATGAGACGCTGACGGCCGACGACATCGTCGTGTCCAACGGCTCGTGCACGACCAACGCCCTGGCCCCGGTGGCCAAGGTGCTGCACGATCTGTTCGGCATCGAGCGCGGCTATATGACCACCATCCACGCCTACACCGGCGACCAGCCGACGCTGGATACGATGCACAAGGATCTGTACCGCGGCCGCGCCGCCGCCCTGTCCATGATCCCGACCTCGACCGGCGCCGCCAAGGCCCTGGGCCTGGTCCTGCCGGAACTGAAGGGCAAGCTGGACGGCTCGTCGATCCGCGTCCCGACCCCGAACGTCTCGGTCGTCGACCTGAAGGTCGTCGCTGGTCGCGAAGTCACCGTCGAGGAAATCAACGCCGCCCTGCTGGCCGCCGCGAACGGCCCGATGAGCGGCGTCCTGGCCACGACCACCGACCCGCTGGTCTCGATCGACCTGAACCACGTCGCCGCCTCCTCGACCGCCGCCCTGCCGCAGACGCAGGTCGTCGACGGCAAGCTGGCCCGCGTTCTGACCTGGTACGACAACGAGTGGGGCTTCGCGACCCGCATGGCCGACACCGCCCTGGTGATGGCGAAGTTCCTGTAATCTGAAACCACCGCTCTCGACCCTTCTCCCCTCGTGGGAGAAGGTGGCAGGCGGAGCCTGACGGATGAGGGGGCTGACGCGCCGCATGATGCCTGACTGCATCCAGAACCAGATTCGGATTCGTCAGCACGGCCTCATTGCCGAAGCGCAGGACGGTGAAGCCGCGCTGCTCAAGGTCCGCATCGCGCGCAGCGTCCTCGACCTCGCGCAACCGATGGACGCCGCCGTCCAGTTCGATCACCAACCTGAGTTCATAGCAGCAGAAATCAGCGATCCAGCGCCCGATACGGGTCTGTCGCCGGAACTTGTGCGCCTCAAACCCTCGGCCACGCAGGATACGCCACATCGCCGCCTCAGCGGGCGTCATCGTCGCTCTCAAACGCTGCGTCTGGTTCACCGCCCCCTCATCCGGCCCGCTCCGCGAGCCACCTTCTCCCACGAGGGGAGAAGGAAGAACAGAGATACGCCATCATGACCTTCCGCACCCTCGACGACGTTTCCGACCTTTCGGGCAAGGCCGCCCTGGTCCGCGTGGACTTCAACGTGCCGATGGAGGACGGGAACGTCACCGACGACACCCGCCTGAAGGCCGCCCTGCCGACCATTCACCGCCTGCGCGAAGCGGGCGCCAAGGTCGTGCTGCTGGCCCACTTCGACCGTCCCAAGGGCGAGCGCGTCCCGTCGATGAGCCTGAAGCCCGTGGTCGAGCCGCTGGAGCTGCTGCTGCACGGCCCCGTGCGCTTCGCCGACGACTGCGTGGGCGATGAGGCCAAGGCCGCCGTGGCCGATCTGGACGCGGGCGGCGTGCTGCTGCTGGAGAACGTCCGCTTCCACAAGGGCGAGGAAAAGAACGACCCGGCCTTCGCCGCCCAACTGGCGGAACTGGGCGACCTCTACGTCAACGACGCCTTCTCGGCCGCGCACCGCGCCCACGCCTCGACCGAAGGCCTGGCCCGCCTGCTGCCCGCCTATGCCGGTTGCGCCATGGCGCGCGAGCTTGAGGCGCTGGATGCGGCGCTCGGCAAGCCGCAGAAGCCGGTCATCGGCATCGTCGGCGGCGCCAAGGTCTCGACCAAGCTGGACCTGCTGAAGAATCTGGTCGCCAAGCTGGACTATCTGGCCATCGGCGGCGGCATGGCCAACACCTTCCTGTTCGCCCAGGGCGTCGATGTCGGCGGTTCGCTGTGCGAGCAGGATCTGGCCGACACCGCCCGCGAGATCATCGAGGAAGCCCGTCGTCAGGGCTGCGAACTGCTGCTGCCGGTCGATGTCGTGGTCGCCAAGGGCGTGAAGCCGGGCATCGAATCGGGCGTCCGCGCTCTGGATCGCATCGCCGCCGACGACCTGATTCTGGACGCCGGGCCGGAAACCGTTGCCCGCCTGAACCGCGCCATGGACCTGTCCAAGACCCTGATCTGGAACGGCCCGCTGGGCGTGTTCGAGGTTCCGCCCTTCGACAAGGCCACGGTCGAAGCCGCCAAACACGCCGCTGAACTGGCCAAGGCCGGCAAGCTGGTCGCCGTGGCCGGCGGCGGCGACACCGTCGCGGCCCTGAACCACGCAGGCACGGCCGACGACATGACCTTCGTCTCCACCGCGGGCGGCGCCTTCCTGGAATGGATGGAGGGCAAGGTGCTGCCGGGCGTCGAGGCCCTGCGCGCCGCCTAAAAACGTCAAGGCGAGGGCTGTTCGCGGCCCTCGCCCCTGACGGCTGAAGCTTAGTCTTCGCCGTCCATGTCGACGGCGCGCGCGACCAGATCGCGCCACGTCGGATCGGTGTCGTCCACCAGATCGACGTCGTCCAGCAGGGCCACCGCCCCGCCGCCGTCAGGCAGGATCAGACCCAGCACCTCCATCAGATCGCCGTCGGGGCCGACGTGGGCTTCGGCCTGAACGATCACCGCCGCCTGTTCGCCGTCCTCCTCCCACCAGATGACCGGCTGGGGCAGCTCCATGTCGATGACGCGCGCATCCTCGGTGTCGCCCAGAGCAAAGACCGCCTTGCCTGCCTGAACGTCGTCCAGCGTCGCCACGGCCCCGTTGAAAGGCGTCAGCCGTGACCAGTCGTCGACGTCGAAACCGCCGCCGTCCTCATCCAGCGCATCATCGTTCTGGCTCATCGCCGCTCCTTGGTCAGACACGCCCGAGGCGTCGCGTCCACTTAGAGGCTGCGCGCCCAAAGTCCACCAGGCTTGCGCCCTGTCACATCGGCGTGACTTCCCCCGCCTGACGGGCTAAGACCTCGGGCAAAATCATATCTGGTTCAGGAGACTATCCATGGCGCGCATCACGCTGCGACAACTGCTCGACCACGCGGCGGAGCACGACTACGGCCTGCCCGCCTACAACATCAACAACATGGAGCAGGGCCTGGCCATCATGGAGGCCGCCGACGCCGTCAATGCGCCGGTCATCATCCAGGCCTCGCGCGGCGCCCGCTCCTACGCCAACGATGTCGTCCTGGCCAAGCTGATCGACGCCCTGGCCGAACTGTATCCGCACATCCCGGTCTGCATGCACCAGGACCACGGCAACGGCCCGGCGACCTGCGCCACCGCCATCCAGTACGGCTTCACCTCGGTGATGATGGACGGCTCGCTGGAAGAAGACGCCAAGACCCCCGCCTCCTACGAATACAACGTCGAAGTGACGCGCCGCGTCACCGAGATGGCCCACAGCTGCGGCGTCTCGGTCGAGGGCGAGCTGGGCGTGCTGGGTTCGCTGGAGACCGGCATGGGCGAGGCCGAGGACGGCCACGGCTTCGAAGGCAAGCTGGACCACTCGGCCCTGCTGACCGACCCGGATCAGGCCGTCGACTTCGTCAAGGCCACCAAGGTCGACGCCCTGGCCATCGCCATGGGCACCTCGCACGGCGCCTATAAGTTCACGCGTCAGCCGGACGGCGAAGTCCTGGCCATGAACGTGATCGAGGAAATCCACCGTCGCCTGCCCAACACCCACCTGGTGATGCACGGATCAAGCTCGGTGCCGCAGGATCTGCAGGACATCATCAACGCCTATGGCGGCCAGATGCCCCAGACCTGGGGCGTGCCGGTCGAAGAGATCCAGCGCGGCATCAAGAACGGCGTGCGCAAGGTGAACATCGACACCGACAACCGCATGGCCATGACCGGCGCCATCCGCAAGCTGCTAGCCGAGAAGCCGGGCGAGTTCGATCCCCGCGCCTATCTGAAGCCCGCCAAGGAAGCCATGCGCAAGCTGTGCCAGGAGCGCTATCTGCAGTTCGGCTGCGAAGGTCAGGCGTCGAAGATCAAGCCCCTGTCCACGGCCCAGATGGCCAAGCGCTACGCCGGCGGCGAACTGGACCCGCGCATCGGCTGATCGCCGCTCGCAGTCTGAGCGAAAGAAACGCCCGCCTCCGTCGATCGAAGGCGGGCGTTTTCATGTTCACCAGACCCCGTAACGGCCATCGAGCATACGGCGCACAGTCCGCAGTTCGACTTCAGCGTAGCGCAGGTCGTCCTCGGCCCGACGCGCGGAGCGATGCGCGTCGTCCAGTTCGCCCTCGACCTCGCGAATGCGGTTGCGGATACGCTGGCGCTCTTCGGAGGTCAGGCCTTCCTGACGCAGTTCACGCCGCTTGGCGTCCAGCTTGTCCTCGCGGCTTTCGATGCGACGGATCGCCGAGTTCAGCGCGCTTTCGGCCGAAGAGACGGCCTGCTCGACCTCATACAGCTGTCGTCCGTCGCGATGCGCAGGCACGAAGGCCCGCTCTTCCGCCGGGGAACAGACGCCCTGATAGGTTCCGCCCGCACGCCCCGCGCGGAAGCCGTTCTCCCAGGTGCAATAGGTCCGCAAGCCATCCTCGCGCGCCGCCATGTAGGCGCTCATATTCGGGCTCACGCCATGCTTGGCGCAGGCCTTGGCGTGGTCATGCAGACGGCTGGATGGATGCCCTTCGGCCCCATCGCGATAGCCCTGTCCGCCCCAGTCGCCGACCAGGCACTGGCCCTCGCTCATCGTGGCGCAGCCCGACAACAGGACGACGCTGGATGCCGCAACGACGGCGACGGTCGGCAACTTCATTTAGGCCTCTCCACAACAGCCGCGCTCGAGGTCCGATGACGCCTCTTCACGCAAGCCATGCTATTTCACACCATGGCTGATGAACCTTTACTGTCGGAAGACGACGAAGCGCCCGAATTGCTCAACGCGCGCATCGACGCGCCCGGCGTGCGTCTGGACAAGGCCCTCGCCGAGGCCTTCCCGACCCTGTCCCGCGCCCGGCTTCAGGCCCTGCTGGCCGAAGGCGCCGTCACCCGGGACGGCCAGACGGTCTCCAACGGCTCGGCCAAGGCCCAACCCGGTCTCTATGTGGTCGCCCTGCCGCCCGTCGCCCCGGCCACGCCCCAGCCGGAAGCCATTCCTCTGACCGTCCTGTTCGAGGACGCCGACCTGATCGTCATCGACAAGGCGCCCGGCATGGCCGCCCATCCGGCCCCCGGCTGCGAGACCGGCACTCTGGTCAACGCCCTGCTGGCCCACTGCGGCGACAGTCTCTCCGGCATCGGCGGCGTCGCCCGCCCCGGCATCGTCCACCGCCTGGACAAGGACACCTCGGGCGTCATGGTCGCCGCCAAGTCCGACCGCGCCCACGCAGGACTGTCCGCCCTTTTCGCCGCCCACGACATCGAGCGCACCTATGTGGCCCTGACGCGCGGCGCGCCCTCGCCCGAAAAGGGTCGCATCCAGACCCAGATCGGCCGTTCCAGCGGCGACCGCAAGAAGATGGCCGTGCTGCGCTCCGGCGGACGCGAGGCGATCACCGACTATGTGGTCCAGCAGACCTTCGGCCGCCCGGCCAAGGCCTCCAACGCCCCGCTGGCGGCCCGCGTCGCCTGCACCCTGCACACCGGCCGCACCCATCAGATCCGCGTCCACATGGCGTCCAAGGGCGCGCCCCTGCTCGGCGACCCCGTCTACGGCTCAGGCAGCCCCGCCGCCCCCGTCCGCGCCGCCGTCGAGGCGTCCGGCCTGAAACGCCAGGCCCTGCACGCCGCCGTCCTCGGCTTCATCCACCCTGTCACCGGCCAAGCCCTCCGCTTCGAAACCGCCCCGCCCGAGGACATGCTGCGGCTGGAAGCCCTGCTCAGCGAACTCTGACGCTTTGGCGCGTCGTCGCGTCTGCGCCAAACTGTCCGCTTTATTAGCAACAACATCTGTGCTAGATAATCGCCACGACGGACGACCCGCGCGGTCGCCGCCGAATTGAGACAATCCGCCCCTTTCGCTCCGGGCAACGGATTCCCATCTTATCAGTTGAGGGGCGAGGCGATGATGCACGTCATGTGGTCAAAGCCGCGGCGCCTGCTCTAGCATTCGGTCGGAGGGACCACATGGCCAATACCACGCTGACGGTGATGTCGCCTGAACAGGGACTGTCCCGTTATCTCACGGAAATCCGTAAGTTTCCGATGCTGACCAAGGATGAGGAGTTCATGCTCGCCAAGCGGTGGAGCGAACACCAGGATCCTGAGGCCGCCCACCGTCTCGTGACCTCTCACCTGCGCCTCGTGGCCAAGATCGCCATGGGGTATCGCGGCTACGGCCTGCCGATCGGCGAGGTGATCTCCGAGGGCAACGTCGGCCTGATGCAGGCCGTCAAGAAATTCGATCCCGACAAGGGCTTCCGCCTGGCGACCTACGCCATGTGGTGGATTCGCGCGTCCATTCAGGAATACATCCTGCGCTCCTGGTCCCTCGTGAAGATGGGCACCACGGCGGCGCAGAAGAAGCTCTTCTTCAACCTGCGCAAGGCTAAGAGCCAGATCTCGGCCTT
Organism: Brevundimonas sp. UBA5936; assembly: GCA_002430835.1. Classification (GTDB taxonomy): domain Bacteria; phylum Pseudomonadota; class Alphaproteobacteria; order Caulobacterales; family Caulobacteraceae; genus Brevundimonas. The sequence goes on from DJDA01000038.1 coordinate 24,818, forward strand.
CGAGGAAGGCGACCTGCACCCAGAACACCTGGCGGCCATCGCCACCAAGCTGGGCGTGTCGGAAGAAGAAGTCACCAACATGAACCGCCGTCTCGGCGGCGACGCCTCGCTGAACGCCCCGCTGCGCGCGGACGGCGAAAGCGAGTGGCAGGACTGGCTGGCCGACGACAACGCCGTCAGCCAGGAAACCGAGCTGGCCGAGAACGAGGAAAAGTCGATCCGCATGAGCCTGCTGCAAGAGGCCATGGAGGAACTGACCGACCGCGAGAAGCACATCCTGACCGAACGTCGCCTCAAGGACGACCCGGTCACGCTGGAAGAGCTCGCCGGCCAGTACGGCGTCAGCCGTGAGCGCGTGCGTCAGATCGAGGTGCGCGCCTTCGAAAAACTGCAGAAGGCCATGCGCGCTGCGGCCGAGGAACGGAACCTGGTCGACGCCTGACGTCGACCAGGGCTCACTACCCCGCCCGCGCCAGGGTCTCGGGCGGCGCCAGCTTCAGCACCGCCTGAACCGGCACCGTCAGGACGGCTTTCGTCGGAGCCCCGGCGGCCAGCACCGTATCCAGCCCCGCCGCGGCGATCGCCAGCGGCGCGTCGCCGGTCTTGATGGCCAGCGCCTTCAACGTCTCGGCCTGCTGTTTGATGGCCCGCACGGCCTGCATCGGATCGCTGTCGAACTGCGTCAGGGCCGAGAACAGGATCCGCATCGCCTGATCCTTGACCGCCACCGCCGCCTCGGCGCCGGAGCGCGGCTTGTCCGCCTTGCGCTTCTGCGGTCCGGCGTAGTCGTCCGAGTTGAAGCGCCGCCGGTCCGGCCCGACATAGCCCACCGCCTCGACCCAGTCGCGCGGCTTGGTCGCCAGGTTCTCGATCCGACGTTGCAGATCACCGCTGGTGAAGGGTTTTCTCAGGAACTCGTGCACGCCGGAATCCCGCGCGCCCTTGATAGCGCTGGCGGTCGCCTCGGCCGTCACCATGATGATCGGCGCGCGTCGGCACGACAGGCTGGAGCGACGGATGCGCCGCACCAGGGCCTCGCCGTCCAGCTTCGGCCCCGCCTGCTCGGTGCAGATCAGGCCCGGCTCCATCTCGCGCGCCAGGTCCAGCACGCGCGCCTCGTCGCCCTCGACCACGATCTCGCGCGATCCGAACCCCTTCAGCAGGTCCATCAGCAGGCGCGCGGCGGCGGGATTGGGGTCAACGATCAGCACGCGCCGAACCACCGGCGCGATCCTCTGTATCGTTTTGGCGTCTAGGGCGAACACGGGACGAGCTCCATTCCAGAGCCCGACCCTATGCCCCACGGGTTAAGGCGATGTTGCCTCAGCCCAAAAATGTAAACTTAGCCTTGGAACGGATCGCGCATCAGAATGGTGTCGTCCCGCTCGGGGCTGGTCGACAGCAGGGCCACCGGCGCGCCGATCAGTTCCTCGATCCGGCGCACATACTTCAGCGCATGGGCGTTCAGATCCTTGAAGCTGCGGACGCCGCCCGTGCTCTCGGTCCAGCCTTCCAGCTCCTCGAACACCGGCTCGGCCGAGGCCTGATCCTTCAGGCTCGACGGCAGATAGTCCAGCACCTCGCCGTTGATGCGATAACCGACGCAGATCTTCAGCGTCTTCAGCCCGTCCAGCACGTCCAGCTTGGTCAGGGCGATGCCGTCGATGCCGTTGATCGCCACCGACTGGCGCACCAGCACCGCATCGAACCAGCCGCAGCGGCGCGCCCGGCCGGTGTTCACGCCGACCTCGCGACCGACCACGGCCAGATGCTCGCCGACCTCATCGTTCAGTTCGCAGGCGAAGGGGCCTTCGCCGACGCGGGTCGTATAGGCCTTCACGATGCCCAGCACATAGCCGACGCCGCGCGGACCGACCCCCGACCCCGCCGCCGCCTGTCCGGCGATGGTGTTCGAGCTGGTCACATAGGGATAGGTGCCGTGATCCACGTCCAGGAAGGCGCCCTGCGCCCCTTCGAACAGCACGCGCTTGCCCGCCTTCTGCGCGGCGTCCAGCACCCGCCACGCCGGCTTGACGTAGGGCAGGATCTTCGGCGCGATCTCCAGCAGTTGCGCCAGCAGGGCCGCCGGATCGATCGGCTCCAGCCCCAGACCCGCGCGCAGCGGATCGTGGTGCGAGCGCAGGCGGTCGATCTTGATCTTCAGGTCGTCTTCATTGGCCAGGTCGCAGACGCGGATGGCGCGACGCCCCACCTTGTCCTCATAGGCCGGGCCGATACCGCGTCCGGTCGTGCCGATCTTGGCGCCCGGCGCGCTGGCGGCGGCCTCGCGCGCCACGTCCAGCGCCGGATGGATCGGCAGGATCAGGCAGGCGTTGTCGGCGATGGTCAGGATATCGGGGGTGATGGCCACGCCCTGGGCCTGGATCTTCTCGATCTCGCCAACCAGGTGCCAGGGGTCCACGACCACGCCGTTGCCGATGATCGAGGGCTTGCCCTGAACCACGCCGCTGGGCAGCAGCGCCAGCTTGTAAACCTTGCCGTCGACGACCAGCGTATGGCCCGCGTTATGGCCGCCCTGGAACCGCACGACCATATCGGCCCGGTTCGACAACCAGTCGACAATCTTGCCCTTGCCCTCGTCGCCCCATTGGGCGCCGACCACTGCGACGTTAGCCAAGACCGTTTCTCCGCAATCCAGAATGCGGTGGGAGCCTATAACCCCTGAATCGTCCGGAGTCGCCCCCAAAGGGCGTAGAATGGGCGACCGAATTATCCGGCCAGTTCGCCGACCGCCGTCTGGAACGCCCACTCCAGCCACGGCGTCGCGGCCACGACGTCCGCCGTCTCGACCGTGCAGCCGCACCACAGACGCAGGCCCGGAGGCGCATAACGATGCGGCTCCATGTCATAGACCGCCCCCTCGCCTTCCAGCAGCCCCTTGAACCGATTCACGAAGGCCTTCTGTCCCGCCTCGTCCATCGCCGCGATGCGCGGGTCGACGAACTTCAGACAGACCGACGTGGTCGAGCGGATTTCGGGGCGCTCCGGCAGGAAGTCGATCCAGTTGGTCCGCTCCACCCACTCGGCCAGGGCCGCATAGTTGGCGTCTGTGCGCGCGATCAGCGCAGGCAGGCCGCCTGCGCCCTTCGCCCAGTCCAGCGCGTCGATCCAGTCCTCGATGGTCAGGACCGAGAAGGTGTTCATCACCACCCCGTCCGCCAGGGTCCGGTCAAAACCCTTCTTGTCGACGATCCGCAGCACCTTGGGCACGGCCCGATCGGGGCGATACGTATCCAGCCTTGCCACCGCGCGCGGCGACAGCACCATCAGGCCGATGCCCGCCTCGCCGCCCAGCGCCTTCTGGAAGCTGAAGGTTGTCACATCCAGCTTGTCCCACGGCAGGTCCATCGCAAACGCCGCCGAGGTCGCGTCGCAGATGGTCAGCCCCTCGCGGTCGTCGGCGATCCAGTCCGCGTCCGGCACGCGCACGCCCGAGGTCGTGCCGTTCCACGGAAACACCACGTCTTTCTTCGGATCGACCTTGGACAGGTCCGGCAGTTCGCCCCATGGCGCCGTCAGCACTTCCGGCTCCAGCTTCAGGTGATCGCGCACGTCGGTCGCCCAGGCCTGACCGAAATTCTCATAGGCGACGACCTGCACCAGCCGCTCGCCCAGCATGCACCACAGCGCCGCCTCGACCGCCCCGGTGTCCGAGCCGGGCGTATAGAGCAGCACATAGTCGTCCGGCGGGCTCAGCACTTCGCGCGTCAGCTTCAGCCCATGCGCGAACCGCTCGGCCACTTCCGGCGCGCGGATGCCCCGGCCCATCAGGTTCGTCGGCAGGTTCGCCAGCTCCCAGCCCGGACGCTTGGCCGTCGGCCCGGCCGAGAACCAGGGGCGAGCGGGCTTGGCGGCGGGTTTGGGCGTCATGACGGTCTCTACAGTCTCGGGGAGGAGAAGAAGGAAGCTAAGCCCTTAGGCCATCAACGGCCGGGCTTATAGGGCCGGCGTTCACGCCATTCGGTCGCAAACCGGACCAGTTCGTCGTCCGGCGTCTCCGGCAGCGTCACCACCAGCTTCGCCAGCAGATCGCCGCGCTTGCCGTTCGCATAGGCGCCGCGCCCCTTCAGCCGCAGCACCTTGCCCGAGTTCGAGCCCTTGGGGATGGTCATCATCACCGCGCCCTCGGGCGTCGGCACCTGGATCTTCCCGCCTAGCACCGCGTCGGGGACCGACACCGCCAGATCCATCGTCAGATCAGCGCCGTCGCGCTTGAACACCGGATGCGGCTGGATGCGCAGTTCGATCAGGGCGTCGCCCGCCTGACCGCCGCGCCCCGGCGCGCCCTGCCCTTTCAACCGGATCACCTGGCCTTCGGACGCGCCCTTGGGAATGGCCACATCCAGCATCCGACCGTCCGAGAACTGGATGCGCCGCGTCGTCCCGGCGATGGCGTCCTCAAGGCTGATGTCCAGGGTGGCCCGCACGTCCTGGCCGCGCCCGCCGCCGAAGCCGCGCCCGGCCCCACGCCCGCCGCCGCCGAAAGCGCCGAAAATCTCTTCCAGATCGATGTCGTCGAAG
>DJDA01000037.1 GCA_002430835.1 Brevundimonas sp. UBA5936
TGTCCGACTCGCTCCACCCAACCCGACTCTAGGCGTGGCTGGTCGGTATCCATGTTCCGCGCCTCCATCGCCTCGCGGTGACGGTCAATCTCGGCAACCGAATCGCTGAGGCCGCTGGAGTTGCCATCGAGCCGATGCATCTGCGTCAACCCCAAGTGATAGAAGCGCAGCAGCTTCATCGCATCCGGATCGCCCGCACTTACGCCTGCCTTGACCTGGTGCATCATGTTGGTCACACGCATCAGGCTGCGCTTGAGCTTCCAGCCGTACACCGCCGCCGCCATCCACGGCGACACGGCGACCAGCATCGCCAGCGCCGCAACCCGCAACGCCAGCGTCAGCCCCAGCGTCAGCGCGCCGTATGAGCCGAGGCGGCTGTCCTTCATGATCTCCAGCCGCCGCGCCCGCGTCTGGCCGCCGCCCAGACCGTCGGCGGTGTCGGCCAGCCCGTCCTCGTGGAAGCCGCCGGTCAGGGCCACACCCGCCGCCACGGCCAGCAGGGCCGCGATCCACGGGCTCCACACCTGGGCCGCGCCGTAGAGGATCGCCGCCGCGATCAGGCCGACCACCTGCCCCACCAGCGGGAACCAGCGCGCGCTCTGCTGGATCCACTCGGGCTGGAAATCGCGCAGCGGCGGCGTCGGCAGGCGCGTCAGGAACTGCAGGGCGCAGACGAACAGCCGCGCCTCGCGTCCGATCATCGCGCGGCCTCCAATATGTCCTTCAGCTCGGCCACGTCGGACAGCAGGGCGCAGGCCGCCTTCAGCAGCGGCACGGCCAGCAACGCGCCCGTCCCCTCGCCCAGACGCATGTCGAGACCCAGCAGGGGTTGCGCCTCGACGGCCTCCAGCATCCGACGATGCCCCGCCTCGGCCGAGGCGTGGGCGAAGATGCAGTAGTCGCGCGTCTCCGGCGCCAGTCGGATCGCCAGCAGCGCCGCCGCCGAACCGATGAAGCCGTCGACGATGACCGGAACGCCCGCCTTGGCCGCGTCGAGCAGGGCCCCGGCCATCATGGCGATCTCGAAGCCGCCGAACTGGGTCAGCACCTCCAGCGGCGCCGTCGCGTCCGAACGGGCGGCGGCCTTGGCCAACACGGCCTGTTTGCGCGCCATGCCCTCGGGCGAATGCCCCGCCCCCTGCCCCACGCAGTCGGCCAGAGGCGCGGGTGCCAGCCGGTGCATCAGCAGGGCCGCCGAGGCGCTGTTGCCGATGCCCATTTCGCCCAGGGCGATCACATCAGCGCCGTCGTCGATAGCGGCCCGCGCCATGGCGGCGCCTTCCAGCAGAGCGGCCTCGGCCTGATCGCGTGTCATGGCGGGCTCGACCGAGGCGTCCTTCGTGCCCGGCGCGACCTTGGCGTGGATCAGGCCCGCGCGGTCCGACAGGTCGGCGGCGACGCCCGCGTCGATCACCTGCACCTGCGCGCCCACGACCTTGGCGAAGGCGTTGGCGCTGGCCCGGCCCGTCAGCAACGTATCGACCATGGCCACGGTCACCCCCGCCGGATAGGCCGCCACGCCCGAGCGCGTCAGCCCGTGATCCGCTGCGAAGACCAGCAGCACCGGCCGGGTCACGGTCGGGCGCAGAGTCTGCTGGATCAGGCCCAGCGTCAGGGCCAGATCCTCGATCCGGCCCAGGGCGCCGACCGGCTTGGCCTTGCCGTCCAGCGCCTGCCGCAGCGGCGCGCGCAGCCCCGGATCCAGCGGCGGAACGGAGAAAAGCTCGGTCAGTTCGGTCATGTCAGTCCTGCGATCCGGGCCAGAGCCGGAATGTCGAAATGGGTTTCCAGAACGGCGGCGATGCGGTCCAGCGCCTGATCCACCCGCGCGCCCTGATCCACGCCGTCGGACGCCGCGCCGACCTCCGCCAGCAGCGCCGCCCGCGCCTCGGCCCGATCGAACAGGCCGTGGACATAGAGGCCCGCGATCCGCCCATCGCCCGAGCGCGCGCCATGCGTCGCCCCGTCGATCATGGCGACCGGCCGTGCCGCATCCGGGCCGTCGGTGCGGCCGATGTGGATCTCATAGCCCTGAACCACCGCGCCGGAGGGCGTCAGTTGTCCTTCGACCCGACGCAGCGTCTTGGCGCCCGCCAGCACCGTCTCGACGTCCAGCAGGCCCAGCCCCGGCGCCGAACCCGCCACGCCCTCGACGCCGTCCGGGTCGCTGATCGTCCGGCCCAGCATTTGATAGCCGCCGCACACGCCCAGCACCCGCCCGCCGCGTCGCACATGGGCGGCGATATCCACGTCCCAGCCCTGCGCGCGCAGGAAGGCCAGATCGGCCAGCGTCGCCTTGGTTCCCGGCAGGATGATCAGGTCCGCATCGCCCGGCAGGGCCTGCCCCGGTGGGACAAAGCCGAAGTCCACGCCCGGCTCATGCCGCAACGGATCGAAGTCGTCGAAATTGGCGATGCGCGACAGCATGGGCACGGCGATCCGCACCTTTCCGCCACGCGCGCCGCCCGACCGCTCTAGCACCACGGCGTCCTCGGCGGGAAGCGATCGCGCATCCGCCAGCCACGACGCCATGCCCAGGTCCGCCCAGCCCGTGCGCCGCGTGATCTCTGCCCGCCCCTGATCGAACAGGGCCGGATCGCCGCGAAACTTGTTGATGATGAAGCCCCGGATCATCGCCCGGTCCTCGCCGTCCAGCACCGCGTGGGCGCCGACCAGGGAGGCGATGACATGGCCCCGGTCGATGTCGCCGACCAGCACCACCGGCACGTCCGCCGCGCGGGCGAAGCCCATGTTGGCGATGTCCCCGGCGCGCAGGTTGGTCTCGGCCGGACTGCCCGCGCCTTCGACGATCACCAGATCGGCTTCAGCCTGAAGACGACGGAAGCTGTCCAGCACCACGTCCAGCAGGGCGGCCTTGCGGTCCTGATAGCCCGCCGCCTGCCACACGCCCTCGACCTGACCGCGCACGACCAACTGGGCGCCGGTGTCGCTCTGCGGCTTCAGCAGGACGGGGTTCATATCGACCGTCGCCGGGGTGCGGCAGGCCAGCGCCTGAAGCGCCTGGGCGCGGCCGATCTCGCCGATGCGGCCCTCATGGTCGGGCGCAGTGACGGCGGCGTTGTTGGACATGTTCTGCGGCTTGAACGGCCGCACCGTCAGTCCGCGATTGGCGAAGACGCGGCACAGACCGGCGACCAGCACCGACTTGCCCACGTCCGAGCCGCAGCCCTGGATCATCAACGCGGCCATGCGAAGCCCCCGCCGATCAGCAGCATCAGCAACAGGGCGCAGGCGAGGCCGTAAACCTTCAGCCCGCGTTTCAGATCATGGGCGGACGGCGGCGCCCAGTCGCCGAAGACAGGTCGGTCGGTCATGACGCCGTCATAGCGGACCGGACCGCCCAGTCGAACCCGCAGCGCGCCCGCCATGGCCGCCTCGGGCCACCCGGCGTTGGGCGAGGCGTGCCTGCCCGCATCGCGCCACATGATGCGCCAGCCGCCTGCGCCCGCCAGCGCGATCAAGGCGCCCGCGATGCGCGCCGGGATCCAGTTCATCACATCATCGGTGCGCGCCGCCGCCCAGCCGAAAGCCCGCCAGCGCGGCTCCATATGGCCGATCATGCTGTCGGCGGTGTTGATGGCCTTATAGGCGAACAGGCCCGGCAGGCCGCCGATCACGAACCAGAAGACCGGCGCGACCACGCCGTCGCAGAAGCTCTCGGCCAGGCTTTCCAGGGCGGCGGTCGCGACCTCGCCCTCGTCCATCGCCTCGACGTCGCGGCCGACGATCATGCCGACCGCCAGACGCGCGGCGGGCAGGTCGCCCGCCTTCAGCGGTCGGGCCACGGCGCGGACGTGATCGAACAGGCTGCGCGCCGCCAGCCCCGTCGCGCCGCAGACCAGCAACAGCGCCAATCCCGGCCAAAAAGGCGAGGCGGCGGCCAGCGCCTGCACGCCCCAGCCCGCCCCGCCTGCGACGGCGATCAGGATCAGGACCGTGACGACGCCCAGCGCACGGCGCGCGCCCTGTGGCCGTTCCGCCTTGTTCCAGCGCCGCTCCAGCACCGCGATCAGGGCGCCGAGCCACGCCACCGGATGCGACAGGCGCCGAGGCCAACCAAGGACGCCTTCGACCAGCAAGGCGCCCGCGACGATCCAGGGCGTGGGCAGGCTGCTAACGGGCACGGCCGACCATTTCCAGCACCGGGCCGCGCACGCCGTCCAGGGTGCGCGCCTCGACGCCGTACGCCGTCTTGAGCACCTCGGGCGACAGGGCCTCGGCCGGGGCGGCGTCGGCGATCACCCGCCCCTCGGCCAGAACGATCACCCGATCCGCCACGCGCAGGGCGGCGTCCAGATCATGCAGGGTCAGGACGACGCCCCGCCCCTCTTCATCCGCCAGCCGCCGGAACAGGTCGCAGGCGTCCAGCACATGACCCGGATCGAGGCCCGCCAGCGGCTCGTCCGCCAACAGCCATTGCGGTTCTCCGGCCAGGGCGCGGGCGATCAGGACACGCGCCCGCTCGCCGCCCGACAGGGTGGAGACGACGCGGTCGGCGAACCCCTCCACCCCCGCCACGGCCATGGCGCGGGCCACGGCGGCGCGGTCGTCCGCCCTCAGGCCCCAGGCGCCGACGTAGGGCGTGCGGCCCAGGCCGACGAAGGTGCGTCCCTCGACCGCCCAGGCGATCTCGGCGTTCTGGGGCAGGTAGGCGATGCGCCGTGATCGCGCGCGCGCGGGCAGGTCGCGCAATGCTCGGCCGTCCAACATCACGCGGCCCGCGTCGGGCGTTCGCAGAGCCGCCAGACAGTCCAGCAGCGTCGACTTGCCCGCTCCGTTCGGTCCGACGATCGCCGTCACCAGCCCCGGCGCGAAGGCCGCGTCGACGCCATTCAGCACCGCCTTGTCGCCCAGTCGGACGGACAGGTTCTCCACGCTCAGGATGCTCATGCCAGCTTCCTTCTCATGCTGATCAGCAGGGCCAGGAAGAAGGGCCCCCCCAGGGCCGCCATGGCCACGCCCAGCTTGATCTCGGTCGAGGCGGGCGTCAGCCGCACCAAGATGTCCGCCGCCAGCGTCAACGCCGCCCCGCCCAGAGCCGAGGGCAGCAGCAGGCCGCTGGGCCGGGCGCCAATCAGGGGCCGCAGCAGATGCGGCACGATCAGGCCGACGAAGCCGATCGACCCCGTCACCGCCACCGCCGAACCGACCGCCAGGGCCGCCCCCAGCGCCAGCATCATCCGCCCGACGTCCAGCCGCACCCCCAGCGATCGCGCCCCCGCCTCGCCCAGGGTCAGGGCGTCCAGCGTCCGGCCTTGGGTCAACAGCAGCAGGCAGCCCAGGATCATGCCCGGCGCCGCCAGCCTCAGCTCGACCACGCTGCGGTCGGCCAGCGACCCCATCAGCCAGTTGACGATCTCGTTCACCGCCCAGGGGTTGGGCGCCAGGTTCAGCGCCAGGGCCACGCCCGCCCCGGCCATGGTCTGGATCACCACCCCGGCCAGGATGAAGGTGACGACGCTGCTGGTCGCCCCCGCCAAGGCCAGCAGCAACAGCACGCCGATCCCCGCCCCGACCATGGCCGCGACCGGCAGCACCCACGGCGCGCCGGCCGCCGCGCCCAGATAGAAGGTCAGCACCGCCCCCAGCGCCGCCATGGTCGAGACGCCCAGGATCGCCGGATCGGCCAGGGGGTTGCGCGTATAGCCCTGCAACGCCGCCCCGGTCAGGCCCAGCACCGCCCCGACCATCAGGGCCAGCACCGTGCGCGGCAGGCGCAGCTCGAACAGAATGGCCCAGGCGGGATCGCCGCGCTGGCTCGCCCAGTCGCTCCACGGAATCCAGACGCGGCCCGCGCTCATGCTGGCCACGGACAGGGCGACGATCAGGAGCAGAAGCCCGATCATCACCAGGGGACGCGGCAAGGTCATGTCAGGGCCTCCAGCGCCGTGCGGCGCGCGCGCGCCAGGGCGGCGGCGGTCTGGATCAGCACCGGCCCGCCGCAATAGAGCAGCTTCTCTTCCAGTTGCGCCTGCACCATCCGGCCGGACAGGGACTTCAGCGCCGGATGGCGCATCACCCGGTCGGCCCAGGTGCGCGAGCCGCGCACCGGCACGCCGCTGAGCAACACCTGGGGCGGGTCGGCCAGCAGGCGCTCAACCGGGACATTGCCCCATTTGCCCAGGCCATAGCGGCCAGCGACGTTCTCGAAACCGGCGCGGGTCATCATCTCGTCCATCAAGGTGCCGCGCCCGGCGGCGAAACCGTTGGGCTGATAGATCAGGGCCGTCAGCGGCGCCGATCCCGGCGGCGGAGCGGCGGCGGCGATGGCGGCCTCAATGCGGGCGATCAGGGCCTGGCCCCGCGCCGGACGGCCGACCAGGCGGGCGACCTCGCGCACCTGGTCCAGGCTGGCCGCCACGCTGTCAGGCACCGAGAATAGTTCGGTCTGGATGTTCAGACGGCCCAGCGCATTGCGGGTCGCCAGGGCGCTGTGGCGGCTGGTCAGCACCAGGTCGGGGCGCAGGGCGATGACCTCTTCCGCCGTCTCCCAGGTGAAGGGCAAGGTCTTGGCCACCTCGGAAATGGTCGAGCCGACCGGCTCGCGCGCATAGTGGCTGAGGGCCGCGATCTGCCTCCGGTCGGCGACATGAACCAGGATGGCGTCGAGGCAGGCGTTCAGCGACACCACGCGGCGCGGGGCGGCGTCGGCCGCAGCCGGTCCGGCGATCAGCATGGTGCCCGCGCCCGCCACCAGCGCCTGTCGCCGGGTCGCCCTCATCCGAAGGTCTCCAGCGCGCGTCGCAGTCGGGGGAAGTCGCGCTCGGCCGGGACGCCGAAGCGCAGAGCGTCGGGCGTGTGGTCGAACGGCCGGGTCAGGATGCCCGCGCGGCACAGATGCTGGAACCAGCGCGCGGCGTGGGGCGTGCGCGTCATGCGAAACAGGCTGGTCCCGCCGATGATCTGGAACCCCGCCCGCGCCAGCAGGTCGTCCAGCCG
>DJDA01000033.1 GCA_002430835.1 Brevundimonas sp. UBA5936
TAAGTGACCGGTGTGAGCGAACGCAGCCAACGAATCTGCGGCCTGAAGTATGACGGCTATAGCGATGCTGAAATGATAAAAACGCAAACCTTTTTTGATGGTCACAACGATCTGCTGCTGCGTCTGTGGGTCAACCACGCGGACAATCCGGCGCAGGCCTTTTTCGCCGGGCTTGAGCGCGGGCATCTTGATTACCCGCGCATGCGTCAGGGCGGCTTCGCCGGCGGCCTGTTCGCCGTCTTCGTGCCGCCCGCCGTCTGGCTGGCGGGCGAGCGCAAGCAGGATCTCGCCAGCGTGCAGGCGCAGAACGACGCGCTGGCGATCGCCGAGGCTCAGATGGCGATTTTGCAGGAGCTGGCGGACGCGTCGCAGGGCCGGGCGCGTCTGTGCCGCACGGCGGCGGAGATCGAGCAATGCCTGCAACAGGATGTGCTGGCGCTGGTGATGCATATTGAAGGCGCCGAGATGCTCGACCCGGAGCTGGCGCTGCTGGACACGTTTTATCAGCTGGGCCTGCGCAGCATCGGGCCGTTCTGGAACCTGCCCAACCGCTTCGGCGTCGGCGTTAACGGCGGCTTTCCCGGTTCGCCCGATACCGGCGACGGCATGACGGAGGAGGGCAAAGCGCTGATTCGCGCCTGCAATCGCAAACGGCTGCTGATCGATCTTTCGCATATGAATGAGAAGGCCTTCTGGCAAACAGCGGAGATCAGCGATGCGCCGCTGGTGGCGACGCACTCCAACGCGCACGCGCTCTGCGCGCAGCCGCGCAACCTGACCGACGCGCAGCTGGCGGCTATCGCCCACAGCGACGGTTTCGTCGGCGTTAACTTTGGCAACGCCTTTCTGCGCGCCGATGGACAACGCAATGCCGACACGTCGTTGCATGAAATTGTTAAACACCTGTGCTGGCTGATCGATAAAGTGGGAGAAGATCGGGTTGGCTTTGGATCTGATTTTGACGGCATCAGCGTGCCGGAAAGCCTTGGCGACGTAACGGGAATGCCAAAACTTTTCAAGGCGTTAACCGATGCTGGCTTTGATGAGAAACGTCTGGAAAAACTGGCCTGGCGTAACTGGCTGCGGGTGCTGAAGCGCACGTGGGGTCAATAGAAAAGTTGCGATCCAGGTCACATTAGAGCAACATCTGCGCTGCCAAATTTTCATATTTGACAAGTTGCGGGTTGCCTGCCGCAATTAATGGTGACAACCCCGTCATTTTAACGCCAAGAGGAGAAGCCTAATGTCTGCATGGATCAAACCTGCATTTGAAGATTTACGTCTGGGTCTGGAAGTGACTCTGTACATTTCCAACCGTTAATCCCTGTGCCCGCGCTCGTCGCGGGCCTGTTTTTTTTCTCCTTTCCCGGTCATCACATGCAGATCAAAGTTCTTGGCTCCGCAGCTGGCGGAGGGTTCCCGCAATGGAACTGCAATTGTCACAACTGTCAGGGCGTGCGTAACGGCACGATGAAAACCTCGCGGCGGACGCAATCCTCTATCGCCATCAGCGACAACGGCAAGGATTGGGTATTGTGCAATGTCTCGCCCGATATCTGCCATCAGCTGTTGGCTTCGCCTGAATTGAATAATCCCGACGTGCTGCGCGCCACCGGCATCGGCGCCATTATCCTGACCGACAGCCAGATCGATCACAGCGCGGGCTTACTCAATTTACGTGAAGGCTGTCCGCATCAGGTCTGGTGTACCGAAGAGGTGCATCAGGATCTGACCACCGGCTTCCCGGTATTCACCATGCTTTCCCACTGGAACGGCGGCCTGGTGCATCACCCGATCGTGCCGGACAGCCCGTTTACCGTCGGCGTCTGTCAAAGCCTGCGCTTTACCGCCATTCCGCTGCTGAGCAACGCGCCGCCTTATTCGCAGTACCGCAACCGCCCGCTGCCGGGTCATAACGTGGCGCTGTTTGTGGAAGACGGCAGCAGCGGCAAAAGCCTGCTGTATGCGCCGGGGTTGGGCGAGCCGGACGCGGCGCTGATGCCGTGGCTGCAAAAGGCGGACTGTCTGCTGATCGACGGCACGCTGTGGCGCGACAACGAGCTGGCGGCAACCGGCGTCGGGCTGAATACCGGTAAAGATATGGGCCACCTTGCGCTCTCAGAAGAGCAGGGACTGGCCGCGCTGCTGGCGTCATTGCCGGCGGAACGTAAGATTCTGATTCACATTAACAACACCAATCCCATCCTGGATGAAGAGTCCGCTGAGCGCCAGAGCCTGACGCAGCAGGGTATCGAAGTGAGCTGGGATGGCATGTTGATCGAGGTATAACCATGACGCAGGCACAGCCGCTTTCGCCGCAGGCCTTTGAACAGGCGCTGCGCGCAAAAGGCGCTTACTACCATATTCATCATCCGTACCATATTGCGATGCACAACGGCAAGGCGACGCGCGAGCAGATCCAGGGCTGGGTCGCCAACCGCTTTTACTACCAGACCAATATTCCGCTGAAGGATGCGGCGATCATGGCCAACTGCCCGGATCGCGACACCCGTCGGGAGTGGATCCAGCGCATCATCGATCACGACGGCGCGCCGGGGGAAGAGGGAGGTATCGAAGCCTGGTTGCGACTCGCCGAATCCGTCGGCCTGGATCGCGAGCAGGTCCTGTCGCAGGAACTGGTGCTGCCCGGTGTGAGGTTCGCCGTGGATGCCTACGTCAACTTCGCCCGTCGCGCCAGCTGGCAGGAGGCCGCCAGCAGCTCGCTGACCGAGCTCTTCGCCCCGACGATCCACCAGTCGCGCCTCGATAGCTGGCCGCAGCACTATCCTTGGATCGATGCCTCCGGCTACGACTACTTCCGCAAGCGCCTGAAGGAAGCCCGCCGCGATGTCGAGCACGGTCTGCGGCTCACCCTGGAGCACTACCGCACCCGCGAGGCGCAGGAGCGTATGCTGGAGATCCTGCAGGTCAAACTCGACGTGCTCTGGAGCATGCTCGACGCCATGAGCATGGCCTACGAACTGGATCGTCCGCCGTACCACACCGTGACCCGCGAGCGTATCTGGCACAAAGGCATCAGCCTGTAGGCACGCGTTCCGTGGGCAAATCCTGCCCACCCATGAGGCATCCGGCCCCTGTAGAGTGGACCGCCTGACGACCATGACCACGTGGCCAGGCAGCAACCTGCCCACTGGCGAGACAATGATGATGAGCGATATTCAACTAACCCAGATTCCAGCGTTGCGCCGTGGTTTCCGCTTCCAGTGGGAGCCCGCGCAGAACTGCCATGTGCTGCTCTACCCGGAAGGCATGATCAAGCTCAATGAGAGCGCTGCGGCGGTGCTGACCGAAGTGGACGGGACGCGTAGCGTCGGTGCGATCGTTGCCGATCTGCAGGCTCGCTATCCCGAGGCCGAAGGGATTCAAGAAGATATCGTTGCGTTTCTGGAGGTTGCCGTTGAACGGTTCTGGATCGAGCTTCGCTAAACCCGGCTACGAGCCCGGCCCGCCGCTCTGGCTGCTGGCGGAGCTGACCTATCGTTGCCCGTTGCAGTGCCCGTACTGCTCCAATCCGCTGGACTTCGCCCGTAGTCATGAAGAACTGAGCACCGCCGAGTGGATCGAGGTGTTCCGCCAGGCACTCGAGATGGGCGCGGCCCAGCTGGGTTTTTCCGGCGGCGAACCATTGGTGCGCCAGGACCTGGCCGAGTTGATCGAGGCGGCACGGGGACTCGGCTATTACACGAACCTGATCACCTCCGGCATCGGCCTCACCGAAGAGAAGATCGCCAGCTTCGCCGAGGCCGGCCTTACGGTTTGCGGCACGCGTTACGGCAATGTCATGGCCTCGCGCGGTTCGGTGATTCCCTTGTTCGTCAGCCAGCTTCTGGAGGGGCAGCCGATCACGGTGACTGAGCCCGCCATGACGCGGTTCATGATGACGCTGGAAGACGCCGTCGAACTGGTGCTCTACGCCTTCGCTCATGGGGACAACGGCGACATCTTCGTCCAGAAGGCACCAGCCGCCACGGTGGAGACCCTGGTTCAGGCTCTTCTGGAACTGTTCGGCCGACCGGATCACGAGGTGCGCGTGATCGGCGTTCGTCACGGCGAGAAGCAGTATGAATCCTTGCTCGGCAAGGAGGAACGGGCGCGCTCCGAGGATCTCGGGGACTACTTCCGGGTGCCGCCGGACGGCCGTGACCTCAACTACGGCAAGTTCGTCGATCAGGGCGACGCCTGCCTGCACGAAGGCGAGGAATACAACTCGCACAACACCGAGCGTCTGGACGTCGAGGGCATGAAGGCCTTGCTGCTCAAGCTGGAGTTCATCCAGCGCCTGCTGAGCGGCGAGCGGGCCTCGCTGGAGGACTGAGCCATGGCTGTTGTTGTCACCGGAGCGCGAGGATTCATTGGCCGCAACCTGATGGTGCGGCTTCAGGAGACCGGAGTGGAGCCTCTTCCGCTCGGTTCGGATGCGGATGAGGCCGCCATTCGGGCCGCCGTGGCGCGAGCGGAGTTCGTCATTCACCTGGCGGGCGTGAACCGACCCGTTGACGAGACGGATTTCGTGACCGGCAATGTCGGCTCGACCGAAGGGCTGGTGAAGGCCCTCAAGGACGCGGGCAGACCGATTCCGATCCTCTACGCTTCGTCGATCCAGGCCGAGCGCGACAATCCTTACGGCCGCAGCAAGCACGCGGCCGAGGACGTCCTGTTCCGCTATTCGGAAGAGACGGATGCGCCGGTGCGTGTCTTTCGGCTGGCTAACGTCTTCGGCAAATGGGCGAGGCCGAACTACAACTCGGCGGTCGCCACCTTCTGCCACAATATCGCGCGCGGCTTGCCGATCGCCGTCAACGATCCCTCGGCGTCGCTTCGCCTGGTGCATGTGGACGATGTGTGCGACGCGATGCTGGATCTGATCCGTCATCCGCCGTCGGGCGCCGCCTTCGCCGAGGCGGGACCTATCCACGAAACCACGGTCGGGGCGGTGGCCAATGCCATCACCGGCTATGCCGCCAGCCGCGAGACCCTCTTCACCGACCGCGTCGGCCAAGGGCTCGACCGAGCGCTTTACGCCACGTATCTCAGCTACCTGGAGCCTGAGAGCTTCGCCTATGACGTGCCGCGGCACGCCGATCCGCGCGGCGTTTTTGTGGAGATGCTGAAGACGCCGGACTGCGGCCAGTTCTCCTATTTCACGGCCGGCCCGGGGATCACGCGCGGCGAGCACTATCACCACACCAAGACGGAGAAGTTTCTGGTCCTGACCGGCACGGCTCATTTTGGCTTTCGCCATATATTGACCGATCAGCGGCACGAGATCGTCGTGGAAGGCGGCCAGGGTCGCATCGTCGAGACCATCCCTGGCTGGACCCACAACATCACCAACATTGGAGATGGCGAGATGGTCGTCATGTTGTGGGCCAACGAAGTATTCGATCGGGCGCGGCCCGACACTGTGGCGCAGAAGGTCTAGCCGTGAAGAAGTTGAAGGTCATGACGGTCGTGGGAACACGGCCCGAACTCATCCGCCTGTCGCGCGTCATCGCTCGGCTGGACGATCATACGGAGCAGGTCCTCGTCCATACGGGGCAGAACTACGACTATGAGCTGAACGAGGTCTTCTTTCGGGACCTGGAAATTCGCAGGCCCGACCACTTCCTAGACGCAGCTGGCGGCAATGCGGCCGAGACCATCGGCCAGATCATCATCGCCGTGGACAAGGTGTTGGCGACGGAAAATCCGGACGCCCTGCTGGTGCTTGGCGACACCAACAGCTGCCTGTCTGTCATTCCCGCCAAACGACGCAAGATCCCGATCTTCCACATGGAGGCTGGCAATCGCTGCTTTGATCAGCGCGTGCCGGAAGAAACCAATCGTCGCATCGTCGATCACACTGCCGACATCAACCTGACCTACTCCGCCATCGCGCGGGATTACCTGTTGAGGGAAGGCGCCGCCCCCGACCGCGTGATTTGCACCGGCAGCCCGATGAACGAGGTGCTGAGCTACTATCGTCCCGCCATCGAACGCTCGCGCGTTCTGGAAGAAGTGGGGGTGAGCGAAGGAGGCTACGTCGTCGTCAGCGCCCATCGTGAGGAGAATGTCGATTCCGAGCGCCAGCTGCGACGCCTCGCTGACTGCCTGAACGCTGTGGCCGATCACACTGGCGAGCCCGTCCTGGTCAGCACCCACCCACGCACGCGGGCCCGCATCGAAGCCTTCGGAGTCACCTTCGACGATCGGGTGCGGCTTCTGAAGCCGTTCGGCTTTCTGGACTACATCGCCCTTCAGACCAGGGCTCGGGCGGTGCTGTCGGACAGCGGCACGATCACAGAAGAGTCGTCCATACTCAACTTCCCGGCGCTGAACCTGCGCGAAGCTCACGAACGCCCGGAAGGCATGGAAGAGGCGGCGGTGATGATGACCGGCCTCAATCCCGAGCGCGTGCTTCAGGCCATGGCGGTCCTGGAAAGCCAGCCCCGCGGGGATGAACGTCTGCTGCGGCTGGTGCGCGACTATTCGCCTGAAAATGTGTCGGACAAGGTGCTGCGCATCATCCTCAGCTACACGGATTATGTGCGCCGGACGGTCTGGAAAGAGTACTGATCGTGCCGCGTCGCATTCTGTATCTCAGCCAGTGGTTCTGGCCGGAGCCTGCCACGCGTGGCCTGAAGGTTGTGAAAGACCTCCAGGCTAGAGGCTATGAAGTCGAGGTCCTAACCGGCTTTCCCAACTATCCCTCCGGCAAGCTGGCGCAGGGTTATCGTCTTGCGCCCTATAAGCGCGACCGGATTGAGGGCGTCACCGTCCATCGCGTCTTCCTTTATCCCAGCCATGATCGCTCCAGCCTCGGGCGAGCTCTCAACTATCTGTCCTTCTTTCTGTCCGCTTTTGTCTTCTGCCTGGTCCAGGCCAGGCGCTTCGACCTGATCTATGTCTATCATCCGCCGATCACGACCGGTTTGGCGGCGGCGCTCGCCGGTCTGGTCTGGCGCAAGCCCTTCCTTCTTGAGGTTCAGGACCTATGGCCGGACACCGTGGCGGCGTCGGGCATGTCGGCCACGGAGACCCTGGCGTACATCCTTGGTCCCACATGTCGGTTCGTCTACAAACGCGCAGCCCTGGTCCTCGGCCAGTCCGAAGGCATGGCGGCGCGGCTGGTTGAGCGCGGCGTTGATCCTAGCCGCGCTGACGTCTTCTTCAACTGGGCGGACGAAGACGCAGCACGCGTCAATGGCCTATACGATCTTGCTTCCCTGAACTTCAAAGGGCGCTTCAACTTTGTCTTCGCCGGCAACATGGGCACCGTTCAGGCGCTAGAAGTGCTGATCGAGGCGGCGCACAGCCTGGCCAAAATCGCGCCCCAAATCCAACTAACCCTGATTGGAGAGGGCGCCGAGCGCGCGCGCCTTGAGACCCTTGTCCGTCAACAAGGGGTCCGAAACGTTCAGATTCTGCCCGGGGTGCCGCCGTCCCACATCGGCGATGTTCTGGCCGCCGCCGATGTGCAGGTGGTCCACCTCAAAGACGATCCGCTGTTCGAAATCACCATTCCGTCCAAGACCCAGTTCTATCTCGCCATGGGGCGCCCCGTCCTGATCGGCGTCCGCGGCGAGGCCGCCCGAATCGTTACAGAGGCGGGTGCCGGGATCAGCACGCCGCCCGAGAACAGCGCCGCCATGGCCGAGGCGATGCTGCATCTGGCCAATCTGCCCAGAATCGAGCTCCAAGCTATGGGTGCCCGCGCCCGCGCCGCGTATGATTCCCGTTTCGCCTTTAAGGCCACCATGGATCGCATCGCCGGGCATGTCGGTGCGGTCCTGGAGAAGGCGTGACGGTGCTCTTGTCTTTGATCCAAAGGAAAGCTGGTAGAAGGTAGGATGGCGCACCCATCCGCCTCAACCCGTTTCCGCCACAGCGTCGGTCTTAAACATGTTCCACGACATCTCCGCGTTCGCGCCCGGACCGCGGCGCATTGGCTGGTTTCGGCAGAGGTACTACTCGTGAGCAAACGTATGCAGCCGGATCAGGATCGTACTGGTGTGGCGAGAGGATCCACGCTGCAATCGACGCTTATCCGCGCCATCGATCTAGTGGCGGCGATCTCAGGCGGGGTGGTGACTTTGCCGATCTTGCTGATCGTCGCGTTTCTGGTGCGGCTTGACTCCCCAGGGCCCGCTCTCTTCCGTCAGAACCGGGTCGGCCGAAACGAAGTCCTATTCGTCTGCTACAAATTACGGACGATGGCCGAGGGAGCACCTGTCGTCGGCACACACGAGATCTCGGGCGCCCACGTCACCTCGATCGGTCGCTGGTTGCGCCGGTTGAAACTCGACGAACTCCCGCAACTTTGGAACGTAATTCGCGGCGAGATGAGCCTGGTGGGGCCGCGCCCGTGCTTGCCTTCACAGCTCGAGCTGATCGAGGCGCGGCGGGCGCATGGGGTCTACGGCGTTCGCCCTGGGGTGACAGGGCCCTCTCAGGTCATCGGGCTGGACATGTCAACGCCGCGCGAACTCGCCGAGAAGGACGCAATCTGGACGCGCGCGCCCAACCTCAAGGACTACGTCCGCTTGATTATACTGACTGTCTTGGGAAAGGGGCAGGGTGATGCCATCCGCGCTTGATCGTGTCGGGATTGTCGGAGCGTCGGGCTATGTCGGCGGGGCTCTAGCGCAAGCACTGGTCGCGGATGGTGGCTCTCCGCGGCTGTTTGGCCGATGTGCTGGCCGAGTGGCAGGCCTTGAGGTGAGGGCGCTGACCTCCGATTCGTCACAGTTCGCGGGGTTGGACTGTGTCGTACATCTGTCCGGCATCACAACGAGTCGGGCGTCTTCCGACGATCTGCGTCGAGCGAACGTCGAACTGGCCTTGCACACGGCTCGCATGGCTGCTGCAGCCAAGGTCACGCGATTCGTATTCACAAGTTCGCTGCACGTGCACGGCAAGTCCTCGAAAGCCGCTATCCGGCCCGAGACCCCGACCAACCCGGCCGCGAACCCCTACGGGCGGTCTAAGAGCGAGGCCGAGAGGGAGCTGACAAAGCTTGCCGACGAAACCGGGCTTGAATTAGCTATTCTACGCCCGCCCATGATCTACGGGTCTGGCTCCAAGGGCAGTTTCCCGTTGCTGGTGCGCTTGGTCCGAACTGGTTTGCCGCTCCCCTTCGCCACGGCTAGAGCAAAACGCAGCTTCTGTTCCATCGACAACCTAGTTTCAGCGATCCGTCATTCCATCGCGGCGCCGGCCCCCGTTGAGGTTTTCTTGCCGGCGGATCCCGAGGATTTTGATACCGCGACCCTGGTGAGAGAAGTGGCGGCAGCCCTCGACCGTAAGATGCTGCTTTACCCAGCGCCCAAGGCGCTTCTTGCGGCGCCGCTTGGGATGATAGGGCGCGGGGAGATGGTAGCGAGCCTGTTCGATCCTCTACAGATTGATCGCACGCACTGGGGCAGATTGGGATGGCAGCCTGTCGAGACAGGCGCGCAGGCTATCCGAAAGGCTGTTCGCTCACGCTGAGCAGAGGGTTAAAACCCGGGTCGCTTCGGGAGGTCGCGCCTTCAGCCGAACGGCGCCAAGGGGACGCATGATCGCCGTTTGCTGAACTTGCTGGAGAGAACGGCTAAGCCTGTCTCCCCCCCCTATGCGGCTAAATCGATCGTTGATCCCACGCTTCTACGCACGACTGTTCGCGCTCCGCTTCCCGCCAGGCTTCCCAGCAGCAGCGCCATCAACACCTGAAGCGCAGGGGTGCGAAGCGGATAATCTACGAGCGAGGCCGCTAGGAGCAAGGCGATGGCGACAAGGGCGACGCTGCTCTGCCCCCCCCCGCGCCGCCACATCTGCCGAACCAGCAGCACGAGGAAGACGACGGGCAAGAGCGCCAGCAGACCATATTCGATCCCCACCTCCAGCCAGTCGTTGTGCGCCTGGTTGGTGAAGCCGGCGGTCAGGTCGTCGGGCGTCTCGACCCCGGCGAAAACCGCGCTGAAGCTGCCCGCGCCTGTCCCGAACGGCAGGTGGGCGGCCGCGATGCGTCCTGCGTCGGCCCAGATGTCGAACCGCAGATCACGAGGCGCATCGGTGAAACGGTCCGCAGCCACCCAGGACCCGGCGACAGCCAGGCCGAGACTGACCACGAGCAGCAGCCCAGGCAGAAGAAGGCGACGCGGGTCGATCTGTCGGCCGATCCCAAGCCAAGGCGCCAGTCCCAGAGCGCACAGCAGCAACAGCCCGGCGCCGGCCCTGGAGCCGGAAATCGCCACCCCCGCGAGCAGGGCGAGAC
The DNA here is from genome assembly GCA_002430835.1 of Brevundimonas sp. UBA5936. Classification (GTDB taxonomy): domain Bacteria; phylum Pseudomonadota; class Alphaproteobacteria; order Caulobacterales; family Caulobacteraceae; genus Brevundimonas. The sequence continues at coordinate 10,256 of DJDA01000033.1, forward strand.
ATGCGACGGCGCCAAGGATCAGTGCGACGCCGGAGCGCCCTCGATCCGCCGAGGCGCGGCGCTGGAAGCTCCAGGCAGCCACGGCTGGAAGCGATGCGACCAGAAAAGCAGCCCAGTGGTTGCGATTGGCAAAGAAGCCGGTCGCTGCGCGTCCCGCATCCGGACCATAGAGGCGAAACGGGCTGGAGGGGCCGCCGCCCAGTTGAAACCCTCCCAAGCCAACGGAGATGACCGCTATCACTGCGACCAGCAGCCACATCGTCTGGGCCTGAGAGCGGCGAAGTGTCAACACGCCAAGGAAGACGGCGGCAAAGGGCGTAAGGCCGAACAGCGCGTCCCACGTGGCGCCTGGCGCCAAACTGATCGGCCGCCAAGTCTCACCCGCACCCACTGCGACGAGATCGGCCGCTAATGCGGCTCGACCAGGCAGGGCGCTCCAGACCGCCGGCGGCAGCGGGATCAATTGCACCAGCGGCAACAGGATCAGCGATCCAAGAAACAGCAGGGCCGGGCGGGAGACATCCTCTCTAGCCAGCAGCCGCAGGGCGCCGAGGGCCAGCAGCGGCAAGCCGGCAAGCCGGAGAACGAGGTCCAAGCCATCGTTGTCTTGAGACGCCCCGCCAAGAACCAGCGCCAAAGCAAGGTACAAGCCCAAGACTGCGGTGTACCAGGGGTGGGCGTCTCCGCCAGTTCGCGCACGTGCGGCAAGCGGGTTCATTGAAGACCAGTCGGCTCGATATGTAGGTCGTCATAGACCGCAGTGGTCGGGGACAGGCTCGCACCCGGACGTGTCTCCAGCGCGAGCCGCTGTGCGGGACAGGCCTGTGCGGTTTCGAAAAAAATGGAGATGAGGAAAGTCCCCTCCCCGCTTTCGCGTAGGGTTTGGGTTGCCTCTATGGCAGGCCCGTTCTCACAACGCACCGTCCAGACCAGGGCGTCTTCGGGTGTGTTCGCTTCACGCCACACACGCCCCTGCAGCCGGTAGGATCCGGGCGCGAGCACCAGCAACTGTTCCGCCAGCCTCTGCCGCTGCAGGCCACCGAGCGCCGTCGCCTGGAGCGCGCGGCCCTCTCCGCTGGGCGAGCGGATGATTTCGGCCGCACCTCCGTCCGCCGCCAGCAGCTGCCAGCCAAAGGGCGGCAGCCTGTCTTCCGCCTCGAAGCCGCCGTCGATCAGCAAGCCGGCGGCCGTCTTTGGGCGCTGTTGTTGCCAAGCGACCAGCGCGGCGACATAGGCGCGGTCGCGGACAAGACGATCGATGTAGGCACGGGCTTCCTGATCGGTGGGAGGCGCCGGCCCATCCCGCAGCAACTGCTGGAGATGATAGGCAAAGGCGGGTTCAGAGGCGCTTCGACTGTAGCTCGTCAGCAGCATCGATCGCCATGGCGGCGTCAGCGCCATCCTTTCCGCCAGAGCGGCGCGTGCGTCCGGCGCGGCGTCGAGGAGGGGAAACAGCACCGGAGATAGCGTCTCACTCAAGTCCGGACGGCGTCGAAGCAGAACATCCAGAGAGCGCATGGCGGCAGGATAGTCCTGGCGATCCAAGGCGCGGGCAAAAAGCCAGGTCTGGCTTGGCGCGTCGCGCAGGCTGCGACGGGCCGCTGTTTGCATCAGCGCATCGGCGTTCTGGAGCTCGCCTTTGGAAATTGCCGCCTGCCCGAGAATGGAGACGGCGCGCACCGACAGGGGGGCGTACTCTAGGGCGTTGCGTGCGTGAGCTTCGGCCAGCGAGGGGCTCGCAACGCCCGCGGCGCCTCCCAACGTGTCCGCAGCAAGAGCCAGGTGCGCCTCCGCCTGCCACGGCCACGCCCTCAGCGCTCGCTCGGGGGCATCATCCGCCCACAGTCTGCCGAGGCCGAACGCGCCCGTCACCACGCCCACACCGGCGGTGGCGCCAAAGATCAGAACCGCCGCAAGAGGAGATGCGCGCAGCTCCCCCTGCTTGCGGCTATCACGACGACCATGCTGTGGCGGGCGGCGGGCCATTTTCGAGGCGCCCGTCAGCGCTTGCGCCGACGAGCCTTGGCGCCGGGCGTTTCCTCCATGCCGTAGTCGTAGGCGTAGGTGTATTCATAGCCGTAGCCGCCGAGGTTCGCCCGCTTCGAGTCGAAGCGCTCCAACACACCGCCCAGAATGTCGGCGCCGGCGCCTCTCAATCGGTCGAGCGCGCGCAGCGCCGTGCCCCGGCGCACAATGCCCGCGCCACTGATGAAGAGCACGCCTTCCGACGCATTGCCCAGCAAGGTGGCGTCGGCCAGGCCCATCACAGGCGGACCGTCGATGATCACCAGGTCGAAATGCTCAGCCAACCTGCCGAGAACATCGGGCAAGGCCTGGCTGGAGAGCAGGTCAGCGGGACTCGGCGGGCGCGGTCCGCTCGGCAGCAGAGTCAGGTGCTCCTGCTCCGTCGGCTGTAGCAGGTCGTTCAGGTCTGATCCCGCGAGGGCCGACGAGAAGCCAGCGCGGTTGTTGCCGCCCAGCATCTTGTGCAGGGACGGATTGCGAAGGTCGCCGTCGATCAGCAACACGCTCTTGCCCATCCGCGCAAAGGCGCGGGCGATCGCAACCGACGAGGTGCTCTTGCCTTCCGCCGGCTGAGAGCTGGTCACAAGAAGCGTGCGGACCATGCCGCCAGGCCGCGCGAACTGCAGGGCCGATCGCACGGAGTGATAGGCTTCGGAAAAGCCGGAGCGAGGGTCGCGCTCGGCCTGCGCCAGAGCCGCAGCCGATGGCAGCCACGGTACGCTGCCAAGCAGCGGCAGGTTCAGCTTCGCTTCGATATCGGCCGGCACACGCAGCGATTCGTCCAGGAACTCGAGCACGAAGATGATGGCGGCGCCCAGCAGCAGGCCGAGCAGTCCAGCCAAGGCCAGATTGATCAATGGACGCGGCGCCACCGGATTCACCGGCAGGTCGGCGCTGTCGACGACGGACACGTTGTTGGTGCCGACGCCGCCGGCAATGCCGATCTCGCGGTAGCGCTGAAGCAGGCCGTCATAAAGGGTGCGGTTGGTGTCGAGCTCCCGCTGCAGGATGTTGTAGCGGATGCTGCGCTGATCCAGGTCCAGCGCCTGTGCCTTCAGCGCGTCGATCTCGCCCTGGATCGAGCGTTCGGCGGCGGCCGCTGACGCATACTGGCCTTGCAGTGAACGACGAACATCGCCGGCTTCCGCCGCCAACTGCCGATCCAGCTCGGTGATCTGGGCCTGAGTTTGCTGAACACTGGGATACTCAGGCTGGAAGCGTTCAAGCAGCTCCTGCCGCCTCGCCGTGAGCTCGGCGCGCTGTTCACGCAGCGCCTGAATGGTGGGGCTGGACAATACCTCGCTGAGTCCCAGTCCGGTTGAAGCCTGCGCCGCGCGTGAGCGTTCCTCGGCCTCAATGCGCGTAGTCCGCGCCTCGGCGAGCGAGGCGTTGAGCGCCTCCAGCGATGAGGCGATCAGCGATCGGCCGCGGTTTGCGCCTCCGTCCGACGTGGCGCTTGCGCTGGGGATGTTGATGATCTGCTGGTTGGAGGCATAGGCGACGAGCTCGCGCTCGGACTCCTCCAAGCGGACGCGAAGTTGCTCGATGCGTTCTTCAAGGAAGCGACGGGCATAGGACGAGGCTTCGAAGCGACGCTCCAGGTTGGTGGCGATAAAGGTCTCAGTGATGGAGTTGACCACCGCCTGCGCCAGGGCCGGGTCGGCGCTGTCATAGCTGATCGTCACCAAGCGGGAGTTCATCGTTGGCGTGACACGAAGATTGGCGAGCAGTTGACTGACGGCCTGCCGATTGCGTTCGGCCGGCGAGCCTCCATCCTCGTCACTTCGCGGCTGCGCGTTGGCGGGGCTGCGCCGATTTGCTTCGATAAACTGCGCGTCCTGCGCCAGGCGCAGTCCCGTCACCACACGCTGAGCCAGCGACCGGCTCTTCAACAGGCCATATTGAGTTTGATAAAATTCCTGTGCCGAGTACATGCCTTCGGCCGGAAGAACTCCTTCCACGTCGACGACCTGCGCGGCTTCGCGGTCGATCTGTAGGGTGGCGCTGGCGCGATAGATCGGCGTCGACAGCAGGGTGATCACCACGCCAAGGACCAACGCAACCGCCAGCACGCCGGCAAGTATCCACCAGCGCTTCAACAGAATATGCCAAAGACGGCGCAAATCGATCAGGCCGTCGCCGTCCTGCCCGAACAGGGGACGAGACTCTGCAGCAGAAGAGCTGGTACCGGCCGCGGGAAGCATGGAGGTCATCAGCTTTAATTCAGTACGTTGAAGATGCCGACCAGGAAGCCGCCCAGCGGCGCCAGGTCGCGAATGAGGCGGCGCGCGCGCGCCGTGTCGACGATCACTGTATCGCCAGGAGCAAGCTCAGGGTCAGCAAGCCGGCCCGCTTGAATCTCGCGCAGATCGAAACGCGCAGCGGTTTGTTGGCCTTCGGCCTGGCGCAAGACAACCACGTTTCCGGCGTTTGCGTTATCGCTCAGACCTCGAGCCTGTGCGATCGCCTGAACCAGGGTCAGCCGCCCCTGCACCGGGAAGACGCCGGCTTCGCGCACCTCGCCTGACACAACCACCCTTTGGCTCTGCGGCGTGGTGATTTGGATAGTGACGTTCGGGTCGCGAACATAGCGCGTCGCATAGGCCCGCTCCACCTCGACCGCCAACTGCGGCGGGGTGCGGCCCAGGGCGTCCACGGGCCCCACGAGCGGCAGGTTCAACTGGCCGTCGCCGTCCACCTGCGCCGCGCCCGAGAGCTCCGGCACGCCGAAGACATTGACCTGCAACTGATCAAACGGACCAATGCGATAGGTCGGCTGCGGCGCCTGCTGAACGACGGGCATTGGTAGAACGGCGGGGGGCGCAGCCGAACGGGTCGCGCAGGCGCTCACGGCGGCGCCCGCCATCAAAGCCGTTGCCAGGGTGAAGGTCCGCATGCGGATCATCTGAAGCCTCCGAACCAGCGCCTTCGCGCCGGCTGCTCGACCGGACGCCGCGCCTTCGTCAGGGCGGGCATGTCCGTAGGGGAATGGTCAAGGATCACGCCTTGCGGCCTGACGCTCACCATGTCCAGCGCCGCCTGCTGTCCCAGCCGATCGGCCACGCGTTCGCGTGCTTCCGAGAGCACAGGGCGACGACGGCGCAGATTATGTCCGTCGCTGGCGACTATGTGGACGCGGCCTTCGTCCAGCATCCGTTCCGACCAGTACTGGGCGCGCTTGCCGAACAGCCCGGTAATGGAGCCGGCGGTCAACTGGATCCAGGCGCCGGCCTCGAAGACCTCGCAGATCGTGGCGTAACGATCTTCGATCCAGGTCAGGCGCTCGGGATGGGTGATGATCGGCACATAGCCAGCCGCCAACAGCTCGAAAATCACGTCAGCCATGCGGGGCGGCGCCACATGGTGGGGCGGCTCAAACAGGAAGTACCGAGAACCGGCCAGCGTCGGGATGCGGCCGGTCTTTAGCTGCTCGAGCATATTCGGTGTGAGCTGCGCATCTGCGCCCGCCACCAGCGTCAGCGGAATGTCGGCCTTTGCAAGTTCATCCTGTAGTGAGGCGACCCCATCGTGGATGATCTCGGCGGTGTTGTCATATAGGCCAGGATAAATGTGCGGCGTGCAGGCCAGCGTGGTGATGCCATCTTCCCACGCCACCCGGGCCAGTGCCAGGGCGTCGTCGAGCTCGGTGGCGCCATCATCAATGCCAGGCAAGAGATGGCAGTGCAGATCAATCATCGAGTGGATACGCTACGTCCCCCGGCGCCGGCACAAACCGCAAAAAAGAGGCCGAAGCCGCTCTTCTTGACTTCCGTGATCAGGGCTTAGCGGCTGATCGGCTCGTCTTCGTCATCGTCGGCGACGGTCGCCACAAGGGCCACCAGACCGCCGGCCGCCAGACCGCCAACCACCAGACCCGTGGTGCTGATCGCTGCCAGCCCCCCAGCAGATGCTGATCCCGCCGCGACGCCAGCGCCGGTCTCAACAGCCTGGCCGCCGCCCGTCACCTGAGCGGCGCAGGGCGAAACCGAAGGAACCGTGAAGGCCTGACCCGCGGCGATCGGCAGCGCGCAGCCGTCAGCGAAGACAACCTGGTTTGCCGCAGATGTCCGAACCACGTCACCGGCGCGCAGGATCGAGGCTGCGTCCGACGAAACAAAGCCTTGGCCGCGGTCCACCATCACTTGACCAGCAGCACCCGACAGGCGCGCGGTCGGCGTTTGAGCCGAAACGCCCGACTGGGCCGAAGCGCCCGCGGAAACCGCGGCGACGGCGAGAGCGGCGGCAACGACGCTCAGGGACTTTTTCATGGTGGACCTTTCGAACGGACGGCTACCGGAGATTGCTGGGGGCGATTAGCATGGTGGAGATCGCGTCAGCAACCCCGATTACGTCAAATGAGATGACTGGGGAGTTAAAGGGCTGATCGGACAGAAAGGTTCCCCTCGCGACAGGGTCTCGTAAGCAGAGGGCCGCGCCTTAGCGGTGATCCGGGCCGCCATGCGGGCCGCCGGCTTGGCGCCTTACAGCTCCGATCGAGATGACCAGAAACACAGCCGCCACAACAGCCGAGTCCCAGATGGCTTCAAGAACGCTTGGGCCTCGGTTTACGCCGGGCAAGCCCTGGATCACCTCGATCAACACACCAAGAAGCGTCAGGCCCCACCACAGCCGCAGCAGCGACACTCTGGGCAGGGCGACGGCGGAAAGCACCGCCAGCACCAGAAAGGCTGCGCCGTGGCTCAGCCAATCTGACCCAAGCGAGGGCGCGGACGAGATCGGCAGAAAGGCGGCCGCCAGGACGCCCCCGCCCGAAACGATGAGCGCAAGGCGGCTTAGAAGAACAACAAGGCGCGAATGCATAAAGGCGGGAGAGGCTCTGTTCACGCGCTCTCCTAGCGGACGCGCCCTCGGGCCCGCAACAGAGCAAGCCGCGTGGCTCGCCCTAGCGGTGCAGGGTGGTGAAGAGGCCGATGTTCCGGAAGATCGGGTGATCACGCCTTGGATCATTCAAGCGCATCGCACCAACAGACGCGCAGGACGTCACGCGTTGCTGCGGTTAGTTGGTGACGTGACCCCCTGAAACTCCTCCAGGAATAGCTAGAGTCCGCCCAACGAAGGACGGACAGAATGAAGCGATCAAGGTTCACGGATCGAAGGCTGGCGTACACGCCAGCCTGACACAGATCATCGGGATCTTGCGGGAGCAGGAGGCCGGTGTGGCGACGGCAGAGGTGTGCCGGCGACACGGTGTCAGCTCGGCGACCTTCTACAAGTGGAAGGCCAAGTTCGGAGGCATGGACGTGTCGGAGGCCCGGCGGCTGAAGGCGCTGGAGGACGAGAGCACCAAGCTGAAGCGGATGCTGGCGGACGCGATTCTGGACAACGTCGCGCTGAAGGATCTGCTGGGAAAAAAGTGGTGACGCCCGCCGGCTATCGCGAGGCGGCTAGCCATCTGCAGGCCGCCTACGAGATGAGCGAACGGCGGGCGTGCCGTGTGCTGGGCGTCGATCGGACGAGCGTGCGCTATCAGGCGACGCGCCCGGACGACGGCGCGCTGCGCGACCGGCTGAAGGCTCTGGCCCAGGAGCGTCGCCGGTTCGGCTATCGCCGCCTGCACGTGCTGCTGCGGCGCGAAGTCCATGCGGTCAACAGGAAGCGGATCCAGCGGATCTATCGCGAGGAGCGACTGACGGTCCGTCGACGCGGCGGTGGGAAGCGCGCCATCGGCACCCCAAGACCGCTGGAGCTGCCACTGGTGGCGAACCAGCGCTGGTCGCTGGACTTCGTGGCCGACCAGATGACTGACGGGCGGCGCTTCCGCATCCTGACGGTGATCGACAACTGCACGCGTGAATGCCTGGCGCTGGTGGCCGACACCTCGCTGTCGGGCGCGCGGGTCGTGCGGGAGTTGGACGCCGTCATCCGGCAGCGGGGCCGGCCCGACACCATCGTCAGCGACAACGGGACGGAATACACCTCGAACGCGGTCCTGGCCTGGGCCGACAGCACCGGCGTCGGCTGGCATTACATCGCGCCCGGCAAGCCCCAGCAGAACGGCTTCAACGAGAGCTTCAACGGACGCCTGCGCGACGAGCTGCTGAACGAGACGCTGTTCCGATCCCTGCCGCACGCCCGCGCAGTGCTCGAAGCTTGGCGGCGCGATTACAACGAACGGCGTCCGCACTCGAAGCTCGGGTGGCTGACGCCGCAGGCCTATGCAGAAGCGCTCACCGGACAGATCGGCCGGTCCGCTGCGCTGGTTGGGGGCTGCGCTGACCGGCCTCTTGCCAACCCCGACAACCCCAGCTCAGATCACCAAAGGACTCTCGTTATGGCTGGATGAGAAACGGGGGTCACGTCATTGGCCTCAGCTTCGAACAGTTGGCTCCAGGCATAGCGCAGGCCGTTGAACGCTCCAAACATTGGATGATCCACACCGATTGACGCTTCGGGCATGACCACCATCACCATGTGTTGGTCGATCCACTGGTTGATGGCGAACTTTACGGAAGCGCAAGGCTGGCGTGGGTCAAAGCCAAGGAGAGCGGCGACGCCGAAACGTAGGTCCGATGCCTCTGCAGGACCCTCAAGGTGCAGGTGCAGGCGATCGGCGAAGTTCAAGGTGGTCTCGCCGTGCAGAACGGCGCCGGGCGGCAGGTGAAGGGTTCGCCATGCGCCATGTGTGGACGGCTCCCCTTTGGCAAGGGTGATCTTGATGTTCTGCTGAGCCTGGTCGGTGCGGCCATGTGTTCGACCTGTTGGTGCGGTACGCATGACCCTCGTTGCCGAGGTGGCGCGCTATCTGAACCTCCGGCCGCTGGAAGTCGAGGCGCTCCTCGACTCGACAAAGGAAGGCGCCGACGAGCTGGTAGCGGTCGTAAACGAGTTCAACGAGCTTCTATACGACGAGGTCATTCCTCGCCTGTTCAAGCTGCTGTTCGACCTCGACGAGGCGCAGGAGACGGAGGAGCACGAGGTCGAACTGATCAAGGTGCCGTCGGCGGGCTACTACGAAGTCACGGCCGCGCCCGACAAGATCGTTCGCATGGCCGACGTGAGCGATGAAACGGAGCGGGCCAAGAGCTTCCACCTCGACACCTACTGCTTCGACTCCAATCCCGAACGCACCCTGTTCTGGGACCTTCTCCACGAGAAGCGTGTGAGGAAGCTCTACTTCACCGGCATGCTGACCCACGGGCAGTCGGACTTTTTCATCCAATACATCGACCCGGAATCGCACACGGTGCGGTGCTACTACCCGGACTTCCTGTTCCTGCGACAAGAGCCTGACGGGAGCGAGAAATACGTGATCGTCGAGGTCAAGGGTGACCACCAGATCGACGACGCGGTGGTCCAGGCGAAAAAGGACTTCGCGCTTCAGATCGCGATCGCGAGCGGGATGGAATATCAGATGATCAAGTCGAGTGACGCTGACGGCCGCCGGTATCGTGCGCTGATGAACTGATCGGGCATGTCCCTATCACCTCCCCCAGAGGTTGAACCGGTTTCGATTATTTTATGGGCAGGTCTGGCGCTATGGGTTAGGCGAGCGCGCGCCTTCAAGCGCTAGCTCGCTCGCCCAAGTCACCATTGGAGCCTGCCTATTCGCCGTCTTCCGGAGGACCGATCACCACGACGAACGCCTGGGGCGGGCTCATGCGGACGACGGCGATCGGCGGCTTGGGCGGTTCCTTGGCGCGGCGCAGCCACTCCTCGTCGGAGACATCGCGGTCGTTCCAGACCCAGCCCTTGCGGGGGCCTTCACCGATGACGCGGATGCGGCCCCTTTCGATCAAGTGGGTCATGGAGTTGTCGGCGCGCAGCCGCAGGCTCTTGAGCTGGCCGGCAGTCGGGAAGGCCGGGCCGTCGTGCAGCGCTAACACCAGGGTCGCGCGGGCGATAGGGGCGTCCGCGTCGTCGAGCAACCGGCTGAACGCGGCGATGTCGGCGAACCGTCCACCAACCGTTTCGGTCTCTTTCTGCGTGATTTCCACGTTGTATTTAAAGGCGATGATCGGATGATTCAGCGTCGTGAAGGTACCTCCGCGGCGCTGAATCATCCGATTGGGCGAAGCGTGTTGCAGGAGGTCGGTCAAAGAGCCGTGGACGGTCACATGGACCGGGCCGATGCCGCGACCGTCGGGCTTTTCGCCGTCCATGGGGCGAATCTCGATACGCGTGATGAAGCTCCGAATGATATCGCGCGCGCGAGCAGCGTCACGCTCGGGCCCGGCCAGGGCATCGTTCAGATTATCCAACAGGTCGTGCAGGCGAGCGATGACGGCGTCAGTTTCCAAGGAGATCGGCGTGGGGGCCGGGGTGCGCGCCTCGCGCTCCAACTGTTTGCGCTGGGCACCCAGATTGTTGAGTTCCTGATGCACGTACATGACGGCGAAGTCGCCGCCCGCTCCTGAACCAGCCTTGGCGACCTGCAGGAGGTTGGCGATTTCACTGTCGATGACCTTCAGGCGCGCCTCGAGATTTTCGGCCCGATTGGTCTGTTCGGCAATGGCGCCGTCGATCTCGCGTCGATATTCGTCGAGATAGAGGTCGAGGAGGTGAGGCAGCAGCAGCCGCTCTTTCAGTCCGGTCAGGACCGCGTCCTGAAGTTCGTCCCGGTTGACCCTGCGCCGGTTGGTGCAGCCAGCGTTCTGGCGGCGGCCTTCGCAGCCGAGGTGGCGGCTGACCATGTTGTAGTTGTGGCCGCATTCGCCACAACGCAGGAGGCCGCTGAACAGATAAGGTGGGGACTTGGCGCGGTTCGGTACGGCCCTGCCGTTTTCGTCGAGCAGGCGGGTGCTACGTTCATCCAGCACATCCTGGACGGCCAGCCATAGGTCGTCGTCGAGAATGCGAAGGTGCGGCACCTCGGTGACGATCTGGTCGCTGATCGGGCCGGGCGTCACAGTGGTCTTGCCTGTGGAGGCGATCAATTGAGTGTTGGTTTTGCCATAAACTAGCCGCCCGATATAGAGTGGGTTGCGTCCGATCCCGTTCAACGTTCCGGGGTGGCCGGTGATGGCTTTGGGTCGCCAGAGTTTGCCGCTGGGGGGCTTGATCCTTTCACCGTTCAGGGCCGAGCAGATGGCGTGAGTGCTGACTCCGGCCGCAAGGTCCTTGTAGATGCGGCGGACGATGTCGGCCTCGTCGTCATCGATGGCGCGCTTGGAGCCGTGCTCGTCTGGAGCGGCCAACAGTTCGTATCCATAGGCGACCCCGCCGACGACACGGCCGTCCCTGGCGGCGGCCCGTTGGCCGCGCTTGACGCGATAGCCAATGGCTTCGGATTCCTCCTGGGCGATCTGGGCGCGCAAAACAAGTTCTAGTCCGCTAATCGGCCCTTTACCTGTGATGCAGAGAACGACGCCTGCCTCGTTCAGCTTACGCGCCGCGATCATCATGTCGGTGGCGTCGCGCGCCATCCGGCTGATGTCTTCTACGACGATGACGTCGATCTCCCCGGCTTCGGCAGCGGCAATGACGTTGTAGAAGCCGGTGCGGCCGACGGTTGTGCGGCCGGTTTTGTCCTCGTCCTTCTCGCGCATGACCACGACCCACTTCTGGCGGATGCAGTAGTCCTCTGCCTCCCTAAGTTGATCGAGGGCCGACTTCGGATTTTGCAGGTCGGAGGAGTAGCGGCCCAGACAGGCGGCCCGAGCGCCCGGCGGTGGAAGCGGCAGTCGCATGTCAGGGCTGCAGGGCCTGAGCGATCCGGCGCGCGTCGCGCTGGGCCGCCAACCGCGCCAGGGCGAGGATCAAGGGTGCGACGGCGGCGTCTTCGAGCGCAAGCCCAGCGCTCCGGTCGTGATCGTGGCGACTCTGGCGACGCGTCCAGAGGCCAGCGTCCAGTCCGGCGTCGCGTTCAGGGCCCTGCGTGAACAGATCGAGTTGTGCGGCTTCGATGGGCGAGGGAGACATCAGGGTTTCGCCGGAGCCCTGTCGAACACTGCGTGCGTCGCTTCGACCGAAGCACTGGCGCGCATGATCACGAGGTCGAACTCACCTTCGGCAAGCCGGTCGAGAACAAAATTATCCGGGTCATGGAAGGAGGCGTCATCGGTGATGGCGACCACACGGCAACCGAGAATTCTTGCACGGCGAACGCACGCCTTCAGATGCTCAGCCATTAGGAGGGGCGCCAAGTAAAGGGCGGCGCGGGAAAGTTCGGACATGGGAAGACCTATATGATTGGGTGTGGTAATCCCAATCATATAGGTCCATTATGATAAAGAGTCAAACGCTCTATTAAATTCCCAGGCTGCTAGGTGTTCGGCTTGCGTGGGTTCTTCGCTGGTCCGCGCGTGCGAGGCTTCTGGTTCACCGCGTGGTGTAGAGCCAGAAGGGTGCGCACGCCGATCTCTACCGGGAACATCACGTCGGGCGCAGGCTCATGAGGCCCCTCCACTTGGCCTGCCGCTTGGGGCGCGGCGTAGTATTCGTGGAAAGCGTCGGCCTCGGTCAGGTCGTCCCAAACCCAGCCGAGATGGATTTCGGCCGCGATGCCTGGCGCATAGAAAATGACCCGGACCGGCTTGGACAGGCCAGGCTGAAACCCCCCCTGAGCGAAGCGGCTTATTGCGCGCGTGACCGAGAACTCGGCTTCTGATGCGCCCCCCCCCACGCCTTCGGCTCCGCCAGCCTGATACGCCGCTTCCCAAGTCTCCAATTGCGGCGCGTGCTCGATTAAGCGAGTCAGCGTGGTGGCGAAGCTGGTTGGCTCGCGCAACCAATCGAAGTGCGCCGGCAAATCCTCGCGCTGCATGGCCCGCACAGCGTCTGCGGGAATCGGCTCGAGCGCCTGCATGCGCTTCGCCGCCGCCACCGCCCCCAACGGATTGATGTCACCACAGGCAGCCATGAGTAGGGTGGCGGCGTCTCTGTACTCCATTTTCGCGCCACCGGCGCCGCGTTTCGTCGAGGTGATCTGGCCAGCGTCACGCACCAGTCGCGCGATGTGGTTGAGCGTCGCATGACTCCGAAGATCAACTTCAGCCAGGGCTTCCACAAGAGCTGGTAGGCGGGCCATCGGGGTCTCCATTCCGGCTGAATGATAAGCATCTCTACGCACAATCAATTGACGCGCTGCGCAAGTTGTGACTTATACTCTTAATCAAATTGGAGGCGAGAGAAAACTGCTGAGAGCTGAGGCGCGCGGCTCTGGTGGATCGCGCGCCGTACCTACCCCGCCGGGATGTCCCCGGCGGGTCTCAATAATCGGAGTGTTCTCGTGACCATCAGCGATAGCGACGGCGACGGCGACAGCGACGGAGGCGGAGCCTTGGGGCAGCCCGCCAATTTTCAATATCCGCCCTTCATGCTGCCGTCGGGAATTCAATTAGACAGCCCGCTTCTCCTCGCCAAGGCGGCGGCGATCGCCTTTCCTGACGGGGCGGTGAAGGCAAGCACCCTGATGACCGAACACCGGCGCGGTCGCCTAGTCCTCGAGAAGGTCGGCGGCCGCTGGTTCGTCACTCTCCGCGCCATCCTGGAAATGAGAAAGCTGTGCCGCGTCGTCGTGAACCGCCCCGCCTCTGGCTCCGAGCTCGAACTGGTCGTCCGTCCGTCTTCGTCATCCTCGACGGAGGCCGCGAAATCGGCACGGGCTGCGGCGTTGATCAAGGCCGAGAGGCGGAAGAAGCCCTCGCGCGCTATCTTGCCTTCAAGCACGAGCCGGACTTCGCGGACGGCGACCCGCGCCGCATCCTCGTCGCAGACGCCGTAGCCCACTACATCGAGAACCTGGACGAGGATTACAACGGCCCGGAGGCAACCCATGTCAGGTGGTTGATGGAGCATTTTGGCGAGATGACCTGTGACCAGGTCACCGGCGCCTGTAAGGCTTACGTTAAGGCCCGGACCGCTGGGGTGATCGGGCGCGGGCCGGTAAAGGACTCCACCGCCCGACGGGAACTTGACACGCTGTCGGCCGCCCTGAACTTCGCATGGAAGACCGGCAAGATGGATCGCCCCGTCGCGGTGCTGAAGCCCGAAGCGAATACCAAGGAGGCGCGCTGGTTGACGCGGAGCGAGGCAGCCCGGCTCATTTGGGGCGCCTTGGGCTTTGCCCCGACCGGCTTTGACGTTCGTGGGCAGGTCACCGGCTATAAGCGGGTCGCTTCGCCCCAGTATCACGTGGCCCGGTTCATCCTGATCGCGCTTTACACCGCCACGCGGCACGCTGCGGTCCTGAGGCTGTGCTGGGAGAAGAGCACCACGACCGGCTACATCGACTTTAGGGCGGGCCGTATACACCGCCGGGGCGAAGACGAGCGCCAGACGCGAAAACGTCGTGAGCCCTGCCCTATCCCCGACCGCCTGCTTCCGCATCTTCTGCGCTGGCGCCGCCTGACGGTCACGGGTCCCTGCGAATATGCTGGGGAGGTGATTCAGCGGCAGAAAACTGGGTTCGAGGCGGCGCGGGAACGTGCGCGGCTAGGCAATGACGTCACGCCGCACACGCTGAAGCACACGTGCATCACCTGGCTGTTGCAAGCTGGCGTGCCCATCTGGGAAGTAGCGGGCTTTACCTCGACCAGCGCCAAGCTGATCGAGCGACGCTATGGCCACCACTGCCCCGGCTACATGGAGAAGGCTAGGGTCGCCTTCAGCGGGCGTCGCAAGGGTCGGGGCCTTTGATGGAGCGCTGCCTCGCCGACCATCGGCCCGGTCTCGTCTTTTACCAGGATGCCATGCGCTACCGGATCGGTGATGTCGCGCAGCCAGTGTGGCGGAGGTCTTGATTAGGGCGAGTCCAGGTGTAGGTGGTGACCGTCGCGCACGATATGCGGCGCCTGGGCGCGATACTCACCGCAAATGACGTTCCATGGGCCAAGCATGGGCACGCCTTCCCAGCGGGAATCTTATTGGCCCTTAAGTCACTGAAAAGAATGGTGGACGCGACAGGGATTGAACCTGTGACCCCTACGATGTCAACGTAGTGCTCTCCCGCTGAGCTACGCGTCCGCCTGTTCTGCGGCCCGGCCGACTGATGTGTCGGTGGGCGGGAAGGCGGCGTCTATAACCCGCAGTTTGCGGGGCCTGCAAGGGGCTTTGACGCCTTTCTTCGACTTTTCTTTCGGTTAGGCCGCGATCATGCGTTCGACCTCGTTCACCAGGTCGCGCAGGTGGACGGGTTTGGACAGAACCTTGGCTTGAGGCGAGGCCTGGGCGGCGCTGAGGGCGACGGCGGCGAAGCCGGTGATGAACATGATGCGCAGGCCCGGCTGGCGAGCGGCGGCGACGCGCGCGACCTCGATCCCGTCGGCGCCCGGCATGACGATGTCGGTCAGCAGCAGGTCGTAGGGGCCCTGGTCCAGGGCGTCGATGGCGTCGTCGCCGTTCTCGCAAGCCACGACCTCATGATCGGCCCGCTCAAGGGCGCGGGTCAGGAAGCCGCGAAGAGAGTTGTCGTCTTCGGCCAGAAGAATGCGCGCCATGATCGTATCGAAACCGTTGGGGAATTGGCGGCCAGCCTAGGCTCGGCCGGGTAAACCGGCGATGAAGACGAACGGGGGCGCGGCGGCATCGGGGCGCGCCTTCCGCTGCGAAGCAGGCTATGGCGAAGGCATGGATGCGCCTCAGCCGCCCTTCTGGATCGTTCCGGCGGACGCCGGGCGGGCGACGCCCCTGGTGTTCGCCTCGCCGCATTCGGGCGACCTCTATCCCGACGACATGGAGGCGACGGCCTCGGCGCGGGCGGTCCGCAGCGCCGAAGACGCGGCCGTGGATCAGTTGATCGACTGCGGGCCAGGAGAGGGGGCGAGCCTGATCGCCGCGCGCGTCGGCCGGGCCTATGTCGACCTGAACCGGGCGCCGGACGAGTGGGATCCGGCCCTCATCGTCGATGCAGTCGCGCCGCGCGCCAGCGCCAAGGCTCAGGCCGGCTATGGCGTGGTGGCGCGGCTGGCGGGGGACGGGACGCCGCTCTATGGGCGTCGGCTGACGCGAAGCGAGGCCGAGGCGCGGGTGGCGCGGGTGCACGCCCCCTATCATGCGGCCCTGGCGGAGATGATGCAGGCGGCGCGGGCCGAGTTCGGGCGGGCGGTGCTGATCGATTGGCACTCCATGCCCGCACGGGCGACGAACGGGGTCGTGGACGTGGTGCTGGGGGACCGGCATGGGACCAGTTGCGAGGCGCTGCTGACGCGGCGTCTGCGGCGGATGTTCGAGGCGCAGGGACTGACGGTCGGGCTGAACCGGCCCTATGCGGGCGGCTATGCGACTCAGACCTGGGGGCGGCCGGATGAGGGCTTTCAGGCCGTCCAGATTGAACTGAGCCGGGGCCTGTACTGGGATGAGGCGGCCTGGGCGCCGTCGCCGGGCTGGAAGCGCTGCCGCTCGGCCCTGCGTCGGGTGATTGCGGAGTTCTGCGCCGACTGGCGCGCCTGACGGCTGCGCTCGAGGCAAAAAAAGAGCCGCGCCAAACGGCGCGGCTTTGAAAGTCTATAGGGAGGAAACGCCCAGGAAGGGCAAGACGCTCGAAAGCGTCGAAAACCAAGCTAGTTTGCAGCGCACAAAAATACAAGTCTCGATTCAATCTTATACAATCACGGGGTGTTACGGAGTTTGGCGCTCACTCCCATGATCCTGAAGTGCAGGGCTGTGTCGTTGATTTCGCAGTTGCGAGATCGTTAGCCCCGTTCAAGCAGGCGGCGAGCCTGCCGGATGGCGCCGGCGGCGGGCGATGCGAGCTGGCGCCAGGCCAGTAGGGCGAACACCGACACGGCTCCCAGCATCAGCCACAGCGGCCCGAACAGCCAGGCGGCGGCCGCCAGGGCGAAATAATAGCCGCGAACGCCCTGGTTGAAGCTGGTCAGGGCGGGGTTCAGCACGCGCGCCACGGCGCGGCCATAGGCGACGCGGTCGGCTTCTTCATGGATTTCAGGCGCGGCGCCGATCAGGGCGACGGTGTAGTTCAACTGGCGCAGCGCCCAGATGAAGTCGAGGAAGCCGCGGGCCAGGCACAGCAGCACCACAGCCAGCTTGGCCTCCATCAGGCGCGGGGCGACGGGTTCGGCGCCGACGGCGGCGAAACCGCGCATGGCCGCCTCGCCGCCGAACAGAACGCCCGCCACAGCGGCGATCAGCAGCAGATTGGTCGAGGCGAAGAAGGAGGCGGAGTTGATCGAATGACCCATCAGCTGGCTGTCGATCAGCCGCATCTCACGATGGGTCATGGCGCGCATCCAGGCGTCGCGCACCGACAGCATGTCCATGTTGAGGGAACCGCTGCGTCGCGCCACCAGGCGAATCAGCGGGCCGTAGCCCAACCAGGCGACGACAAAGACGAACAGGGCGATCCAATCGAACAGACTCATGCCTGATTGACGCCACGTCGGCCCGCGCAAGGCAAGCGTGATCGCCGCGACGCTTGCCGTAAAGCCGCGCAAAGCTTATCACGCGCGTCAATTCTCTCCCCGTTCGCACCTGCAACAAGAGCGCATCATGAACATCGACGCCATCCCGGTCGGCCCCAACGCGCCGTGGGACATCAACGTCATCATCGAGATCCCGCAGGGCGGCCTGCCGGTGAAGTATGAGATGGACAAGGAGTCGGGCGCCCTGTTCGTCGACCGCTTCCTGCACACCGCCATGTACTATCCGGGCAACTACGGCTTTGTGCCGCACACCCTGTCGGACGACGGCGACCCCTGCGACGTGATCGTGTTGAACCCGACGCCGGTGGTGCCGGGCTGCGTGATCCGCTCGCGCCCGATCGGCGTGCTGAAGATGGTCGACGAGGCCGGCGGCGACGAAAAGATCCTGGCCGTGCCGGTCGACAAGCTGAACCCCTACTACACCGAGGTCTCCAGCTACCGTCAGCTGCCCGCCATCCTGATCGAGCAGATCGAGCACTTCTTCACCCGCTACAAGGATCTGGAGAAGGGCAAGTCGGTCACGGTCAACGGCTGGGGCGACGCGGGCGAAGCCGCCGAACTGATCGCCGCCGGCATGGCCGCCCACCAGGCCAAGCTGGCCGCCAAGGGCGAAGCCGCCGCCTGATTGGCGTCTGCATCTGAATATGAAGAGGCCCCGCTGGAAACGGCGGGGCCTTTTTTTGGGACTGTTGCTTGCTTCCTCTCCGCCGTCATTCTCGGGTCAAGCCCGAGAATGACGGCAGGATAGGGAGGGGGGAAGGAGGCGTGGCTACTTCTTCCTGAACGCCGCGATCGCCTCGACGGTCTGGCGCACCTTGGCCTCGATGCCGGCCCAGTCCTTCGCCTGAATGGCGGCCTCGGTGATCAGCTTGGACCCCATGCCGGTCGCCACGATGCCGGCGCCGAACCATTTGGCGATGGAGCCTTCGTCCGGGTCGACGCCCCCGGTCGGCATGATCTTGCTCCAGGGCATCGGCCCCAGCACTGCCTTGACGAAGTCCGGCCCGCCGACCGAGGCGCCGGGGAACAGTTTGACGATATCGCAGCCCAGTTCCTGCGCCTCGGAGATGTCGCGCACCGAGCCGCAGCCGGGCGAATAGGCCACCTGGCGGCGATTGCAGACCTTGGCGACCTCGGGGACCAGGCAGGGGCTGATGACGAAGCGCGCGCCCGACGCCAGATAAAGGGCCGCCGTCGGCGCATCCAGGATCGAGCCAACGCCCATGATGATGTCGGGATCGGTGCGCGCGAACTCTTTCGACAGGGCGGTGAAGGTCTCCCAGGCGAAGTCGCCGCGATTGGTGAACTCGATCGCCTTGGCGCCGCCGCGCGCGCAGGCCCGGATCACCTCGGCGCAGACCTCGACATCGGGGTGATAGAAGACCGGCACCACGCCCTGGGTTTCAAGGGCGGTGAGCACGCTGAGGCGGTCGTGGCGCATGGGGTCTCCTTCGCAAGTCTGACGGCCGCAGATCGGCGGTCGCCGCCCTTGGCGTCAAGGGCGGCGGGGATCAATCCTGGTAAGCGTCGCTATTCAGCGGTCGCCAGCTCCACCAACCGCTTCACCATGGCGCTGTCGGGATCGGCCAGCGAGTCCAGCACGGTGAAGTGGTCGGCTCCCTCGACGATCTCGACATGGGTGTCGGCGCCCTTGCCGCCCCAGGCGGCGGCCATCTCGCGGCTTTGGCGCACGAACTCATTGCTTTCGTTTCCGCCCACCCAGCAGTCCAGGGCGGTGCCGCCGGGCGTCGCTCCGTTCGGCGCGGGCCAGTGGATCGGCGACAGGGCGCGCGCGACCGGCGCGTCCAGTCCCAGCGCCTCGTTCAGCGAGGTATGGACCAGCGGCTCCAGGTCGAACACGCCCGAGATCGCCAGCGCCGCCCGCGCCCGGCCTTCGGACAGCATGCCCGCCGCCATATGTCCCCCGACCGAATGGCCGAACACCAGCGGTCGCTTGCCGGTGCGGGCGCGGACAGCTTCCGTCGCCTGACGCATCTGGCCGATGATCTTGCCGACCGCGACGCCGGGCGCCAGGTCATAGCCCGGCACGACGACGCTGATCCCATGCTCCAGCAGGGCGGGCGCCACCCAGGCGAACCAGCCCCGGTCCAGCGCCTGCCAGTAGCCGCCGTGCATGAAGACGGCGACCGGCGCGCCGGCGCCTGCGTCGAACCATTCCATCTTCTGTCGTTCGGACGGGCCGTATTCGATCGTCTCGGGGCGGCGGGCGTCGATCACCCGCAGCGATTCCTTGCGCCAGCGATCCAGAATGGCGGGGTGGCCCGGCACGCGGGCGCGGTTGTTATAGGCCGCCTCATAGGCCGCGGCCCGTTCCATCTGCGTCGCCTCGGGCGACAAAGCCTTACCCATGTCGTCTCCATCCGCTAGAGACCTCCGCTTGAACGGGAGGCTTGAAGGCCATGATGACCGCCATTTTCGTCTTCATCAAATGCGAGTTGGGCTACGCCAACGATGTTGCGGCCGATCTGGTCGATAATGTCGAGAATGTGAGCGAGGTCTATTCGACGTCGGGCCAGCACGACCTGCTGGCCAAGTTCCAGCTGCCCAAGGATGCCGACATCGGCACCTTCGTGACCAAGCAGGTGCAGACGCGCCCGCACATCCGCGACACCTTCACCGTCATCACCTTCTCGCCCTTCCTGCCCTCGAAGAAGTAGGGTTCCGTTTTCAAAAAGGACCGGCTAGCGTCCTTCCCAAGCAAGAACGCGAGGGAGGGCGGCCATGGCCGATCTGGAGACGTTCCGCGCGCAGACGCGCGCCTGGCTGGAGGCGAACTGCCCGCCGGAGTGTCGCGGCGCGCAGCCGCTTGAGGCGGACATGGTGTGGGGCGGGCGCAACGCCGTCTTTCCGACCCCTGCACACAAGGTCTGGCTGGAGCGCATGGCCGAACGCGGCTGGACCGCGCCGGAATGGCCGCGCGAATACGGCGGCGGCGGGCTGAACCGCGAAGAAGCCAAGGTGCTGGCCGCCGAGCTGCGCCGCATCAAGGCCCATCCGGCGCTCTACAGCTTCGGCGTCTGGATGCTGGGCCCGGCCCTGCTGGCCTTCGGCACGGAAGAACAGAAGCAGCGCTTCCTGCCCCCCATCGTGCGTGGTGAAATCCGCTGGTGTCAGGGTTATTCCGAGCCGGGCGCGGGTTCCGATCTCGCCTCGATCCAGACCCGCGCTGTCGATCAGGGCGACCACTGGATCGTAAACGGCCAGAAGATCTGGACATCCTACGCCGACAAGGCCGACTGGATCTTCTGCCTGGTCCGCACCGACCCCGAGGCGCCCAAGCATCTGGGCATCAGCTTCGTCCTGTTCGACATGGCGACGCCGGGCGTGACGACGCGGCCCATCACCCTGATCAGCGGCAAGTCGCCCTTCTGCGAGACCTTCTTCGACGACGTGCGCGTCGAGAAAGAGAATCTGATCGGCGCGCTGAATCGCGGCTGGGACGTGGCCAAGGCCCTGCTGGCGCATGAGCGGACCATGATCGGCGCCATGGGCGATACCGGCGTCGGCCGCCCGCTGGGGCAGGTCGCGGCCGATAATCTGGGGCTGGACGAGGCCGGGCGATTGGACGCGCCGCTCCTGCGCGCCCGCATCGCCGACTACGACATCGACGCCGTCGCCTTCCGTCTGGCGATGGAGCGGGCCGGCGATCAGATGAAAGCGAAACAGGCCCACCCGGCGATCGCCTCCATGTTGAAATACTACGGCTCCGAACTGAACAAGCGCCGCCACGAACTGGCCATGGCGGCGGGCGGATCGGACGCGCTGGAATGGGAGGGCGAGCGCTCGAACGACGGTCAGGCCGCCCGAGACTGGCTGCGCACCAAGGCCAACTCCATCGAGGGCGGGACCAGTGAGGTGCAGCTGAACATCATCGCTAAACACCTGCTGCAACTGCCGGGAGCCTGAGCCCATGCCCCTGATCCTGACCGAAGAGCAGACCCTGCTTCAGGACGCCGCCGACGGCTTCCTGAGCGAACGCGCGCCCATCGCCCACCTGCGCCAGTTGCGCGACAGCCGCGACGCGGACGGCGTCTCACGCGACCTGTGGCGGGCGTTCGGCGAGATGGGCTTTTCCGGCGTCGTCATCCCTGAGGAAGACGGCGGCTCGGGCCTCGGCGCGGTCGAGGCGGGCGTCATCGCCGAAAGTCTGGGCCGCACCCTGACGCCGTCGCCCTTCATGGGTTCGTCCGTGCTGGCGGCGACGGTGCTGAAGACGGCGGGATCAGAAGCGCAGATGGCCTGGCTGGTGAAGATCGCGGCGGGCGAGGCCATCCTCAGCCTCGCTGTCGACGAAGGGCCCAAACATGCGCCAGCCAGGATCGCAACGCGCGCTGAACGCTCGGGCAACGGCTTCAAGCTGAACGGCGCCAAGGGCTTCGTGCTGGACGGCCACGTCGCCGACGCCCTGATCGTCGCCGCGCAAACGGACGAAGGCCTGACCCTCTTCCTGATTGATCCGACGACGCCGGGCGTGACGGTCGAGCGCACCGTCATGGTCGACGCCCACAACGCCGCCCGCGTGACGCTGAGCGAGGTTCAGGTCGACGCTGACGCCGTCATCGGCGCGGTGGGTGAGGGGCAGGGGCCGCTGGACGCCGCCCTGACGCTGGGCCGCGCCTGCGCCGCTTCGTCGCTGGTCGGGGCGGGGGATCAGGCGTTCAAGACGACCCTCGACTACCTGAAAACCCGCAAACAGTTCGGCAAACTGATCGGCGAGTTTCAGGCCCTGCAGCACCGCGCCGCCCATCTGTTCACCGAGCTGGAGCTGGCCAAGGCGGCGACGCTGGCTGCGCTTCAGGCCATCGACGCGGGCCACCCCGACGCCGAACAGGCCGCCGGAATCGCCAAGGCCAAGGCCGGTCGCGTCGCCGAACTGGCGGTGCAGGAGGCGGTCCAGATGCACGGCGGCGTCGGCATGACGGATGAGTTCGACGTCGGCCTGTTCATGAAGCGGGTCCGCGTCCTGAACGAACTGCTCGGCGACGCCCATTTCCACGCCGAACGCCTGGCCCGTGCGCAAGGATTCTGACGCTTCCCGATTGATCCAGGGCAAAGCCGTGTGGCTCAGGATGACGGCGCGAGATTCACTCGCTACACCTCCCGATAAGGGAGAAACGACATGACGCGATCCAACGCGCCCGCCTATCAGACAGGCTTCGCCAACCACTTCGCCACCGAGGCGGTGGACGGCGCCCTGCCGGTCGGCCGCAACTCGCCGCAGCGCCCGGCGCTGGGCCTCTATGCCGAACAACTGTCGGGCGCGGCCTTCACCGCTCCGCGCGACCACAATTTGCGCAGCTGGCTGTATCGCCTGCGGCCCTCCGCCCAGCACGGGCCGTATCAGCCGTTCGCGCAAGGCCGCGTGCGTTCCGGCCCCTTTACCGAGACGCCGCCCAATCCCAACCGGATGCGCTGGGATCCGCTGCCCATGCCGGACCAGCCGACCGACTGGGTCGAGGGGCTGACCACCTATGGCGGCAACGGCGACGCCGATTCCGGAACGGGGGTGGGCGTCCACCTCTATGTCGCCAACCGTTCGATGGTCGATCGTGTCTTCTATTCGGCCGACGGCGAGCTGCTGATCGTGCCGCAGCAGGGGGCGCAGCGCTTCGTCACCGAGATGGGCGTGATCGAGGCCGCGCCGGGCCACATCGTCGTCATCCCGCGCGGCGTGCGCTTCCGCGTCGAGGTCGACGGTGAGGTGCGCGGCTATGTCTGCGAGAACTACGGCGCGCCGTTCCGCCTGCCGGACCTCGGCCCCATCGGCTCCAACGGCCTGGCCAATCCACGCGATTTCGAGACGCCTGTCGCCGCCTTCGAGGACGTGGACCGTCCGACTGAGTGCGTGCAGAAATACGGCGGCCAGCTGTGGGTCACGACCTTCGACCACAGCCCGCTGGACGTGGTGGCCTGGCACGGCAACTACGCCCCTTATCGCTATGACACGGGGCGGTTCAACACCATCGGCACGGTCAGCTTCGACCACCCGGACCCGTCGATCTTCACGGTCCTGACCTCGCCCAGCGACACGCCGGGCACGGCCAACTGCGACTTCGTCATCTTCCCGCCGCGCTGGATGGTGGCCGAGGACACCTTCCGTCCGCCGTGGTTCCATCGCAACGTCATGAGCGAGTTCATGGGGCTGATCTTCGGCGAGTATGACGCCAAGGCGGGCGGCTTCGCCCCCGGCGGCGCCAGCCTGCACAACCGTATGAGCGGCCACGGCCCGGATCAGGCCAGCTGGGACGGCGCGACCAAGGCGGACCTCAAGCCGCACAAGATCGAGAACACCCTGGCCTTCATGTTCGAGACGCGGATGCCGATCCGCACCACGGCCTGGGCGGAACAGACGCCATTGATGCAACTGGACTACGACGACTGCTGGACCGGCTTCGAGAAGGGCAAGGTCTGAAGCCTTCCCGTCACTCCATATGAAAAGGGCCCCGCCGCGATCGCGACGGGGCCCTTGTTCTGTGCGATGTCCGCTTAGGACTTCGGCGGCGTGTTCGAGGTGGTCATGCCGCCATCGGCGTTGCCGGCCTCGGCCTTGATGGCGTCGGCCTTTTCATCGGCCTTCTTCTCCACGGCGTCCGCCTGAGCGTTCAGGGCGTCAGCCTGGGCTGCGGTCGGGGCGGCGTCGGCCTGGTTCTCAAGCTGGGTCGCCGTCACATCGGCCTGAGCCTCGACGGCGTCGGCGCGGGCGTCCGCTTCCTTTTCGGCCGGGTTCTGGCAGGCGGCCAGGCCGGTCAGGGCGGCGATGGAGACGGCGGCGAGAACGAGTTTGCGCATGATGGTGCTCCAGATGGTTGAGCCTAGGAAACTCGCTGGATCACATTCGGTTCACGCGCCTGTGATCACATTTTCAGCCCGCCTCGGCGAAGGCCACGCGCGCGGCGCCCAGAAGGGCGGCGTGTTTATGCAGGATCACCTTGGTCGGAATGGCGGCCATATAGTCCTGGAACCGACCCTTGCGCTCGAACCGTCGACGGAAGGGGCTGGCCTGGATGAAGGGCAGGATGCGCGGTACGATCCCGCCGGCGATATAGACCCCGCCGCGCGCCCCGGTGGTCAGGGCGATGTCCCCGGCGACAGCGCCTAGCATGGCGCAGAAACGGGCCAGGGTGGCGCCGCAGGGGCTGTTCGGATCGTCCAGCGCCTGAGCCGTGATCTGGGCGGGATCGTCGATGTGGGTCTCGCGACCGTCGATCTCGGCCAGGGCGCGGTGCAGGTTCAGCAGGCCTGGCCCGCAGATCAGCCGTTCGATCGAGACGCGGTCGTAGCGGCGGCGCAGGATGCGCAGGATTTCGTCCTCGATTTCGTCGCCAGGGGCGAAACAGGCGTGGCCGCCCTCGCTGGGCAGGGCCATCTCGCGGCCGTGGGCGTCGCGCGCCAGGGCGGAGACGCCGAAGCCCGTGCCCGGTCCGACCAGGGCGATGGCGGCGTGCGGATCGCCCTGGGCCGGGCCGCCCAGGGACGCCAGTTCGTCTTCGGGCACGACCGGCGCGCCCCAGGCCAGGGCCTCGAAATCGTTGATCAGCCGGATCGGATTCAGCCCCAGCGTCTGAAGCTCGCCCTCCGACACGCGCCAGGGCGAGTTGGTCAGGTCGATGGCGCCGTCCGTCACCGGCCCCGCCACGGCGATGACGCCGCCCGTCGGCTTGACCGGACAGCTGTCGAGATAGGCCTTTACGCCGTCCAGAAAGGTCGGGTGGGTCTCGGCGGGGAAGCTCTCGAAATGCTCCAGCCGGGGGCGGCCGTCGCCCCTGCGTGCCAGGGCGAAACGGGCGTTGGTGCCGCCGACGTCGCCGACCAGAAACAGGGGATCGGTCATACGGTTCTCCTTCAGGCGTCCACGGCGCGGTCGACCAGGTTGGGATCGGGCGGGCCGTCGTCGTGGCCGTTCGCGCCGATGGGGGCGGCGAAGCAGACGCTGGCGCCTTCCTCCGCCGTCGACACCGCCTGACGGAAGGCGCCGAACAGCTCACGGCCATAGCCCCAGGACGAGCCCTCGGCATGGGCGCGCGAGCGCGTCGCCGCCGGGCGCGCGGCCAGGTCGCCGATCCCGACCGTGGTCAGCACCCCGGCCTCGGGATCCAACCGGATCACGTCGCCGTCGCACACGTGGGCCAGGGGGCCGCCCGCCAGCGCTTCGGGGCTGACGTGGATGGCGGCGGGCGTCTTGCCGCTGGCGCCCGACATGCGGCCGTCGGTGACGAAGGCGACCTTGAAGCCCTTGTCCTGAAGCACGCTGAGCGCAGGCGACAGGCTGTGCAGTTCCGGCATCCCGTTGGCGCGCGGCCCCTGAAAGCGCAGCACCACCACCACGTCGCGATTTAGTTTGCCGTCCTTGAAGGCCTGCAGCGCGTCTTCCTGCGTCTCGAACACGGCGGCGGGGGCCTCGACGATGCGGTTTTCGGGTTTCACCGCCGAGATCTTGATGACTGCCCGGCCCAGATCGCCCTGCACCAGCCGTAGGCCCCCCTCGCGGTCGAACGGGTCCGAGGCGGGGCGCAGGATGCTCAGGTCCAGACTCTCCTTCACCGTGTCGCGCCAGACCAGTTCGCCGTCCTCCAGCCGGGGCTCCCGGAAATAAGGCGCCAGCCCGTGCCCCATGATGGTGGTCACGTCGGCGTGTAGGTTGCCCGCCTCGACCAGTTCGCGGGTGACGAAGGCGACCCCGCCCGCCGCCTGGAAGGCGTTCACATCGGCCGAACCGTTCGGATAGACCCGCGCCAGCAGCGGCGTGACCGACGACAGCTGATCCATGTCGGTCCAGTCGATCAGCACCCCCGCCGCCCGCGCCATGGCGACCAGATGGATGGCGTGATTGGTCGATCCGCCGGTGGCCAGCAGGGCGACGATCATGTTGACGATGGTCTTCTCCGACACGACGTCGGCCATGCGGCCGCGCCCTTCGCGCGCCAGTTCGATCGCCTGCTTGGCCGCCGCCGCCGTCAGGGCGTCGCGCAGGCCGGTGTCGGGATGGACGAAGGCGGTCGAGGGCAGGTGCAGCCCGGCGATCTCCATCATCATCTGGTTGGAATTGGCCGTGCCGTAGAAGGTGCAGGTGCCCGGCGAATGATAGGAGGCGATCTCGCTTTTCAGCAGTTCGGCGCGGTCGATCAACCCCTGCGCATATTCGGCGCGGACGCGGGCCTTTTCGGCGTTGGGAAGACCGCTGGGCATCGGCCCGGCCGGGGCGAAGACGACGGGCAGATGGCCGAACGCCAGCGCCCCCATGAACAGCCCCGGCACGATCTTGTCGCACACCCCCAGCATCAGGGCGGCGTCGAAGGCGTCGTGTGTCAGGGCCACCCCGGTCGACATGGCGATCACGTCGCGGCTGAACAGGCTCAGCTCCATGCCGGGACGGCCCTGGGTGACGCCGTCGCACATGGCCGGGGTTCCCCCCGCCACCTGGGCCGTGGCGCCGACCTCGCGCGCGGCCTTGCGGATGATCTCCGGAAAGCGCTCGAACGGCTGATGCGCCGACAGCATGTCGTTATAGGCGGTGACGACGCCGAGATTGGGCTGGGCGCCGGTCATGGCGGTCAGCTTGTCCGCCACCGTCTGCCCGGCGAAGGCGTGGGCCCAGTTGGCGCACGACAGCTTGGCCCGCCCGGACCCTGATCCCGTCGCCGCATCCATGCGGCGCAGATAGTCGGCGCGGGTCTGTCGGCTGCGTTCGACGATGCGGGCGGTGACCTCGGCCACCACAGGATTGAGAGCCATCAGTCGGCCTCCGTCCAGATTACTTCAAGGGGGGCGTTCGCCGCGATCAGGGCGGCGATGGGGCTGACGGCCGGATCGCCCGCCGCCTCGCGCTCGAACACGGCGCGCTTGTTCGCGCCCGTCAGGGCCAGCATCACCCGCCGGGCAGCCGCCAGCCACGGCAGGTTGAGCGTCAGCCGCTCCTGCGGCGGCGCCGCGCCGTCGCGGCCGGCGGGCACGCCGTAGACGGCGCGTTTCAGGCTCGGGGTCAGCAGGGTGGTCAGTGTCGGACTGCCCGGAAACATGGAGCAGATATGCCCGTCCTCGCCCATGCCCAGCAGGACGGCGTCCAGACGGTTGTTCTCCAGTTCGACCGTCAGTTCATGAGTCGCGAGCGCCGCAGCACGATCCACCGTCACGGCGGAGCGAAACAGGGGCAGGAACTCCGCGCCCTTGGCCTCATTTCTCAGCAGGGTGCGCTTGAGCAGGGCGGCGTTCGACTCTGGTGATGTCTCCGGCACGTAACGCTCGTCCACGAGGGTGACGAAGGTGTGCTGCCAGGCGGGATAGGAGCGCAGGTTGGACAGGCGTTGATAGATTGATTCCGGTGTAGAGCCTCCGGCGCCAGCGAATACCGCCCAGCCGTTCTGCGCGGGATCGCGCAGTCCTTCTTCAAGCGCTGCCGCCAGTCGGTGCGCGGCGGCGTCCGCCCATACGTCGATGGTGGGAAAGGTCTCGATCATGCCGACGCTCCTTCTCCCCTCGGGGGAGAAGGAAGAGTGCTTGCGTTTCTCATCTCACGTTCCACTTCCTGCCCGTGCGCGACAGCAGCAGGTCGGCCGCCTCCGGTCCCCAGCTGCCCGCCGCATAGTCCAGCGGCTTGCACTCGCGACACGTCCAGGCGTCGGCCAGCTCATCGACCCATTTCCAGGCCTGCTCGGCCTCGTCCCGGCGCACGAACAGGGTGGAGTCGCCGTTGAGGGCGTCCAGCAGCAGCCGCTCATAGGCGACGCGGCGGCGCGGCGGGGCGGCGTCCTTGCCGTCTTGCCCCCACGACAGGCTCATCCGGATCGGCTGAAGCTGCATGCGCTGCTCCAGCCCCGGCTTCTTGTTCATCACCGACAGGGAGATGTCCTCGTCCGGCTGGAGCTCGATCACCAGTCGGTTGTCATAGATGTCGCCGCGCTCTCCGTGGCCGAAGATGGAGTGGGGCACCGGCTTGAACTGGATGACGATCTCGGTGCGCTTTTCGGCCAGCCGCTTGCCGGTGCGCATGAAGAAGGGCACGCCCGCCCAGCGCCAGTTGTCGATGTCGGCGCGGATGGCGACGAAGGTTTCGGTGTCCGACGGCTGGCCGCGTTCGGCTTCATAGCTTTCGACCGGGCGGCCCTCGACCTCCCCGGCTGTATACTGGCCGCGTACGGTCACGCGCTCGGCGTCCTCGGCCATGACGGGGCGAAGGGAACGCAGCACCTTCACCTTCTCATTGCGCACGGAGTCCGGGTCCAGATCGCTGGGCGGCTCCATCGCCACCAGACACAGCAACTGCAACATATGGTTCTGCACCATGTCCCGCAGGGCGCCGTACTCGTCGTAATAGGGCCAGCGGTCGCCGACGCCGACCGTTTCTCCGACCGTGATCTGCACATGGTCGATGGTCAGATTGTTCCACAGCGGTTCGAAGATGGCGTTGCCGAAGCGCAGGGCGATCAGGTTCTGCACCGTCTCCTTGCCGAGGTAGTGGTCGATG
This sequence comes from Brevundimonas sp. UBA5936, assembly GCA_002430835.1. Taxonomy (GTDB): domain Bacteria; phylum Pseudomonadota; class Alphaproteobacteria; order Caulobacterales; family Caulobacteraceae; genus Brevundimonas. The sequence goes on from DJDA01000033.1 coordinate 39,101, forward strand.
CGGAACACCTGCCGTTCGTCAAAGGCGTCGGCCACGGCGTCGTCGATTTCGCGGAAGCTCTCCAGATCGCGCCCGACCGGCTTCTCCAGCACGATGCGGTCGTTCTTCTCGGCCAGGCCTGCCGCCTTCATGGCCGTGACGATGCGGCCGTAGAGGGACGGCGACACCGCCAGGAAGGAGGTCGTCTCTTCCTCGCCCGACCGCGCCTTCAGCGCGCGCAGGCTCTCGGCGTCGGTGGCGTCCACCGCCAGATAGTCGAGGCGGGCGGCCAGGCGCGCCCAACTGGCCTCGTCCCAGGCGCCGTCGGCCTCGGCGCGGGGCTGCACCGCCTGGCGCACCTTGGCGATGTAGTCCTCGGCGGTTTCCTGCGATCGGGCGGCGCCGATGATCTTCAGCTCCGGCGGCAGGAGCCCGTCATGATCCAGGAAGTAGAGCGACGGCAAAAGCATCCGCATGGCCAGGTCGCCGCCGCCGCCGAACAGGATCAAAGCCGCCATCTAGGGCCTCCCTCGCAGAAGATCGGCCCGACAAGCGAGGCCGTAGTCAGCCAGAGTGATTGGCCGGTTCCGCCCGCTGGGCCAAGACGTCCAGCACGTCCTGAAACACCATGTGACGCGCGTGCAGAAGCACCAGCAGGTGATAGATCAAATCCGCCGCCTCGCTGGCGAGTTCCGCATTATCTCCCGCCGCCCCGGCCAGGGCCGTCTCGACGCCCTCTTCGCCGACCTTCTGGGCCGCGCGTTTCGGCCCCTGGGCGATCAGGCGAGCGGTCCAGCTGTCGTCGGGATCGGCCTGGGCGCGGACATGGATGGTGCGCTCCAGCCGCCCGATGCGGCCCAGCCCGGGCGCGTCCTCGTCGCCGAAGCAACTGATGCGGTTCAGATGGCAGGCGTTGCCGACCGGGCGCACCTTCACCACCACGGCGTCGCGGTCGCAGTCGGGCGTCACCGAGACGACGTTGAGGAAGTCCCCTGAGGTCTCGCCCTTGCGCCACCGCCCCCCGCGCGAGCGCGAGAAGAAGGTGGCCTGGCCGCTGTCCAGCGTCTCGCGCAGCGCCGCCTCGTCCATATAGGCCAGCGTCAGCACCTGAAGGGTGTCGGCGTCCTGCACCACGGCCGGGATCAGCCCGTCGCCCTTGGCGAAGTCGATGGAGGAAATGTCGAGGCTCATCTTCCTTCTCCCCCCGTGGGAGAAGGTGGGCGCCGGAGGCGCTCGGATGAGGGGGCTGTGTCGGCACGCGAGACGGCGGGAGATGAGGCAGGCAGCCCCCTCATCCGTCTCGCTCCGCGAGCCACCTTCTCCCACGAGGGGAGAAGGAAACCGATGGTTGTCATATCCTCACCTCCACGCCCTGCGCATCCAGGTAACGCTTGAGTTCTGGGATCGCGATCGCGCCTGAGTGAAACACGCTGGCCGCCAGCGCACCCGACACGTCGGCCTGCTGGAACACATCCCTGAAATGCTCCGCCGCTCCCGCCCCGCCGGACGCCACCAGCGGAATGGTCAGCCGCCGCCTCGCCTCGGCCAGCTGGCCCACGTCATACCCCTTGCGCACCCCGTCCTGATCGATGCAGTTCAGCACGATCTCGCCCGCGCCCAGCTCCTGCGCCTCGACGATCCACTCCATCGTCAGCCGCCCGGCGCCGCGCCGCGCATCCGGATCGCCGGTGTATTTGTGCACCCGCCATTCGCCGTCCTGAAAGGCGCTGTCGACGCCGACGACGACGCATTGCCGTCCCAGCCGCTGCGCCATCTCGCCGATCAGTTCGGGCCGCTCCAGGGCGGGCGAGTTGATCGACACCTTGTCCGCTCCGTGGTCGAGACAGCGCGCCGCCTGCTCCACCGTGCGGATGCCGCCCGCGACGCAGAAGGGAATGTCCAGCAGCCGGGCGATGTCCTGCACCCAGCCATAGTCCAGCGTCCGCCCCTCGGGGCTGGCGGTGATGTCGTAGAAGACCAGTTCGTCGGCGCCCTGATCGCGATAGCGTGCGGCCAGTTCGGCGGCGTCGCCCATGTCGACGTGGCCCTCGAACCGCACGCCCTTGACCACGCGGCCGTCCTTCACGTCGAGGCAGGGGATGATGCGCCTAGCGGTCATTGGCTGAAACCGGGGCCATGTTCACGGCCTTGATGGCTTCGGCCACGGTGAAGCGACCGGCGTAGAGGGCGCGGCCGGTGATGGCCCCGGCGCAACCGATCGCCTTGGCGGCGATCAGGTCGTCCAGACTGGCCGCCCCGCCTGAGGCTTGAATGTCCAGGTCGGGGCGTCGGTTGATGGCCTCGGACAGCAGCTCTTGGTTCAGGCCGGTCAGGGCGCCGTCGCGACCGACGTCCGTGATCAGGATGTGGCGCAGCATTCCGACCGGATAGCGGTCCAGCACGCTCCACAGATCCACGCCCGACGACTGGGTCCAGCCCTTCAGGGCGGGCACGGGCAGACCGTCCTCGTAGCGGACGTCCAGGGCCAGGGCGATGGCGTCGGGGCCGAACTGCTCCAGCCATTTCAGCACCTGATCCGTATCGGTGACGGCCAAGGAGCCGATGACGACACGACTGATCCCGGCGCCCAGCAGGTGCTCGATATCCTTTGCCGAGCGGACGCCGCCGCCCGACTGGACCTTGATGTGCACGGCCCGGGCCATGTCGCCGATCAGTTCATACTGACGCGCCTCGCCTGCCTTGGCCCCATCCAGATCGATGACGTGGATCCACTCGGCGCCCTCGGCGGCAAAGGCCGCCAGCCGGTTGGCGGGGTGGGAATCATAGCGGGTCACGTGATTGAAATCGCCGTACAACAGGCGAACCGCATGGCCCTCGATCAGGTCAATGGCGGGATAGATGATCACGCGGGCAACTCCAGGAAGTTCTTCAAGATACGCGCGCCGAGCGCGGCCGAGCGTTCCGGATGGAACTGGCAGCCCCAGCGGTTGGCGCTGTTGACCACGGCGGGCACGGGCGCGCCGTAATCGGCAGCCGCCAGCGTCGCCGGACCGTCGGGACAGACATAGCCGTGGACGAAATAGGCCCAGTCGCCGGACTGAACGCCGTCCAGCAGCGGGTCGTCGCGGCGGATCGTCAGGCGGCTCCACCCCATGTGCGGCGACGGGCGCGACGGGGCGGGAAGGATGGCCTCGACCCGACCGGGGATCAGACCCAGCAGGTCGGCCCCGCCGTCTTCTGCGCTGGCGTCGAACAACAGCTGCTGGCCGAGGCATACGCCCAGCAGCGGACGTGGAAATCGGCGCAGCGGTTCGATCAGGCCCAACGCCTTCAGTCGCTGCATGGCGTAACCGGCCGCGCCGACGCCGGGCAGGATAATCCGCTCGGCTTCGGCTACATCGGCGGGATCGTCGCTGATCCGCACCCGCGCGCCCAGCCGCTCCAGCGCGAACCGCACCGAGGCCACATTGCCCGAGCCGTAACCGATCAGGGTGACGTTCATCGCCCTTCTCTCCGACCGCATCGCCCTTCTCCCCTCGTGGGAGAAGGTGGGCGCCGGAGGCGCTCGGATGAGGGGGTGGTGTCAGCACGCGAGACAGTGGAGGATGAGGCAGGCCGCCCCCTCATCCGTCTCGCTTCGCGAGCCACCTTCTCCCACGAGGGGAGAAGGGAAGCAGCAGCCGCCATCACAGCACCCCCTTTGTGCTCGGCACGACATCGCCTTCCACCCGGATCGCCTGTCGCAGCGCCCGGCCCAGCGCCTTGAACACGGCCTCGGTCTTGTGGTGGTCATCGTCGCCGGTGACGCGGACGTGGACCGCCGCGCCCAGATTCTCGGCCAGCGAGCGCACCACGTGCGCCGTCAGATCGGTGCGGTAGTCGCCCAGCATCGGCGTCGCGAACGTCCCCTCGAACACCGGATAGGGCCGCCCCGACAGGTCGATGGAGACAGCCGCCTCCGCCTCATCCATCGGCAGGACGAAGCCGTAGCGGCCGATGCCGCGCCGCTCGCCGAGCGCCTGTTTCAGCGCCTGACCCAGCGCAATGGCGCAGTCCTCGATCGTGTGGTGCGGGTCGATGTGCAGGTCGCCCTCGCACGCCAGTCGGATTGAGAATCCGCCGTGCGCCGCCACCTGTTCGATCATGTGGTCGAAGAAGCCGACGCCGGTCTCGATCTTCACCGGCCCGGCGCTGTCCAGATCGACGGCGCAGACGATGCGCGTCTCCTTGGTGTCGCGAATGGCCTGACCCGTGCGACAGCGCCGCGCGGCCGGGTTGGCGGCGCCGAGCGCGGCCAGCAGGCGGTCGTTGACCTCAGGCTTCAGCGAAACGGGCAGGCGCATCCGCTCGCCCGCCGGATCGGCGCTCAATCCATAGCGGCGCAGAGCCTCCACGGCGCCTGCCGGGTCGGAGGGTTTGGCGATGATCACCGGCCCGACCCCGGCCTCCAGCGCCATGATGCGCGACAGGGCCTCGACTACGCGGGCGCGCTCGCGGCGCACGGCGCTGATGCGTTCGGCCGTCTCCATCATCCGCGACGGGTCCAGCGCCTGCATCGCCAGCCGCACTGAGACCTCGGGCAGGGCGTAGGGCTCCAGCACCTCGGCCAGCCGCGCCAGCGTCTGTCCTTGCGCGACCGCCGCCCCGACCCGCGCCCCGGCCAGCCCATAGGCCAGCGACAGGCTGCGCAGCACGATCAGATTGGCGCGGTCCTTCACCACGATGGCGGCCGAGGGGGCGTCGGCGAACTCGACGAGCCCCTCGTCCACGACCAGCAGGGCGGGGGCGACGCGCTCGGCCATCTCGGCCACGGCCTCGGGCGAGCCGAGGGCGCGGACGACCACGGCGGCGGTGTCGGCGCCGTCGGCCGGGCGGGCGTAGAGGGCGGCCAGTTGCGTATAGGGCTCGGCGTCGGGCGCCTGCACCTTCAGTCCTTCACGCGCGGCGCGGCGCCAGATCAGTTCCAGCCCATGCGTCAGTCCGCGCGTCGGCAGCACCTGATCGGCGTCCACGCCATAGAGGGCGGCCATGCGGGCCGCCAGCGCGGTCGGCTCGGCCGGATAACGATCCAGACCGTCGCCGCCCGACACCAGCGGCGGATAGGGGGCGGGCAGCGTCATGATCCTGCTCCTGCGCCACACCGTCCTTCTCCCCTTGTGGGAGAAGGTGGCTCGCGTAGCGAGACGGATGAGGGGGCGGTATCCGCGCATGAAACGGAAGAGGGCGAAGCCAGCACACCCCTCATCCGACCTGCTCCGCAGGCCACCTTCTCCCACAAGGGGAGAAGGAAGAGATTATCGGTCATCCCGCGCTCCTCAGATCGGCGGCTCTGGCGTGGGCTTCCAGCCCCTCCATCCGCGCCAGTGCGGCGGCGACGGGGGCCAGTGCGGCGGCGCCCTGTTCGCTGACGGTCTGCACTGACATGGTCGTCATGAAGCTGGCGGTGGTCACGCCGCCCAGCGTCCGCGCCGCGCCATCGGTCGGCAGGACGTGGCTGGGCCCCGCCGCATAGTCGCCCAACGTCTCGGCCGCCCAGCGTCCGACGAAGACGGCCCCAGCCGCGCTGATCCGTTCGACCAACCGTTCGGCTTCTTGCGTCTGGATCGACAGGTGTTCGGGGCCATAGAGGTTCGCCACCTCGCACGCCTCGGCCATGTCGCGCACGCGGATGGCGCGGGCCTCGGCCAGCGAGGCGCGGGCGATGGCGGCGCGCGGCAGGCCTTCGACCTGACGCTCGACCTCGGCGATGATCTCGCTCAAGGCCGTGCCGCTGTCGGACACCAGGATCACCTGAGCATCGGCGTCATGTTCGGCCTGACTGAGCAGGTCGGCCGCGACGATCTCGAAGTCGGCGTCGCGGTCGGCGATGACCAGCAGTTCCGACGGCCCCGCAGGCAGGTCGCAGGCCGGACCGCCGGGCAGGGCGGAGGCGTAACGCTTGGCCTCGGCCACATAGGCGTTGCCGGGGCCGAACAGCTTGTCGACGGGCGCGATGACGCCGTCTTCCAGTTCGGCGCCGAAGGTCAGGGCGGCGATGGCCTGCGCTCCGCCCAGCAGCCACAGCTCGTCCAGCCCCGCCTCGGCGGCGGCGGCGATCATGGCCGGGTGGACCGAGCCGTCCTTCGACGGCGGCGTGACGGCGACGCGCCGCCCGACCCCGGCCACGCCCGCCGGTATGGCCAGCATCAGCAGTGAGGAAAACAGCGGCGCGGTTCCGCCCGGAACGTAGAGCCCCGCCGAGCCGATGGGCCGCCAGACCAGCTTCGACTTCACGCCCGGCGTCGTCTCGATGAAGGGCGTGTCCTCTGGCCGGGTCGCCTGATGGAAGACGCGCACATTGTCGGCGGCGACGCGCAGGGCGCGCGCGGCGGCGGGCGGCAGGTCGCGGCGAGCCTGGGCGGCGGCCGCCTCG
>DJDA01000068.1 GCA_002430835.1 Brevundimonas sp. UBA5936
TCGGCCTGGGCGCGGCGGGCCTTCAGCACCTCTTCGGCCGACTCGCGGTTGACCGCCGTGTCATAGACGCCGCGCACCGGGCTGGCGGCCAGCGTCGCGGCGCGTTCGGCCTCGGTCGCCGGGCCGAGGCGCGAATCCGGCGGACGGATCTTGGTCTGGGCCACCACGGTCGGCGCGCCCTTTTCATCGAGGGTGGAGACCAGGGCCTCGCCGACCCCCAGGGCCTGAATGGCCTCGGCGGTGTCGAAGGCGGGGTTGGTGCGGAAGCTCTGGGCGGCGGCGCGCAGGCCCTTCTGCTCGGCGGGGGTATAGGCGCGCAGCGCATGCTGCACCCGGTTGCCCAGCTGGGCCAGGACGCTGTCGGGAATGTCGGCCGGGTTCTGGGTGACGAAATAGACGCCGACGCCCTTGGAGCGGATCAGGCGCACCACCTGCTCGACCTTTTCCAGCAGGCCTTTGGGCGCGTCGTTGAACAGCAGGTGGGCCTCGTCGAAGAAGAAGACCAGGCGCGGCTTCTCCGGGTCGCCGATCTCGGGCAGTTGCTCGAACAGCTCGGACAGCAGCCACAGCAGGAAGGCGGCGTACAGGCGCGGGCTGTTCATCAGCCGCGTGGCGTCCAGCACGTTCACCTGGCCCCGGCCGTCGAGCGCCGTCCGCATCATGTCCTCCAGACGCAGGGCCGGTTCGCCGAAGAAGGCCTTGCCGCCCTGCTGTTCGAGCTGGAGCAGGGCGCGCTGGATGGCGGCGATGGAGGTTGGCGAGACGTTGCCGACCTCGCGGCCGATGGTCTGGGCGTTCTCGCCGACATAGGCCAGCAGGGCGCGCAGATCCTCAAGGTCCAGCAGCAGCAGGCTTTCCTTGTCGGCGACGTGGAAGGCGACGGTCAGCACCCCCTCCTGCACGTCGTTTAGCTCCAGCATTCGCGCCAGAAGCACGGGACCGACGTCGGACACGGTGGCGCGGATCGGGTGGCCCTTCTGACCGTACAGATCCCAGAAGACGACCGGGGCCGACTTGCCGTTCAGCGTCAGGCCCATCTTGCCCGCGCGCTCGGCGAACTTCTCGACGCCGCCGCCCTGGCTGATGCCCGACAGGTCGCCCTTCACATCGGCGCAGAAGACGGGGACGCCCGCTTCGGAAAAGCCCTGGGCCATGATCTGCAGGGTCACGGTCTTGCCCGTGCCGGTGGCGCCGGCGACGACGCCGTGGCGGTTGGCCCGATTCAGCAGCAGCCGCTCGGGCGCGCCCTCGAAGGACTGGCCGAGAAACAGGGCGGGGGCGTCGGTCATGAAGAGGGTCTCCTGCGTACTGTTCCATGCTTAATCGACCGGGCCGTCGCCGCAAGGCGGAACCTCGGCGGTTTACAGCGATTGACGCCGTTCCCGGTCACGACGACAGTTCCGCCATGAAGCTTCCGATCACCGTCAGTCATTCCTCCCCGGCCACGAATGCGGTGGTGCTGATCGCCGTCGTGGCGGCGGGCGCGGCGCTCTACTGGCTCAGGGACATTCTGACGCCCCTGGCCATGGCCCTGTTCCTGATGATCATGATCGACGGGGTGAAGCGCGCGCTTGAGCGGCGCACGCCGATTCCGCCGCGTTTCGCCGGGGCGGCCGCCCTGATCCTGGTGGTGCTGGGCTTCCTGGCCTCGATCTGGATCATCGTCGACGGGGCGGCCGGCTTCTTCACCGACGCCTCGGGCGTGGCGGGCAGCATCGGCCCGCGCATCGATCAGATCAGCCGCGACGTCTCGACCCTGGTCGGGGTCAGCGACCCGCCGACCCTGCACGACATGATCGCGGGCATCGATGTGCGCGGCTGGCTGACCAGCGCCGCCTTCCAGGTGCAGGGCGCTGCCACCGGCGCCTTCTTCGTCATGATCTACCTGGGCTTCCTGCTGGCCTCGCAAGCGGGCTTCCGCAAGAAGATGGTCGGCATGTTCCCGGAACGCGGCCCGCGCCAGGAGGCGCTGGAGGTGTTCGAGCGCGTGCGCGGCGGGGTCGAGGGCTATCTGTGGGTCCAGGCCGTGACCGGGGCCATGATCTGCGCCGTGGCCTGGGTGCTGATGCGGGCGGTGGGGCTTCAGAACGCCGAGTTCTGGACCTTCGTCATCTTCATCGTCGGCTTCATTCCGGTGCTGGGCGGCGCCGTGGCGGGCTGCGCCCCGCCCTTGTTCGCCCTGGTCCAGTTTGAAAGCTACTGGCCCGCCCTGATCCTGTTCGTCGGTCTTCAGACCCTGCTGTTTCTGGTGGGCAATCTGGTCCAGCCGCGGATGCAGGGCGACAACCAGAACATCGACCCCATCGTCGTCCTTCTGGCCCTGGCCTTCTGGGGCAAGCTGTGGGGCGTGGCGGGGATGTTCCTGTCGACCCCGCTGGCGGTGATGGCCATGGCCATCCTGGCCGAGTTCAAGGGCTCGCGCTGGATCGCCGTGCTGCTGTCCGGCGACGGCGAGCCCTATGCCGCCAAACATTCAAAGAAACAGGATAAGAAAACTGAGCCATCATCCAAGAATCGGGACGGTTCTTCCCTGTTGAATCGTATACTGGGGCGCGACGTCCCGCCGCAGGCTTAAAGCTAGAAATATTCGTCTTCTTGTCCTTGAACTGCCGCAATCGACCCCTATTTCACTCTCACACGACGACGCGGTCCTCCCCTCCCCCTCCCGGACCGCGACGTCCCAGGCCGGCGCTTCCCCTCCCCCTCCTGAGCGCCGGACCGAGCAGGCCGTCGGACTCCGTTCGACGGCCTTGTTCGTTTCTGGGGCCGATTTTCCTTTCGACCTGATGCGCGCTTCTGTCCGATCACGGCCGAATTGAGGCTTTTATTTCTCTGTTCTGCGGCAAGCCTGGCTAAAACAGTCCACAACTGGGCCTCCTGCGCCACATGGTGCGGTGCACACTGAAATTCCCTGTCTTTCGGGGCCTGGGCGGCCTAGCCGTTCTCGCCGGGGACGCTAAGGTGCGGCTGTTTTCCCCAGCGGTTTTCCACCGCGCCGTTCGAGACCTGAGTCATGTCCGCTGCTTCGCGCATCGTTCCCGCCGTTCCCGCCGACCTGGGAGCGCTGGAGGCGGCCTACGCGCGGATTGCGGCGCCGCCGGGCGCGGCGGAGAAGACCCTGCTGGCTCAGGCTTTCGACGACTATTCGGCCGATGGGACGCCCGAACTGGGCGGCGACGACCTGGCGGTCCTGCTGGCCGGCGCCTGGCGCGGCGCCGAGGCCCGCAAGGCGGGCGAGCCCGCCCGCATCACCGTCGGCCCGCTGGCC
>DJDA01000047.1 GCA_002430835.1 Brevundimonas sp. UBA5936
CCCGCCTGGTCCAGCGCTGCATCGCCGTCAGCCCGGCGACCCGCCCGCCCTGCCACGCCTCCAACCCCTGCGACCTGATCCAGGGCGAGATCGACCGTTCCTGCGCGATGTGGGCCCGTGACGGCGAAACCCCGCCGAAAGAATGCAAGGGCTGATCTTCTCCCTCCCCTTCATGGGGAGGGTAGTCGAAGCGAAGCGGAGACCGGGTGGGGAGGGCTTGGCGACCCTAGCCCAGCGTCTGAATAGCCTCGTCGTCCCCACCCGGCTTCGGCCTGACGGCCTCAGCCACCCTCCCCATGAAGGGGAGGGAGAAGGACGCGCTCAAACAGCGCGCGACCGCGTCGCGAGCGATAGCGCACAAAAAAGACCCCGCCGTTTCCAGCGGGGCCTTCTTCAGTTCAGCGATGACGCTGAGGCTTAGTCGCGACGGCGACGGCCGCGGTCGCCGCCGTTGCGGTCGCCCTTGGGACGGCCGCCGGTGTCTTCCGACAGCGGGGCTTCACCGCGTTCAGCGCGCTCGGCGTTGATCTTGTCGGTGATGTCCTCACCGGTTTCCTGATCGACGACCTTCATCGACAGCTTGGTCTTGCCGCGATCATCGAAGCCCAGGAACTTGACCTTGACCTCTTGGCCTTCCGACAGGACGTCGGCCGGGTTGGCGACGCGCTCCAGAGCGATCTGGGACACGTGGACCAGACCGTCCTTGGCGCCGAAGAAGTTCACGAAGGCGCCGAAGTCGACGACCTTCACGACCTTGCCGGTGTAGATCGTGCCGACTTCCGGCTCCGAGGCGATCGATTGGATCCAGGCCTTGGCGGCTTCGATCTTTTCCTGCTCATTTGCGGCGATCTTGATGGTGCCGTCGTCGCCGATGTCGATCTTGGCGCCGGTCTTTTCCACGATTTCGCGGATGACCTTGCCGCCCGAACCGATCACTTCACGGATCTTGTCGACCGCGATCTTGATGGATTCGATCTTCGGCGCGAACTCACCCAGCTCGGCGCGGGGAGCCTCCATCGCCTTCGACATTTCGTCGAGGATGTGCAGACGACCGGCCGAAGCCTGCGTCAGGGCCTGCTGCATGATCTCCTTGGTGATGCCGGCGACCTTGATGTCCATCTGAAGGCTGGTGATGCCTTCCGAGGTGCCCGCGACCTTGAAGTCCATGTCGCCCAGGTGATCTTCGTCGCCCAGGATGTCCGACAGGATGGCGAACTCGCCCGACGGCTCCAGGATCAGGCCCATGGCGATGCCCGAGACCGGACGGACCAGCGGCACGCCGGCGTCCATCAGAGCCAGCGACGAACCGCAGACCGTGGCCATCGAGGACGAGCCGTTGGACTCGGTGATCTCCGACACCAGACGGATGGTGTAGGGGAAGTCTTCCTTCGACGGCAGCATCGGGCGGATGGCGCGCCAGGCCAGCTTGCCGTGACCGATTTCGCGACGGCCCGGCGAGCCCATGCGACCCGCTTCACCGACCGAATAGGGCGGGAAGTTGTAGTGCAGCAGGAAGGACTCTTTGTAGGTGCCCGTCAGGCTGTCGATGTACTGCTCGTCCTCGCCGGTGCCGAGCGTGGCGACGACCAGGGCCTGGGTTTCGCCGCGCGTGAACAGCGACGAACCGTGGGTGCGCGGCAGGACGCCGACTTCCGAGACGATGGCGCGGACCTTGTCCAGGGCGCGGCCGTCGACGCGGTGGCTGTTCTCGATGATGTCGCGACGCAGGACATCGGCTTCGCATTCCTTGAACGCCGCCGAGAACTTCGACGAATCGACGCCCTCGGGGTTTTCGTCGGTCTTCACCAGGGCGGCGGCGGCGGTTTTCTTGGCCGCGTCGACGCCCGAGCGGCGCTCGTACTTGCCCGGATGGGCGTAGGCGGCCTTAATGTCTTCGCCGACCAGCTTCTTGATCGAGGCGACGACGTCCGAGTGGTCTTCGGCCTGGAAGTCGAACGGCTCCTTGGCGGCGTGCTCGGCCAGTTCGATGATGGCGTCGATCACCGGCTGCATGCCGGCGTGCGCGAACATCAGGGCCTTCAGCATGGTGTCTTCCGAAAGCTCCTTGGCTTCGGATTCGACCATCATGATGGCGTCCTGCGTACCGGCGACAACCAGGTCCAGGGCGCTTTCGCCCATCTGGTCGATGGCCGGGTTCAGCACCAGCTCGCCGTCGATCATGCCGACGCGCGCGGCGCCGATCGGACCCATGAAGGGCACGCCCGAGAGGGTCAGGGCGGCCGAGGCGGCGACCATGCCCAGGATGTCGGGATCGTTCTCAAGGTCGTGCTGCAGCACGGTGACGATGACCTGGGTCTCGTTCTTGAAGCCCTTGACGAACAGGGGGCGGATCGGGCGGTCGATCAGACGGGAGACCAGCGTCTCCTTCTCGGTCGGACGGCCTTCACGCTTGAAGTAGCCGCCCGGGATCTTGCCGGCGGCGAACGTCTTCTCTTGGTAGTTGACGGTCAGCGGAAAGAAATCCAGGCCCGGCTTGGGCTGGCGGCCATAGACGACGGTGGCCAGAACCACGGTCTCGCCGTAGGTCGCCAGCACGGCGCCGTCAGCCTGACGGGCGATGCGGCCGGTTTCCAGCGTCAGCGGGCGTCCGGCCCACTCGATCGTCTTGCGTTTGATGTCGAACATTATTCTTCTTTCGTCTCCCGCGGGCGTATTCCCGTCGGGGGTGTGCGGAGCGGCAGGCCGTTCAGTCCTGCGGTCCCCATTAGCCAGGCCGCGTCATCGCGGCCGGACGGGTGATTGAGGACCGGATTTCAGGCCCTCGCGTCGGTTGCGCCGGTAAGACCCGCGGCGCACGGGAAAGCGTAGTCTAGGAGCGGAACGAGGCGCGGACGTGTCCGCCCGCGCCTCGTGGAATTATCCGATCCGCAACCGGGCGCGCCTTAGCGACGCAGGCCCAGCTTGGCGATCAGCGCCTGATAGCGGGCGCTGTCGGTCTTGTTCAGGTGGTCCAGAAGGCGACGACGCTGCGAAACCTGCTTCAGCAGGCCACGACGCGAGTGGTTGTCCTTCTTGTGGGTCTTGAAGTGCTCGGTCAGGTTGGCGATGCGTTCCGTCAGGATCGCGACCTGCACTTCAGCCGAACCGGTGTCGCCCGTCGAGCGAGCGTTGTCGGCGATGACTTCAGCTTTACGTTCAGCCGTAATCGACATCGAGAGTCCTTTCTTGCCCTATCGCTCGCCTCGCGGAGGCTCGCTGTTTGAGGGCGTTGGGTGTCCCGTCGGCAAACTGGAAAGTTTGCGTCAGGGGAGGTTGAAAACACGGTCGGGCTCAAGCCGACCGGCCCTGAGATTGCCGAGCGCGACCAGGGTTCCGCCCTCGAAGACCGAAACCAGCCGCGAACCGGCGGTGAGCCGGGCCTTGAGCGTTTCAATCTGTCGGGGGAGCAGAACGATCGGCCGTCCCTGCCTCAGAGAGAGGGCGTCCTGATCCGTCACGGCCAACTCCGGGATGTCGTCCAGAGCGGTCGAAACGGGCAGCAAGCCCTCAAAGGCGGCGCCCTTATGCGCCAACTCTTCCAGAAAATCCAGCGTTACGGCGTTGTCGACCGAGAAGGGCCCCACGCGCTCGCGCCGCAGGTCCGACACATGGCCCTCGGCGCCCAGCATGATCGCCAGGTCGCGCGCCAGCGATCGGACATAGACGCCCTTGCCCGTCCGCATCGTGATCTCGACGTGATCGGCGTCGGGCGCGGCCGTCACCGCCGCCTCATGAATGGTCACGCGGCGCGACTGCAGCTCGACCTCGACCCCCGCCCGCGCCAGATCATAGGCGCGCTCGCCATTGACCCGTATGGCCGAAAAGGCGGGCGGCGTCTGGTCGATCTCGCCGACGAAGGACGGCAGGGCCGCCGTCACCGCCTCGACCGAAGGCCGCACATCGGAACGGGCGATGATCTCGCCTTCGCGGTCGATGCTGTCGGTCGAAATGCCCCAGTGGATGGTGAAGCGATAGACCTTCTGCGCCTCCATCATGAAGGGCACCGTCTTGGTCGCCTCGCCCAGCGCAATAGGCAGGATGCCCGAGGCCAGCGGGTCCAGCGTCCCCGCATGCCCCGCCTTCTGGGCGTTGAACAGACGGCGGATCTTCGTCACCGCCTCGGTCGAACCCATCTCGTAGGGCTTGTCCAGGCACACCCAGCCGTTGACGAGATCGCCCTTCTTGCGTCGCGCCATGGGATCAGTCTTCGTCTTGGTCGTCAGCGTGTTCGATGTCGGCGCGCACGCGCGGATCATTGAACAGACGGTCCATGTGGCTGGCCGTGTCGAAGCTCTCGTCGTGGCGGAACTTCAGGTCGGGCGTGAACTTCATGTCGATGCGGCGGCCCAGCTGGCCGCGCAGGAATTTGGCGTGTTCATTCAGCGCCTTGATGATGGCGCTCTCCTGCCCGGCCGTTTCGGCCGCCTCGACGCCGGCGCCCAACGGCTCGACGAAACAGGTGGCGTGGCGCAGGTCCGGGCTCATCCGCACCTCGGTCACGGTGACGGAGACGCCGACCAGGGCCTCGTCGTGGATCTCATGCTCGCGCATGACGTCGACCAGGGCGTGGCGGATCAGTTCGCCGGCGCGCAGCTGACGCTGCGACGGCCCCAGCGGGCCGCTGGCGTTGCGGGTGTGTTGCTTGCGGGCCATCGTGGGCTCCTCCTGCTCGCGCCGCCGGGGATCGGACGCCGGCTCTGAAACGCGAAGGGGCGGGGTCTAGTCGCCTGCGTCGTTCAAGTCCAGTTCCGCCGCACTCTGTTCCGCCTGCCGGGCCGCCCGCATCACCGCGCCCGAGGTCAGGCTGCGGGCCATCGGCATGGACAGGCCGCCCGCGTTCAGCACCTCGGCCGTCCAGTGGTTGCACAGATGCCCGACCCAGAAGGTCTCGCCGCTGGCGTAGAAGACGGCGTCGTCGCCGTCTCTCTGCGCCGAAACCACGGCCTGCCCGCCCTCGTCCAGCCGCAGCGACGCCGCCACCCGCGCGCGCAGGGCGGCGAAGCCTTGAGGCGACAGGCGCAACGTCGCCCTCTCCGCCTCGGAAAACAGCGCCGGATCGGTCGGATCGGGGTCCAGCATGACCACGGACGGATTGCCGCCGGGCTTGAAGAAGGCCCGCGCCCCGTCGGGCAGGCGGCCGCTGATCGCCCCCTGTTCGACATAGAAGACGGAGTCGCCCCAGCCGATCCGCACCCAATCGCCCGGCGGCAGGGCCCGCACCGCCCGCGCCAGGGCGTCGTCGCCCGTCGCCAGCGCCGCGCGCGGCACGGCTAGGTCGGTGTGAAAGCCGTTGTCGAGCAGATGGACGACGATCGCCGTCTCCGACGATGCGGCGGGAAGCAGCGCAGGATCGCCCGGCCGCTGCGCCGTCCATACCCCGGCCAGCAGGCCGATCAGGACAGCGAGGCTCCAGCGGATCAGCACCTCCGCGCCGCTCCCTAGTTGGTCCCGAAGGCGGCGGGGACGTCGCGCGCGGGCGAGGATCCCTGCATCGTCGCCCACTCGCCGCGATAGTCGTAGTTCAGGGTGACGCAGTGGCGGAACTGGCCGTCGGCCCAGCGCCCGACCGTCTCGATCGTCAGGGGATGGCCGGCGCGTACCCGTCCGACGACGATGAAGGCCTGGTCCGAGCCGGGGCACAGGGCGCGCGACAGGGCGCGGCCGTCGCCGTCGGTCGTGATGCTGTAGACCCCGCCGTCCGCCGCCCCCTGCGGCAGGACGCGGCGCACCTGATCGGGCCCGCCGCGCTCGAACCGCGCCGACCCGCGCGAGGTCGAGGAGAACAGGTTCCTGACCGAAGTGGCGCCGAACCAGCCGCGCTCTACCTCCAGCGTCACCCCGCGCGTCAGGGCCTGGGTGGCGCGGTCGCGCGCGTCGAAGGACAGGAACCGGGTGTCGGCCAGCGCCGGCGTCGCCAGGGCGCCGAGACTGGCGACGATCAGGAGCAGAGACAGGCTAGGACGAGGCATGGCGGCCCATTCATTAGCGCCCCCCGACGCGTCAAGGCCGAACCCTAAAGCCAAGCGCGCTACAGATGAAGCCCATCGAGTGGAAAGACGACGGTCGATCCGTCATGATGACGCCCCCTCCCCCGCTGCATGATCCAAGACCGTGTTCAGAGACCCCTTCGACATCGACAACTACGCCCAGGATCCTGACCACTATCTCGCCGTGCCCTTCGTCCCGACCGAAGAGGACACGGTCGAGGCCATGCTGAGCCTGGCGGGGGTCGGTCCCAATGATCGGCTGTACGACCTCGGCTGCGGCGACGGACGCATCGTCATCGCCGCCGCCCGTGATCGCGACGCGCGCGGCGTCGGCGTCGACGTCGACCCCCTGCGGATCGCCGACGCCATGGAGTTCGCCGGCTGGGCCGGGGTCGAACACATGGTCGACTTCCGCGAGGAAGACCTGTTCAGCGTCGATGTCCGCGAGGCCACCGTGGTCAGCCTCTATCTGCTGCAATCCATCAATGTCGAACTGCGCCCGCGCCTGCTCAGCCAGCTGAAGCCCGGCGCCCGCATCGTCTCCCACGCCTTCGACATGGGCGACTGGCAGGCCGACGAACGGATCAAGGTCGCCGACGGCTACATTTACAAATGGACGGTTCCGGCCCCGGTCGCGGGGCGCTGGGACTGGACGCGCGCGGACGGAACGCCGTGCCGTCTGGAGCTGGAGCAGACCTATCAGCAGGTCACGGGCCGCGCCTGGTTGGGGGAGACTGAGGTCGGTCTGACCGCCGAACTGACCGGCGAACGGCTCGAAGTCGAGCTTCAGGCGAACGAGGCGACGCCGGTTCAGCGCTTCATCCTGACCTTCGCCGATGGGATACTGAAGTCCGCCGTCGAGGCCTGACCTTCACCACCCGCTCATCCCGGCGGACGCCGGGATCCAATGAGGGCCTCACACCCCGCACACGCCAAATCCCTCCGGCCGCCCGCGCGCCCGTGGCCAAAGAACTGGCTCCCGGCGTCCGCCGGGATGAGCGGAAATCGGCACCCGCCCCAAAGACAAAGGGCGCGGCTTCCGTGGAAACCGCGCCCTTCATGTTTCAAGCCGTGAGGCTCAAGCGTCCTAGTCCAGGGTGCGCTTGATCTCTTCGACGGTGAAGCACTCGATGTAGTCGCCTTCCTTGATGTCCTGGAAGCCGGCGAACTGCATGCCGCACTCCTGACCCGAAGGCACTTCGTTGACCTCGTCCTTGAAGCGCTTGAGCGTGTTGAGCACGCCCAGCTCCAGCACCACCACGTCGTCGCGGATGATGCGGACGCGCGCGCCCTTGCGGACCACGCCCTCGGTGACGCGGCAGCCTGCGACCCGGCCGACCTTGGTGATGTCGAAGGCCTGCAGAACCTTGGCGTTGCCCAGGAAGGTTTCGCGCTGGAGCGGCGCCAGCATGCCCGAGAGCACGCCCTTAATGTCGTCCAGCAGGTCGTAGATGATCGAGTAGTAGCGGATCTCGACGCCTTCGCGGTCAGCCAGGTCGCGCGCCTGTTTCGAGGCGCGGACGTTGAAGCCCAGGATCGGCGCCCCGGCCGATTTGGCCAGGTTGACGTCGCTCTCGGTGATGCCGCCGGCGCCCGAATAGACGGTGCGGGCGCGGACTTCGTCGTTGCCCATCTTGTCCAGCGAGCTGACAATGGCTTCCGCCGTGCCCTGAACGTCGGCCTTAATGAGGACCGGCAGTTCATTGACCTTCTTGGACTGCAGCTTGGACATCATGTCGACCAGCGACAGCGAACCGCCCGAGACCTGGGTCTTCTCGCGCTTCACGCGCTGACGGTATTCCGTCAGTTCGCGGGCGCGGGCCTCGGATTCCACCACGGCGAAGACGTCGCCCGGCGACGGCGCCTCGTCCAGGCCGAGAATCTCGACCGGAACCGACGGACCGGCTTCAGGCAGTTGCTCGTTGCGCTCGTTCAGCAGGGCGCGAACCTTGCCCCAGGCCGAACCGGCCACGACGATGTCGCCGCGCTTCAGCGTGCCGCGCTTGACCAGGACGGTCGCGACCGGGCCGCGGCCCTTGTCCAGCTTGGCCTCGATGACCACGCCTTCGGCCGAACGGTCGGCGTTGGCGCGCAGGTCCATGACTTCGGCCTGCAGCAGGATGGCGTCGGTCAGACCGTTGAGGTTGATCTTCTCCTTGGCCGACAGCTCGATGATCTGCGTGTCGCCGCCCAGGCTCTCGGAGATGACTTCATACTGAAGCAGCTCGTTGACGACCTTCTGCGAATTGGCGTCCGGCTTGTCGATCTTGTTGACCGCCACGATGATCGGCGAACCCGCCGCCTTGGCGTGCTGGATGGCCTCGACCGTCTGCGGCATGACGCCGTCGTCGGCCGCCACGACCAGGACGACGATGTCGGTGACGTTGG
>DJDA01000055.1 GCA_002430835.1 Brevundimonas sp. UBA5936
CGCCTATCTGTGGCGCGCCACCCTGGACACCCTGTCCTTCATGCCCTTGACCAGCGCCGATCCGTGGGGCGGCGTGGTGAACTATGACTGGTACGTCAATCCGCAGGCGCCGAACGAGCGCTTCAAGGCGACCGTCTTCATCCTGGATCGCCGCCTGCGCGCCGACGCCCTGAACGTCGCCGTGACCAAGGAAGTCAAGGACGCCGCCGGCGCCTGGGTTTCGGCTCCGGTTGCGGCCCAGACCGAAACCGATCTGGAGAACGCCATCCTGACCAAGGCGCGCCAGCTCAACCTCGCCAACGCGGCCCGTCGCTAAAGACCGGCCGCCCCTCACCTTTCGTCTTCAACGCGTCCTCAGGCCCGCCTCAAGCTTCGCGCCTGAGGCGCCGCCTCAGGATACGCCGTGGCCCGCTACGAGCCTAAGACCGCCGAACCCCGCCAGCAGGCCCGATGGGCTGCGGCCGACGCCTTTTCGGTGTCCAACGCCGACACCGGCCGTCCGAAATACTACGTCCTTGAGATGTTCCCCTATCCGTCGGGCAACATCCACATGGGGCACGCCCGCAACTATGTGATGGGCGACGTGGTGGCGCGTCACAAGCGGGCGCAGGGCTTCGACGTCCTGCACCCGATGGGCTGGGACGCGTTCGGCATGCCGGCCGAGAACGCGGCCATGGAGCGCGGCGTCCACCCCGGCGACTGGACCTGGTCCAACATCGCCACCATGCGCGGCCAGCTGAAGCTGCTTGGCCTGTCGCTGGACTGGTCGCGTGAGTTCGCCACCTGCGACCCGGACTACTACGGCAAGCAGCAGGCCTGGTTCCTGGAGCTGTTCAAGCGCGGCCTGGTCTATCGCAAGGACGGCGTGGTCAACTGGGATCCGGTCGACAACACCGTCCTGGCCAATGAGCAGGTCATCGACGGGCGCGGCTGGCGCTCGGGCGCCGTGGTCGAGAAGCGCAAGCTGAACCAGTGGTTCCTGCGCATTACTCAGTATGCGGATGATCTGATCGACGGTCTGGCCGAACTGGAAGGCCGCTGGCCCGAGAAGGTCCGCCTGATGCAGGAAAACTGGATCGGCAGGTCCAAGGGCCTGCAGATGAAATGGGCCTGGGCGGGCGCCGCCCCGGCCGGTTTCGACGACGGGCTGGAGATCTACACCACCCGCCCGGACACCCTGTTCGGCGCCAGCTTCATGGGTCTGGCCCCCGATCATCCGATCTCGAAGCAACTGGCCGAGGCCGACCCGAAGGTCGCCGCCTTCGTCGCCGAATGCCGCAAGGGCGGCGCCAGCCAGGCCGACATCGAACAGGCCGAGAAGATCGGCTGGGACACGGGGCTGAAGGTCGTCCACCCCTTCACCGGCGCCGAGGTCTCGGTGTGGATCGCCAACTTCATCCTGTCCGACTACGGAACGGGCGCCATCTTCGCCTGCCCGGCGCATGACCAGCGCGACCTGGATTTCGCCCGCAAATACGACTTGCCGGTGATCCCGGTCGTCCGCCCCGAAGGCGCGGGCGACGACTTCGCCGTGGCCGACGAGGCCTATACCGGCCCCGGCTCCATCTTCCATTCCGACTTCCTGAACGGTCTGGATATCGAGGCCGCCAAGGCCGAGGCCATCCGCCGCATCGAGGCCGCCGGAACGGGCGAAGGCGCGACCATCTATCGCCTGCGCGACTGGGGCGTCAGCCGTCAGCGCTACTGGGGCTGCCCTATCCCGGTCATCCACTGCGAGGCGTGCGGCGTCGTGCCGGTCCCGGCCGACCAGCTGCCGGTCGAACTGCCTAAGGACGTCACCTTCGACGTACCGGGCAACCCGCTGGACCGCCATCCGACGTGGAAACACGTCAACTGTCCGTCGTGCGGCGCCGCCGCCCGGCGCGAGACGGACACGCTCGACACCTTCGTCGATTCCAGCTGGTATTTCGCCCGCTTCGCCGACCCCAAGGCGACCGAGCCGATCAACAAGGCCGCCGCCGCCAAATGGCTGCCGGTCGATCAGTACATCGGCGGCGTCGAGCACGCGGTCCTGCACCTGCTCTACGCCCGCTTCATCACCCGCGCCCTGTCGGACGCCGGTCTGATGGACGTGAAGGAGCCGTTCGCCGGCCTGTTCACCCAGGGCATGGTGATCCACGAAACCTATTTCGACGGCCATGAAGACAGCGGCAAACCGCGCTGGGTCGAGCCGTCGGACGTCCGCATCGAGACCGTGGACGGCCAGCGCGTCGCCACCCGCCTGTCCACCGGCGCCCCGGTGACGATCGGCGACATCGAAAAGATGTCCAAGTCCAAGAAGAACGTGGTCGCGCCCCAGGACATCATCACCGCCTATGGCGTGGACGCCGGTCGCCTGTTCATCCTGTCCGACAGCCCGCCTGAACGCGACATCCAATGGTCGACCGGCGGGGTCGAGGGCGCCGCCCGCTTCGTCCAGCGCGTCTGGGGCGAATACGCCGCCTTCGACGCCGCCGCGCCCGCAAACGCCGATGTCGACGCCGCCTTGATCCGCGAAACGCACAAGGCCATCAAGGCCGTCAGCGAAGGCGTCGAGCATTTCCGCTTCAACTCGGCCGTGGCCAAGCTCTACGCCTTCCTGGCGACCATCCGTCAACACGACAAGGCCGGCGCCGAGGCGAAGAAGACCGCCCTGTCGACCCTGGCGCGGCTGATGGCGCCCTTCACCCCCCACCTGGCCGAGGAAGCCTGGACCCAGCTGGGCGAGGCCGGAATGGTGCTGGACGCGCCGTGGCCCGTCTATGACCCGACCTTGGCCGCCGACGACCAGGTCACCCTGCCCGTCCAGATCGGCGGCAAGCGTCGCGGCGAAGTCATCCTGCCGCGCGGTTCGGACAATGCGACGGTCGAAGCCGCGGCCCTCGCCAATCCGACGGTTCAGGCCTACCTTGCCGCCAACAACCTCAGCGTTCGCAAGGTGATCGTGGTGCCCGACCGTATCGTCAATCTGGTGGCCGGCTGATGCGCCGTCTGGCCCTGCTCGGCGTCCTGGCGGGCGCAAGCCTGCTGTCCGCCTGCGGCTTTACGCCCATGTACGGCGAGACCGGCGTCAGCGGCGGCCTGTCGCGCATCGCCGTGACCACCCCCGACGACCGCCTGGGCTATCGCCTGCGCGAACAGCTGGAGGACGCCTTCGGCCGCGACGGCGCCCAGGCGCCCCTCTATCGCCTGACGACCGAGGTCGAGCAGAGCCGTCGCCCCCTGGGCCGCCGGATCGACGACACGGCCAGCCGCTATGAGTTGACGGTCAAGGCCGCCTGGGCCCTGACCCCTGCGGCGGGCGGCGAGACGATCAAGGGCGTGCAGACAACGACCGTCACCTACGCCGCCGCGGATCAGCCCTACGCCGCCATCGCCGCCCAGCAGGACGGCGAGGACCGGGCCGCCGCCGACCTGGCCCGTCTGATCCGCCTGGACATGATGCGCGTCCTGGCGGGGCGCTGAAGGCCTTCGCATGATCCTGTCCAAGCGGCCCGACGTCGACCGCTTCCTGAAGGCGCCGGACGCCGGCGTCCGCGCCGCCGTCATCCACGGCAAGGACCGGTCGGGCGTGACCGAACGCGCGCTGACGCTGTGCCGCACGATCACCCCGGATCTGAACGACCCCTTCAACGTCACCCTGCTGACCGAGGCGGACATCGACGGCGACGCCGTGCGGCTGGAAGAGGCGCTGACGGCGCTCAGCATGATCGGCGGGCGGCGTCTGGTGCGCATCCGGATGTCGGACGGCAAGGCGGGCGTGGACAAGGCCGTGGCCGCCGCCCTGACCGCCCACGCCGAAGGCGCCTATAATCCCGACGCCATGTTGGTGATCGAGGCCGGGGCGTTGGGCCGCGAATCCGCCCTGCGCAAGGCCGCCGAAAAGGCCCAGGGCGCCGTCGCCATCGCCTGTTACGAAGACGAAGTCGGCGACGTCGCCCGCATGACGCGCGAGGCCCTGGGCGCCGACAAGGTGGGCCTGTCTTCCGACGCCCTGGACCGCTTCGTCGCCCGCCTGCCCCGCGAGCGCGGCCTGATGCGTCAGGAGATCGAGCGGCTGATCCTCTACATCGGCCCCGGATCAGGCCGCACCATCGATGTGGAAGAGCTGGACGCCCACCTGGGGGTCGAGCCCGACGCCTCCCTGTCCGACGCCGCCCTACAGGCCTTCGGCGGCCGCCCCGGCCCCGCCCAGGCGGGCCTGCGCCGCGCCCTGGCCGAAGGCGAAAGCGCCGTCATGGCCGTGCGCATGGCCTCGCTTCATCTTGGAAAACTACGCCGGATCAATATCTTGCAGGCCAACGGCGCAGGCGCCAAGGAGGCCGTCAAGGCCGCCGGCGTGTTCTGGAAACAGGAGGCGGAAATGCTGCGCCAATCACGCGCCTGGCGGCTCGAACTGCTCGATGAGGTGCAGGACAGCGTCAACACCGCCGACGTCATGACCAAGACCACAGGCATGCCCGAAGCCCTGATCGCCGAACGTCTGCTGCTGGAAATCGCCGCTCGAGCCAAGCGTATGGGGCTTTAAGGCGCGCACGAGACGGCGGCGACGTCCCCTCAGCCTCGCTTGGAGGCGCGACGGAAGGCGGGCTTGTTCAAGGCCGCCGCTTGACGCTGCATCGAATGCTCCGCCTTGCGAGCGCCATCAACGCCGCTAAAGCCGCCGCCATCCTGCTGCGCCGCCTTCTTCGCGGCCAAGACCCGTTTCAAGGCTTCAGCCGCGCTGATTTTGTCAGAGTTTTCATTCATGGCGACACCCTAACATGGATGGCGTCGAAAAGAGCCTCAGCCCCGCATCAGGCGTCGGCACAGGTCGTCGAGCTGTTCCAGGGTGCCGTATTTAACGGTGATCTCGCCCTTGCCGCCCTTGTCGGCCAAAGAGACCTGAAGGCCCAGGGCGTCGGACAGATCCTGTTCCAGGGCCGCGATGTCGGCCGCGCCCTCGCCGCCCATGGCCGGCTTGGCCTTGGGCGTTTTCGGGCCTTCCGCCGCGCGACGCGCCAGGGCCTCGGTCTGGCGCACGTTCAGCCCCTTGGCGATGACCTCGGCCGCAAGCACCTCAGCGTTCGGTGCCGTGATCAGGGCGCGAGCGTGGCCTGCCGACAGATCGCCCCGCACCACATGCTCGCGCACCGCCTCGGGCAGTTGCAGCAGGCGCAGGGTGTTGGCGACATGGCTGCGGCTCTTGCCCACCACCCCCGCCAAAGCGTCCTGGGTGCGGCCGAAACGCTCCATCAGGACGGCGTAGGCGTTGGCTTCTTCCATCGGGTTCAGGTCGGCGCGCTGGACGTTTTCGATGACGCCGACTTCCAGCACCTCGATGTCGTCCATCTCGCGCACGACGATCGGCACCTGGGTCAGGCGGGCGGCCTGAGCGGCGCGCCAGCGGCGCTCGCCGGCGATGATCTGCCACACGCCCTGCTCGCCCGGCTGGGACCGAACCAGGATGGGCTGCAGCACGCCCTTGTCACGGATCGAGGCCGTCAGTTCGTCCAGATCCGTCTTGGTGAAGATCTTGCGCGGCTGGTCCGGGTTGGGCTTCAGCGCCTCGATCGGCGCCCGATGCACGCCCGCCGGCGCCGGGCCGGTCGCGTCAACAGCGACAGGCTCCTGCGTGTTTTCTCCCAGAAGCGCCGAGAGACCCCGGCCCAGACCACGCTGACGTTCGGACAAGATATCGATTCCGTTATTGTTTTTGGGATCAGACCGCCAATCAGGCAGCCAGGGCCTGACGACGCTGGCGCTCGCGCGCCACCAGTTCACGGGCCAGCTTCAGATAGGCCTGACTGCCCGCACATTTCAGATCATAGATAAGCGCCGGCTTGCCGAAGGACGGCGCCTCGGACACCCGGACGTTGCGAGGGATGACGCTGTCATAGACCTTGTCGCCGAAGTGGGCGCGCACGTCGGCCGCCACCTGACCCGACAGGGCGTTGCGACGGTCGTACATGGTCAGGACCAGGCCCTGAATCTCCAGCGCCGGATTCAGGCTTTGGCGCACCATGTCGATGGTCCGCATCAACTGGGTCAGGCCCTCCAGGGCGAAGAACTCGCACTGCAGCGGCACCAGGACGGCGTCCGCCGCCGCCATGGCGTTCAGCGTCAGCAGGTTCAGCGACGGCGGGCAGTCGATCAGCACATAGTCATACCGAGAATGACCATTGCCGCCCTGCTTCGCCAGGGCGTCGCGCAGGCGATAAGAGCGGCGATCCGCCTGGCTCAGCTCGATCTCGACCCCCGACATGTCGGCGTCGGCGGCGACGATGAACAGGCCCGGCACCGCGGTCTCAATGGCGGCCTCGTCCACCGGGCGACCGTCGACGATGACGTCGTAGATCGTCACCCGCCGTGTTTCACGTGGAACACCCAGCCCGGTCGAGGCATTGCCCTGCGGGTCCATGTCGACGATCAGCACCTTTTCGCCGATCGCGGCCAGGGCGGTCCCCAGGTTGATGGCCGTCGTGGTCTTGCCCACGCCGCCCTTTTGGTTGGACACGGCCAGGATGCGGGTTTCATGCACGCGGGGCGGCTTTACGGACTCAACGGACACGGCGAACACCCCCCAGTGAAACGATGCGGCCGCGCGGATCGCTGCGCGAGACCGTAAGCTCAGCCTCAAACTGCCAGACCCGACGGGCCTCTTTCAACTCAGCCTCGGCCTTCTCTCCCTTGAGAAACAGGCCTTTTGCACCGCGTTGGAAGTAGGGCTGTGCATAACCCAGCAGCTTCTCCATCGCCGCCACCGCACGAGCGGTGACGACGTCGACCGTGATCGCCTGTTCCTCGGCCCGGCCG
The DNA here is from genome assembly GCA_002430835.1 of Brevundimonas sp. UBA5936. Classification (GTDB taxonomy): domain Bacteria; phylum Pseudomonadota; class Alphaproteobacteria; order Caulobacterales; family Caulobacteraceae; genus Brevundimonas. Next base: position 6,796 of record DJDA01000055.1, read on the forward strand.
TTGACGACGGTGGCGGGCAAATCCAACGCATCGACGATGGTCTGCAAGAAGCGGCAGCGCTTGCCCAGGCTGTCGATCAGCCAGACGTGAGCGCCCGGCCTCCCCTTCAGCAGGATGGCCAGAACGACGCCGGGGAAGCCCGCCCCGGCCCCTAGATCGGCCCAGGTCTTGGCCTCCGGCGCCAGGCTCAGCAGCTGGGCGCTGTCCCAGGCGTGACGGTTCCAGAAGTCGGGAAGAGTATCCGGACCGACCAGATTCATCACCTCATTGGCCTCGGTCAGCATGCCGAGGAAGACGTGCAGATCGGCGATGTTGGCGTCGCTGGCGCCCGTCTGGGCGCGGAAGGCATCGATGGCGTCCGGCATCAGGCGACCACCGCCGCCAGGTCGGCTTCCACGTCCTTGACCTTCTTCACATGACCCAGCAGCGCCGTCAGCGCGCCCGGCGTCATGCCTTCAATGCGCCCAGCCTGGCCTAGCGTCAGCGGCCGGATCAGGGCGAGTTTTTCGCGCACCTCGTTCGACAGCGCGCCGATAGCGGCGTAGTCGAGGTCAGCGGGAAGCGACAGCCCCTCCTCCCGCCGCAAGGCTTCCGCATCCTGCGTCTGGCGATCCAGATAGCTGGCGTAGACGGCGCCGATCTCGACCTGATCCCGCACCGCAGGCGACCAGTCCGTGATTTCGGGGCGGACGGCGACAAACTGATCCAGCGTCACATTCGGGAAGGCGAGCAGATCACGGATCGAGCGCCGCTGGCCATCCGCGTTGACGGTGATGCCAAGGGCCCCCGCCTCCTTGGGCGTGAACTGCGTTTCACGTGAAACACGGTTCGCCCGGTCCAACTGGTCCGCCTTCTCCAGCCATACCTCGGCGCGCTCGGCGCCGACAATGCCCGCCGCGATTCCGATCGGCGTCAGGCGCTGGTCAGCGTTATCCGCGCGCAGCGTCAGGCGATACTCAGCCCGGCTGGTGAACATGCGATAGGGTTCAGTGACGCCGCGCGTCACCAGGTCATCGATCATGACGCCGATATAGGCCTGGTCTCGACCGAGGATCAGCGGGTCGGAACCCGCGGCGGCGCGGGCGGCGTTCAGGCCGGCGATCAACCCTTGAGCCCCCGCCTCCTCATAGCCGGTCGTGCCGTTGATCTGGCCGGCCAGATAGAGGCCGGGGCGTTTCTTGACCTCCAGCGCCGGAGTCAGTTCGCGCGGGTCGACATAGTCGTACTCGATGGCGTAGCCGAAACGGAAGACCTCGACCTGCTCCAGGCCGGGCATCGTATGCAGGAAGGCCAGCTGGGTCGCATCCGACACCGAGGTCGAGATGCCGTTGGGATAGACGGTCGGATCATCCAGACCCTCCGGCTCCAGGAAGACCTGGTGGCTTGTCTTGTCGGCGAAGCGGACCACCTTGTCCTCGATCGACGGACAGTAGCGCGGCCCGCGACCCGACAGACGCCCGCCGTAAACGGCGCTTTCACCGAGGTTGTCGGCGATGATGCGGTGCGTCTCTTCCGTCGTATGGGTGACGCCGCAGGCGATCTGCGGCACCTCGATCCGGTCGGTCAGGAAGCTGAAAGGCACAGGCTGATCGTCCGCCGGCTGCATCTCCAGCCGATCCCAGGCGATGGTTCGCCCATCCAGACGCGCAGGCGTGCCGGTCTTCAGGCGCCCCATCATCAGATCCGCCGAATGCAGATCGCCCGCCAGACCGGTCGACGGGTCTTCGCCATAGCGGCCGGCCGGAATGCGCAAATCGCCGCGATGAATGACGCCATTGAGGAAGGTGCCCGTCGTCAGCACCACAGCCCCGGCGCGGATGGTCTCCCCCGCCCCAGTCTTCACCCCGGCCACGCGATCGCCGTTCAGGATCAGCCCCTCGGCCGTGCCCGCCATCAGGGTCAGGTTCGGGTAGTCAGCCAGTTCGGCCTGCATGGCCTCGCGGTACAGGCGACGGTCGATCTGACTGCGCGGGCCGCGCACGGCGGCGCCCTTGGAGCGGTTCAGCAGGCGGAACTGGATGCCCGACACATCGGCCAGGCGGCCCATGACGCCATCCAGGGCGTCGATCTCGCGCACCAGATGGCCCTTGCCCAAGCCGCCGATGGCCGGGTTGCAGCTCATCTCGCCGATCGTCTCGAGCTTCTGGGTCAGAAGCAGGGTGCGGGCGCCCGCGCGCGCGGCGGCGGTCGCGGCCTCGCAACCGGCGTGGCCGCCGCCGATGACGACGACATCAAAGGTGTGATCGGGGGTCGAACTCATGGCGTCCACATAGTCCATTCGAGCCGGAATCGCCACCGGCTGAAGAACCATTGTTTCACGTGAAACAGGCGAAAGCCGGGCCTATTTGCCGATACAGAAGGAGGAGAAGACCTCGCCCAGAATATCCTCCACGCCGATGGCGCCCGTGACGCGGGCCAGGGCGTCGGCCGCCCGACGCAGGTCGTCGCCCGCCATCTCAGGCGCCAGATCGAGGGCGCGGCGCCCCGCATCAACGGCGGCCAGAGCTTCAGCCAGGCGGCGACGATGACGCTCCCGCGTCACGGCGGGGAAGTCGGCCCCGGACAGATCGCGCGCCAGACGGGCCGCGATCCAGTCGTGCAACTCCGTCAGCCCTCGCCCCGTCGTGGTGCTGACGGTCAGGGCTTCGAGCTCGGGCGCCGGCGTCACGGCGCCGAGGTCGGCCTTGTTCAGCACCTGAAGATCGGACTTCCCGACAAAAGCGGCGGCTGGGTCTTCGACAGCCTCAGCGGAGGGCGAACGAACCCATAGGCGCAGGTCGGCCCCTTCCGCTCTCAATCGGGCGCGGCGGATGCCTTCGGCCTCCACCAGATCGTCGCTGTTGCGTAGGCCCGCCGTGTCCGACAGGGTGACGGCGTAACCGCCGATCATGATGTCCGCGTCCAACACGTCGCGCGTGGTGCCGGCAATAGGCGTAACGATGGCCGCCTCGCGCGCCACAAGCGCGTTGAACAACGATGACTTGCCGGCGTTCGTCTCGCCGATCAGAACGATGCGATAGCCCTCGCGCACCCGCCGTCCTCGATCGGAATCCGCCAGAGCCGAGCGCAGATCGGCCGAGAGCTTGTCCAGAACCGGCCCCGCCGTGCGGGCCAGGTTGTCGGGCACCTCCTCGTCCGGGAAGTCGATCTCGGCTTCAACGAGGGACAGAGCCTTCAGCAGCTCGCGACGGAACCCGGCGTAGGCCGCCGACAGGGCGCCGTCCAATTGGCCAAGCGCCTGGTTCTTCTGAGCCCCGGTCTCGGCGTCGATCAGGTCGGCGACGGCCTCGGCTTGAGCCAGGTCCATGCGGCCGTTCTGGAAGGCGCGGCGGGTGAACTCGCCCGGCTCGGCGGGGCGAACATCAAGGGCGATCAGGGCGCGGCTGGCGGCCTCGATCACCGCCCGCCCCCCGTGCAGATGCAGCTCGGCGCTGTCTTCGCCGGTATAGGAATTGGGTCCGGGGAAGCGCAGGATCAGAGCCTGATCCACCATCTCGCCGTCATGACGAAGCGTCCGCAGCGAGGCCAAACGCGGGGTCAGCCCCCCTGCCCCCAGCGCGGTCAGGGCCGCATCCACGCCCGGCCCGGACAAGCGGATGATGGCGATGGCGCCCCGCCCCGGCGGGGTGGCCAGGGCGAAGATGGTGTCGGCGTTTGAACTCAAGTCTTCAGCCCTTGGGCGCGCCCGTGACGGCGGCTTCCATCAGGCGGCGGAACTGGTCCTGGGCCTGAACCCCGAAGGACGTCCAGGTCTTCATCAGTTCATCGGGCTGCATGGCGGCCATGTTGGCGTCCATCCGCTTCTGCATCTCGGCGACCAGATGGTCGTTGAGCGGCGTCACATCCGGCAGACCCAGAAAGGCGCGGGCCTCGGCCGGGGTGCAGTCGATCTCGATGTTCAGCTTCATGACGTCTGCCTTTCAAGCTGGGCGCGTGTTTCACGTGAAACATGCCCTCAAGCAGCCGCCCGCCGCGCGGGCGGCGCTAGGGCCAGTATCAGGTGTTCATGGACTGGAAGAAATCGCCGTTGTTCTTGGACTGGCGCAGCTTGTCGAGCAGGAACTCGATCGCGTCCTGCGGACCCATCGGGTTGAGGATGCGGCGCAGGACATAGGTCTTGGCCAACTGGTCCTTCGGCGTGATGAGGTCTTCCTTGCGGGTGCCGGACTTGAGCACGTCGATGGCCGGGAAGATGCGCTTGTCGGCGACCTTGCGGTCCAGAACGATTTCCGAGTTACCCGTGCCCTTGAACTCTTCGAAGATCACCTCGTCCATGCGGCTGCCGGTGTCGATCAGGGCCGTGGCGATGATGGTCAGCGAACCGCCCTGCTCCACATTGCGCGCGGCGCCGAAGAAGCGCTTGGGCCGTTGCAGGGCGTTGGCGTCGACGCCGCCGGTCAGGACCTTGCCCGACGACGGGACAGTGGCGTTGTAGGCGCGGCCCAGGCGGGTGATGGAGTCCAGCAGGATGACGACATCCTTCTTGTGCTCGACTAGGCGCTTGGCCTTTTCGATGACCATTTCGGCGACGGCGACGTGGCGGGTGGCGGGCTCGTCGAAGGTCGAGGCGACGACCTCGCCCTTCACCGTGCGCTGCATGTCCGTCACTTCTTCCGGACGCTCGTCGATCAGCAGGACGATCAGGAAGACCTCCGGGTGATTGCGCTCGATCGACTTGGCGATGTTCTGCAGCATCACCGTCTTACCCACGCGCGGCGGGGCTACGATCAGGCAACGCTGGCCCTTGCCCAGCGGGGCGACGATATCGATGACCCGGCCCGAACGGTCCTTCAGCGTCGGATCCTGGATCTCCATGTGCAGCCGCTCTTCGGGATAGAGCGGCGTCAGGTTGTCGAACAGAACCTTGGTCTTGACCATCTCCGGATCTTCGAAGTTGATCGTATCGACCTTCAGCAGGGCGAAGTAGCGCTCGCCTTCGCGCGGACCGCGCACGGCGCCGTGCACCGTGTCGCCCGAACGCAGGCCGAAGCGACGGATCTGCGACGGCGAGACATAGACGTCATCCGGACCCGGCAGATAGTTGGCGTCGGGGCTGCGCAGGAAGCCGAAGCCGTCCGGCAGGATCTCCAGCACGCCCGAGGCGATGATCTCGACCTCTTCGTCGGCCAGGGTCTTCAGGATGGCGAACAGCAGATCCTGCTTGCGCAGGTTGCCGGCGTTCTCGATATCCAGACCCTCGGCGAAGGCGACCAGGTCTTCCGGCGTCTTCTCGTTCAGTTCCTGCAGGGTGATGCGGCCGTTGGGCACGATCGGCTCGCCGTCATCGTCCTCGTCATCCTCGGCCGTGGTGTCGACGCCGTGATCCTCGTCTTCGGCAGCAGTCGGAGCGATGACCTCTTCGGCTTGCGCCTCCTCAACCGGCGCAGCGGCGCGGCTGCCGCCCAAGCTCAAGGTGCGGCGCGGGCGCTCAGCAGGTGTTTCCACTGCGTTTTCAGTAACTTCGGTTTCCGGCGTGTCAGGCGTATCGGTCATGATGGCGTGCTCGTTCGCGCGCCCGAACGCCGCGAAGCGTCCAGGAGCAGAAGGTCGTCGATGGCTTCAGCCGCAAGGGCTGGGAGGGAGGGCGACGGTCTCCCGCAGGCTCAAACCGGCAGGCGTCGCGAAAAGAGGGGGACCGCACTGCACGGATCGGCCGCACGGTTCACCGCAGCGGAACCACGAAAGACCCGTGCGGGTCAAGGGCCCTCAGGCAGCGAGCGACCGCGTCGCTCGCGTCAAGGCCTCTAGAAACTCCATTCCATCGTCACCGACAACACCATGATGATGGCCAGGACGAAGGGAATCTCATTGGTCATGCGCCAGAAGCGGCCGGAATATTTCGACGTGCCCGCCGCGATCTTCTTGCGCTGCCCTGCCAGGAAGCCGTGCCAGCCCGCCAGCAGGAAGACGCCGATCAGCTTGGTCATCATCCAAGGCTGATGCGCGAAGGACCAGTCGGCGCCGTCGCCGCTGCGCAGCCACAGCAGCCAGCCGCCGAAGACGAAGGCCAGGATCATGGCCGGGTTGATGATGATGCGCAGCAGACGCGTCTGCCAGACACGCAGCAGGGCCTGCATCTCGCCGCGCAGGGGCTCAGACTTGGCGTTCTGCTCGGCGTCATAGGCGAACAGGCGCGGCAGGAAGAGCATGCCGGCCATCCAAGCGATCACCGCCAGGATGTGAAGCCCGCGGGCCAGGTTGTAATAGTCCATGTCGCTCCCCCTCAGGCCGCCTTGGAGGCCCTTGAACAGCTAGACGGGCAGGCTTTCAAGTGGGCGCATGGCCCACCCTGCGAAGATCCCTGCGGGGCGGTCCCCGGCGTTTCCAGCGCCCGCTCGACCGCATCGGCCAGGGCGGTGATGAAGATCGGATCGGCGCTGACCGTCGGCGCCCGCAAGTAAGGGGCGCAACCGACCTTATGCGCCAGTTCGCCGTATTCCATGTCCAGCTCGACCAGGGTCTCGATATGTTCGGAGACGAAAGCGATGGGCACGACGACAGCGCCCACGCCGTCCTTGGCCGCCTGTTCGATGGCGTCCGGCGTAGCGGGGCCCAGCCATTTCAGCGGCCCGACCCGGCTCTGATAGCAGATGGCCCAGTCGGTCAGGCCCATGTGCTCGACCACGGCGGCCGCCGTGGACTCGACCTGGGCCTGATAGGGATCGCCGGCCGCGACCAGCTTTTCCGGAATGCCGTGCGCCGAGAACAGCACGCGCACCGGCCTGCCTTCGGCCCTGTCCAGCGTTTGCCGGATCAGACGAGCCTGAGCCTCGATCAGCCCCTCGGCATCCGGATAGCAGCAGACGACGTGGGTCTCGCCCGGTCCGTCGTAGCACTCGCTCCACTTCTTCAGCGACGAGGCCGTCGTGGTGGTCGAGAACTGCGGATAGAGGGGCAGAAGGACGATCTTGTCCGGCTGGAAGGCCTTAACCGCCGCCGCCGTCTCTTCCGTCAGCGGATGCCAATAGCGCATGGCGATGAAGACGCGGCTGTCGTCGCCCGGCGCCGCGTCGGCCAGGGCGCGCGACAGGGCCTCGGCCTGTTTCTGCGTCTCGGGCAACAGAGGCGAGCCGCCGCCCATCAGGGCGTAGTTGGCCTGAGCCGAAGTTTCGCGCCGGCTGGAGATCAACTTCGCCAACGGCGTGCGGAACACCCCCGGCAGGCCGATGATGGCCGGGTCGTTGAACAGGTTGAATAGGAAGGGTTTGACCGCTTCGGGGCGATCGGGACCGCCCAGATTGGTTAGAACAACCGCCACGCGCCGGTTGGGTCGTCCCTCGGGGGTTGTGGCGGTCCGGGTCATTGGGCGCCGATCCGCTTCAGCACCTGCTCGACATGGGCGATCGGCACGTCCGGCAAGATGCCGTGGCCCAGGTTGAAGATCCACGGGCCCTGGCCCCAGGCCTCCATCAGCTGATCGACGCGGCGGTCCAGGGCGTCGCCGCCCGCACGCAACAGCAAGGGATCCAGCGCGCCCTGAATGGGCTTGATCGCCTGGACGCGCCGGCCGACGTCCAGCGGACAGGCCGTGTCCAGCGCCACGCCCTGCACGTCGCATTCGCGGGCGTAGCGTTCGGCTAGCGCCGCCGAGCCCCTCGGGAAGCCGATCAGCGGCACAGTGACGCCCAGTTCACGGGCGCGGGCCACCAGCTTCTGGTGCGGCTTCAGCACCAGCGTCTCGAACAGATCGTCCGGCAGGCCCTCGGCCCAGCTCTCGAAGATCTTCAGCACCTGGGCGCCGGCGTCCTGCTGCATCTTCAGATAGTGGGCGGTGGACTCCACCAGCACGTCCAGCAGACCCGCCACCAGCTCAGGGTGGGTATAGGCGTAGGTGCGGGCGGCGGCGCGCTCGCCCTTGCCGATGGTGCGCGCTTCGCCGTCCAGCATATAGGTGGCGACCGTCCACGGCGCCCCTGCAAAGCCGATCAGGGCGCGTTCAGGCTCCAGTTCCGCGCGCACGAGGCTGAGGGTCTGGCCCACGGCCTTGAGGGCCTCTCCAGCCTGCTGAGCCTTGTCGGCCATGGATTGCACCGACGGCAGAGCGCCCAGGCGCGGCCCTTCCCCCGCCTCGAACCACACCTTCTGGCCCAGGGCGCCGGGGATCAACAGGATGTCGGCGAAAACGATGGCGGCGTCAAAGCCGAACCGGCGCATTGGCTGCAGGGTCGCTTCCGCTGCCATTTCCGGATTCAGGCAGAAGGCGATGAAATCCGGCGCCTTGGCCCGCAGCTCACGGTATTCCGGCAGGTAGCGCCCGGCTTGACGCATGAACCACACGGGCGGGCGGGAAAGGGTTTGGCCCTGGAGAGCCTGGATCAGAAGGGGCGTGCTCATGCTTCGGGCTTTAGGATGCACACCCCCAAGCCTCAATCCCTATTCAGATTTAAGAATTGAAAGAATTGGTAGGTGGAAGCAGGGCCGGGGAGCGCGGGGATAACTGCGGACAGTCCCGGTTCGACTCCCTCTTGTCCCCTGATCGCGGCGTGGAAACCCAGGCGTTTACAAGGCGGGGTGTGAGTCATGGGGATAAGCCGTGAAACGCCCGTCAGACTCTGGCTTGCCTCTGGGCGCCGTTGTGGGTGAATCCGCGGGCGCCGTTGTTGGACAAAATGTCCTGCCCCCAGCACGGGATGAATCCTCGGCGCCCAGGCGGACGACTCCGGCGCCGATCATCACAACGGCGCCCGCGATCCCCGCTCGCGACCGGCGGCCAGGCTTGCTAGAGGATTCGGCGCCCGGTCTTTCACGAACGGCGCCCCGGCTTTTCAACAGGGCGCGGGGATGATCCGACCGCCGCCTGGAAGGAGACGCCGATCTCATGAGCCCCGCCCGACCGATCGGCGCTTCGCGCCTGGCCACCTATTTCCACGTCCACCTGGTGTCGGATTCGACCGGCGAGACGCTGAACGCCATGGCCAAGGCCGTCGTCGCCCGTTTCGACGGCGTCATTCCCATCGAGCACATCTACGCCCTGGTGCGCTCGACCAAGCAGATGGATCGGGTGCTGGAAGAGGTGGCGGCCGCGCCCGGCGTGGTGCTGCACACCCTGGTCGACCGCGAATTGCGCGAACAGCTCGAGGAAGGCTGTCGCCAGCTGCAGATGCCGCAGATCGGGGCGCTGGATCCGCTGGTCGGCGCCCTGTCGCGCTATCTGGGCGCGGACGTCTCGGCGCGGGTCGGGGCGCAGCACGCCCTGGATACGGGCTATTTCAACCGCATGGGCGCCCTCGACTACGCCATCGCCCACGACGACGGCCAGGGCACGCTGGAGCAACTGGAACAGGCCGACGTGGTGTTGTGCGGGGTCAGCCGGACCTCCAAGACCCCGACCTGCATCTATCTGGCGCACCGGGGCATTCGCGCCGCGAACGTGCCCCTGGTCCCCGGCCAGGAGGATGGCGAGCGCCTGACGGGACTGAAGAAGCCGCTGGTGGTCGGCCTGACCGTGTCGCCCGATCGCCTGGTTCAGATCCGCCGCAACCGGCTGGACGGGCTGAACGCCGGTCATGCCTCCGCCTATGTCGACCATGACGCCGTGCGCGAGGAAACCATCAAGGCGCGCCGCGCCTTCGAACGGCGCGGCTGGCCGACCATCGACGTGACCCGCCGCTCGGTCGAAGAGACGGCGGCCGCCATCATCAACCTGTTGAGCGAGCGGCGTGGCCGCAAGCTGGGAGCCCCGATGTGACGACGACCGACGGCGAACGCCTGATCCTGGCCTCCAAGAGCGCCGCGCGCCGCGCCATGCTGACCGACGCCGGCGTGCCTTTCGCCGTCCAGGTCGCCGACGTGGATGAGGACGCCCTGAAGACGCCGGGCGTCGACCCGGTCGAGTTGGCGGTCGAACTGGCGCGCGCCAAGGCGCTGGCGGTGTCGCGCCATGACGCCGACGCCTGGGTGCTGGGCGCGGACCAGACCCTGTCGTTCGAGGGGGGACTGGTGTCCAAGGCGCCGACGCTTCAGGCCGCGCGCGAACGCCTGAGCGCCATGCGCGGCCGCTCGCACCAACTGCATTCCGGCGCCGCCCTGGCCCGAAACGGCCAGGTGGTCTGGTCCGGCGTGGACACGGTCGAGATGAAGGTGCGCGATTTTTCCGACGCCTTCCTCGACGCCTATCTGGCGGCGGAGGGCGAGGCCTTGCTGGCCTGCGTCGGCGCTTATCGGTTGGAGGGGCTGGGCTCGCAGCTGTTCGAGGCGGTCGAGGGCGACTACTTCACCGTACTGGGCCTGCCGCTGTGGCCTGTCCTGGCTGAACTGCGACGCGCGGGCGTGATCGCGTCATGAGCGGAACGCCAGTCGGCCGCATCACCGGCGCCGCCCTGCTGGGCGGGATCGTCGGCAATCCCGTCAGCCATTCGCTCAGCCCGGTGATCCATAACGCCTGGCTGGAGGCCGGCGGCATTGACGGCGCCTACGTCGCCTTTGCGCCGAAAGACGCCTCGGGGTTTGACGCTCTGGTCACCGCGGGTCGCGCGGGGCTGATCGCGGGCGTCAACGTGACGGCGCCGTTCAAGGAGCAGGCCTTCGCCCTGGCGGATGAGGCTGCGGCGGCGGCGCAGATGACGGGATCGGCCAACATCCTGGTCTTCGAGGACGGCCGGGTGCGGGCCGACAGCGCCGACGGCGCGGGCGTGCTCTACGCCCTGGCCGAACAGGCGCCGAAGCTGAAGCTGAACGGCGCCTCCGTCGTCATGCTGGGCGCGGGCGGCGCGGCGCGGGCGAGCGCGGGCGCCCTGATCGAGGCGGGCGCGGCCCTGTCCATTCTCAATCGCACGCGGGAACGGGCCGAGGCCCTGGCCGCCGATCTCGGTCCGGCGGTGTCGGTCGCCTCGGACGCGAGCGTGCTGGAAGGCGCCGATCTGGTCATCAACGCCCTGAGCGTCGCGCCCGACATTTCGCTGGCGGCGCTGAAGCCTTCGGCCGTGGTCATGGACATGACCTATAAGCCCGTGGTCACGCCCCTGCTGGCGGCGGCCCGCGCGCGAGGGCTGACGACGGTGGACGGGCTGGCCATGCTGATCGGCCAGGCGGCGCCGTCGTTCGAGGCCATCTTCCGCCGCCCGCCGCCGCCGCTGGACCTGCGCGCCCTGCTGCTGAGCCATCTGGGAGAGACGGCGTGATCGTCCTGGGCCTGACCGGCTCGATCGGCATGGGCAAGTCGACGACCGCCCAGATGTTCGCCGACGAAGGCGCCGTGGTGTGGGACGCCGACGCCGCCGTTCATCGCCTCTACGGCCCCGGCGGCGCGGCGGTCGCGCCGCTGGCGCAGACCTTCCCCGGCGTGGTCGTGGACGGCGCGGTCGACCGCCCGCGCCTGGCCGAGGCCCTGGGCCGCGACGAGGCGGCCTTTCAACGGCTGGAGGGCATCGTCCACCCCCTGGTCGCGGCCGACCGCGCCGAGGCGCTGAAGGCGGCGGCGGAAGACGGGGCGCGTCTGGCGGTGGTCGACATCCCCCTGCTGTTCGAGACGGGCGGCGACGCCTTCGTCGACGCCGTGGCGGTGGTCACGGCCGACGCCGGGATTCAGGCCCAGCGAGTCCTGGCTCGCCCCGGCATGACGCGCGAGCGGTTTGACGCCATCCTGGCGCGCCAGACGCCGGACGCGGAAAAGCGCGCCCGCGCCGACTTCCTGATCGATACCGGACATGGTCTGGAGGCCGCGCGCGATCAGGTGCGGGCGGTTGCGGCGAAGGTTCTCGAACCGGATTGGAAGCCCGCGCCGCCGTCCGCCTGGGGCCTGGGCCGTCTGGAATTGCTGGCCGAGGGCGTAGGCGGAACGGTCTGGCGGGCCGTCGCGCCCGACGGCCGCACCAGCGTGCTCAAGCGCCTGAGCCCGCAGGCGGCGCCGGATGCGCCCCATGCCCTGGCCTGGCTGCGTTGGCGCGATGGGGCTGGCGCGATCCGTCTGCTGGGCGCTCAAGGGCCCTGGCAATGGCTGGAGGACGCCGGCGACCGACCCCTGTCCGCTGTGCTGGAGACGGAGGGGGACGAGGCTGCAACCCGCATCGCCGCCGACGTGCTGCGCGCCCTTCATGCGCCCTCCGATCGTCCCGCCGAGGGCCTTCAGACCATGGCGGATCGCTTCGCCGCCCTGAGGCTTGAGGCGGCGAGACAGGGCGGTCTGTTCGGCGAGGCGGCCGCCATGGCGGCGGGCCTGATGGCCGAGGGGACGCCGATTCGACCGCTACACGGCGACCTTCATCACGACAACATCCTGCACGGTCCGCGCGGCTGGCTGGCGATCGACCCGCACGGCGTCCTGGGCGATCCGGCCTATGACGCGGCCAATCTGCTCTATAATCCGCTGGAGCGGCAGGATCTCCGGACCGACCCCGCACGGGCGCGGCGGCTGGCCGAGACCCTGGGGCCGGCGGTCGGGCGGCCCGCCCAGGCGGTCATGGCTTGGGGCTTCTGCCATGCCTGCCTCTCCGCCGCCTGGCATCTGGAGGACGAGAACCACGAGGAGGCGCAGCGCAGCCTGGCGGTCGCACGGGCGATCCGTCGCGCCCTGGAGGGCTGAACCCTTTCGCTGAAGGCCGAACCCCGGCATTAAGAGGCATGGCCCGCGAAATCGTCCTCGACACTGAAACCACCGGCTTCGACCCCAAGACGGGCGACCGGCTGATCGAAGTGGGCTGCATCGAGATCGAGGATCTGCTGCCGACGGGGCGGACCTTTCACCGCTTCATCAACCCTGAGCGGCTGATCCCGCCGGACGCCATCAAGGTGCACGGCATCACCGACGACAAGGTGAAGGACGCGCCCAAGTTTCATGAGGTCGTCGATGACCTGATGGAGTTTCTGGGCGATGCGCCGCTGATCGCGCACAACGCCAACTTCGACCGCAACTTCATCGATTTCGAGATCGGCCGCATCGGCCGCAAGCCGCCGCCGCAGGATCGTTGGATCGACACTCTGGCCCTGGCCCAGAAGCGGTTTCCGGGCATGGCCAACTCGCTGGACGCTCTGTGCAAGCGCTACAAGATCAGCCTGGTCGAGCGCACCTTGCACGGCGCCCTGATCGACGCCCGCCTGCTGGCCGAGGTCTATCTGGAGCTACGCGGCGGAAAGGAGCGCGCGCTGGATCTGACCTCGACGCGCGGCGGCGCGGCCGAGACGGCGGAGCGCGTCGCCTATGGCGCCCGGCCGCGTCCCCTGCCCGCCTTCGTCACGGCCGAGGAAGAAGCCGCCCACCTGGCCTTCCTCAAGGCGACGATCAAGGATTTCAGCCTGTGGGCGGGCTACGGCGTGACGGTCGCGACCGAGGCTGAAGAAGCCGCCTGAACCGGCGCGTCCGTCGGGACGGGGCTCATCAGTATGTAGGTTCCGGGTCGGGCCTGGTGCGCGTCGATCTGGGGAACCAGGCGCCGGAAATGCTCGCTGGCGCAGTGGGCGTCGAGCGCGGCCTGGTCAGGCCATTCCTCGATGAAGATGAAATGGCCGGGCTGTTTGCGATCCTCGAACAGGTCATAGGTGCGGCACAAGGGTTCCCGCCGCGTCAGCCGCACCAGTTCGGCATAGAGGGGCCGCACCGCCTCGACATGCTCGGGTTTGATGAAGTCCTCGGCGATGACCTTGAGCATGGGCCCTCCTGCGCAAGAAAAAGGGGCGCCCGATCAGGCGCCCCCTATCCCATAGATAGTCGCTCAAGCAGCGAGGCGCTGCGCGCCTCGCGTTAGCGACCCAAAATCATGCCTGGCCGGTTTCGGCCGGGGCGCCGGCGATCTGCTGCTGGCGGGCGACATAGATGGCGGCGAAGTCGATCGGATCGACCATGAAGGGCGGGTAGAAGCCGCCGTCCATGGTGGCCTGGGCGATGACCTGGCGCGCGAAGGGGAAGAGGTAGCGCGGGCACTCGATCAGCAGCAGGGGCTCGATGTCCTGAGGCTGGACGCCTTGCAGGGCGAACAGGCCGCCGTAGAGCAGTTCCACGTGAAACACCGGCGACTGATCGTCGGCCGTGGCCTTGATCGACAGCTTCAGGTCGACTTCGAACAGACCGTCGGGACGGCCCTGGGCGTTCATCTCGACGCCCATGTCGATGGCGGGCTTGCCGTCGATGCGCAGGCTGTCCGGGGCCTTGGGGTTCTCGAACGACAGGTCGCGGACGTATTGGGCCAGGATGCGGAAGCCGGGGCCTTGCGGCTGGCCGCCCTGCGGCTGGGCTTGGTCGGGCGTCTGGCCGTTGGCGTCGGCGGGCGGCGTGGCGTCGGTCATGAGTCTGAAAACCGTCTTATAGGAATGAGGCGTCCCGCTCCCCCTGGAGGCGGGTCTGAGGGGGCGGCGGTAGCATGGCGAGACCCTGTGTCGCAACGTCGAGACCCGCGTTCGCCTCTCGCTTCGCCTTGCGCCCGCCCGGATCGACCCCTAATCACGTTGTATGAGCTGCCCTTTCGCCTTTGGGGAGAAACCCGAGGCGCTTCCCTGTCGGGAAGATGAGGCCTGACCAGTCGAGGAACCCACCGTGCCGGTGACCTTTCAGATCGTGATCTTCGCCGTCATCGCGGCGGTGCTGTTGTTCCAACTCTATAATGTGCTGGGCAAGAAGGTCGGCCGTCAGCCCGAGGACAATCCCAAGCCCGTCCCGGTTCCCGCAGCCCCTGCCGGCGCGCCTGAAGCCGCGCGCGGCCCCGTGGTCGACCCCGCGCTGACGGCCGCCATCGCAGGCTTGAAGGCGCGCGAGCCGAACTTCGACCCGCACCGCTTCCTGGAAGGCGCGCGCCAGGCTTATGAGACCATCGTCCGCGCCTACGCCAAGGGCGACCGCGACGCCCTGCGTCCGCTGCTGACTGACAAGGTCATGGGCTCGTTCGAGGCCGGCATTGCGGCGCGCGAGGCGCGCGGCGACGCCGAGAGCGTCGAACTGGTCCACGCCCCGCGCGCCGATCTGGAGCTGGCCACGACCGAGGGCGACCGCGCCCTGGCCAAGGTGCGCTTCCTGGCCGAGGTGCGCGGCTCGGTCACGCCTTCGGGCGGCGAGACCGTCACCGAAGAGCGCCGCACGGCCGAGATCTGGACCTTCGAGCGCCGCCTGGGCGCCTCGGACCCCAATTGGGCCCTGGCCCGCGTCGAGCCGGCGACCGCCTGATGATCGCACGGTCCGCGCCCCTCGATCAGACGGGCGCGGCCCGTCTCCTTACGGCTCCGCTTGGGCGACTGGGCGGTCTGTCCGGCGTTCTGGCCCTGACCCTGCTGGCGGCGGCCTGCGCCTCGACGCCGCGTCCGGTTCCGCCGACGCCTGGTCCTGTCCCCCTGCCGCCGCCGGTGTCGCCGCCGGTTCCGCCGGCCGCCGGAGATCTCAGCCTGGCCGCCCTGCCCGGCTGGGCCGAGGAAGACCATCTGGCGGCCCTGCGCGCCTACGCCGCCGGTTGCGGCCCGTCGCGCATCGCCATTGAAACCTGCCGCGACGCCCGCGCCCTGGCCGCCCGCGCCAATCCCAGCGATGCGCGCGCCTTCCTGGAAAGCCGTTTCACCGCCGCCGAGGTGCGCACCGACGACGGCGGGCGCGGCCTGCTGACCGCCTATTTCGCACCCGAGTATCCGGCCCGCCGCGTGCCGGACGCCGAGTTCGACGCCCCGGTCTTGAGCCGCCCGACCAATCTGTCCAGCGTCGGCGATCGCGCCGCCATCGAGGCGGGCTCGGCCCAGTCTTCGGCCCTGGCCTGGATGAAGGCGGAGGATCTGTTCTTCCTGCAGATCCAGGGCTCGGGAACCCTGACCTTCCCCGACGGCGCCCGCCTGCGCGCCGCCTACGCCGCCGACAACGGGGCCAAGTTCGTCGGCATCGCCCGACCGATGACCGAGGAAGGCCTATTGCCCCGCGACGGCACGTCGGGCGAAGCCATTCGCGGCTGGCTGGCCGCCCATCGCGGGCCGGAGGCGCGGCGGGTGATGGCGCTGAACCCGCGCTACATCTTCTTCATCACCAGCCCTGACGACGGCAATGAGGCGACGGGCGCGGCGGGCGTGCCCCTGCCTGCGCGCCGTTCGGTGGCGGTGGATCCGTCGCGCTGGACCTATGGCGAGGCAGCCTGGATCGAGGCGGACGGCGGCAATCTGCGCGGCGCCCGCGCCAGCTATCGCGGCCTGGTCATGACGCTGGATACCGGCTCGGCCATTCGCGGGCCGGTGCGCGCTGATCTCTACATCGGGCGCGGCGACGCGGCGGGGCATGAGGCGGGCGCCGTGCGCCACCCCTTGCGCATGTGGCGGCTGATCCCGCGCGGCTAGATCGCGACCGGAGCGCTCTGGACGGCCTTGACGGATGCTTGGCCCGGCGGGGAACCGCTCGACGGCGCAGGCGGTTCAAGCCTTGCTGTTCAAACAGGGAGGTGAGCTGTGGCGAAGCCGGCTTGGAGTCATGTGGATCGGCGTCTGTTCATGGCTGGGCTCGCCGTCGGCGGTCTGACGGCGAGCGGGGCGGCGCAGGCCCGAGCGGTTGCTACGACCATCTTCCACGGCGGTCCGATCCGCACCATGGACGATACGCAGCCGTCGGCCGAGGCCGTGGCGGTGCGCGGGCAGACCATCCTGGCGGTCGGCGCTCTGGAGGCGGTGCGGGCCGCGGCGGGACGAGGCGCGCGCCTGGTCGACCTTGACGGCCGGACCCTGTTGCCGGGCTTTTTCGATCCGCATGGGCACGTCTCCATGGTCGGGTTGCAGGCGCGCTACGCCAACCTCCTGCCTGCGCCGGACGGCGAAGGGAACGACATCGCCGCCCTGCAGCGGATCACGCGCGACTGGATGAACCGTCATGAGGCGCTGGTGCGCGACACCGGCCTGATCATCGGCTTCGGCTATGACGACTCCCAGCTGAAGGAGCGGCGGCACCCCACGCGGGACGAACTGGACGCCATATCCGACGTCGTGCCGGTGCTGTTCCTGCATCAGTCGAGCCATCTGGGCGCGGCCAACGGCGCGGCCCTGGCGGCGGCGGGGATCGGGGCGGACACGGCGGACCCGCCCGGCGGGGTGTTCCGGCGCAAGGACGGCTCGCGCGAGCCGAACGGCGTGCTGGAGGAAACCGCCCTGTTTGCCGTCATGGGCGCCCTGTTCACCCGTCTGGACGCCGAGGCCAACCGTCAGATGATCGTCGAGGGCGCGCGCTACTACGCCCGCTTCGGCTACACCACGGCCCAGGACGGACGGTCGTCCACCGACACCTGCCGCATGATCGCGGGTCTGGCCGAGGCGGGCGCCCTGCCCATCGACATCCTGTCCTTCCCCGACATCCTGACCTCGACGGACGTCATGGCCACGGCCCTGTACCGGCGGAACTATGAGGGGCGTTATCGCATCGGCGGGGTCAAGCTGACGCTGGACGGTTCGCCCCAGGCCAAGACCGCCTGGCTGTCCCAGCCCTATTTCGTCCCGCCCGAGGGCCAGCCCGCCTCCTGGCGCGGCTATCCGGCGGTGACGGAACAGCAGGCCCTGGACGCCGTGGACCTGGCCTTCGCCAACGACTGGCAGATCGAAGTCCACGCCAACGGCGACGCCGCCATCGACCTGATGATCGCCGCCGTGCGCGAGGCGAGCCGCAAGCACGGCGCCCGCGACCGCCGCCCGGTGCTGATCCACGGCCAGACGACGCGGATGGATCAGCTGGACGACCTGAAGGCCCTGGGGATCGTGCCCTCCCTCTTCCCCATGCACACCTTCTACTGGGGCGACTGGCATCGGGATTCCGTGCTGGGGCCGCGCCGGGCGGAGTTGATCTCGCCCTGCGGTTCGGCCTGGCGGCGCGGGATGCGTTTCACCAGCCATCACGACGCCCCGGTGGCCAATCCCGACGCCCTGCGCGTGCTGTCGGCCACGGTCACGCGCCGCACCCGCTCGGGCGACATCCTGGGGCCGGATGAGCGCGTGCCGGTCGATGTCGCGCTGAAGGCCATGACCCTGTGGGCTGCCTGGCAGCACTATGAGGACGACCGCAAGGGCTCGCTGACGGCCGGCAAGCTGGCGGACATGGTCCTGCTGGATGCGGACCCCATGACCATCGATCCCGACCGCCTGGCCGGGATCAAGGTCACGGACGTCTACAAGGACGGCCGCCCGGTCGAGCTGGGCTGAAGCCCTAGCGCTTCTTCAGGCTGCCCAGCACGCCGCGCAGCAGTTCGCGGGTGATGGTCGAGCCGGCGGTGCGCAGCACCGACTTGGTCAGGGCCTCCATCGGCGTCTGGCGGCTGGAGGCCCGAGCGC
>DJDA01000016.1 GCA_002430835.1 Brevundimonas sp. UBA5936
AGCGCGTCGCCATCGCCCGCACGCTGCTGAAAGACCCGCCCGTGCTGGTACTGGACGAAGCGACCAGCGCGCTGGACACCGAGAGCGAGGCCCTGGTTCAGGCCGCGCTGGAGCGACTGATGGACGGCCGCGCCACCCTGATGATCGCCCACCGCCTGTCGACGGTGAAGAACGCCGACCGCATCTACGTCATCGACGGCGGCCGCGTCGTCGAGGAAGGAACCCACGACGCCCTGGTGGCGAAGGGCGGCCTCTATGCCCGCCTGGCCCGCCAACAGTCGCTGGACAGCGACCCGGTCGCCCCCTCGCCGCTTTCGACCTTGCCCCCTCTGGCCGAACTGCCCGACGAGACCGGCGCATGAGGCCGCTGCGCAACCCCGCCATCCAGAACGCCCTCGCCTGGACCTTGGCCCAGTGGATGCGCTTCTGCATCGCCACCACCCGCTGGACGCATGAGAACCAGCATCTGGCCGAAGAGGTCTGGCGCGACGGCGGCGGGGTGCTGTGCGCCTTCTGGCACTCGCGCATCAGCCTGGCGCCCGCCTGCTGGCCCCTTGATCGCGCCCAGCCCGCCAAGGTGCTGATCTCCCTGTCCGCCGACGGCGAGTTCATCGCCAAGGCCGTCTCGCGTCAGGGCTTTCCCGCCGTGCGCGGCTCCTCGACCAACAAGGACAAGACGGAAAAGGCCAAGGGCGGCACGCAGGCCCTGCGCGACGGGCTGAAGCAGTTGAAGGTCGGCGCCCTGGCCCTGACCCCCGACGGCCCGCGCGGCCCCGCCCGCCAGATGGCCGAGGGCCTGCCCCTGATGGCCAAGATTTCCGGCGCGCCCGTGCTGCTGATCGGCATGTCGTGCAACCCGGCGATCCGGCTGAACAGCTGGGACCGCGCCCTGCTGCCCCTGCCCTTCGGCAAGGGCGCCGTGGTCTGGGACAAGGCCTGGTATCCCGAGGGCGCCGATCTGGCCGAGGTCGCCGCCGACTGGGGCGAACGCCTGACCGCCGTCGAGGCCCGCGCCGACGCCCTCACCGGTCTGGAGCGCGTCTGAGCGTGTCCTTCAGCCCCGCCCTGATCGCCTATCAGCTGTTGACCCGCCTGCTGGAGCCGCTGGCCCCGCGCCTGCTGGACGCCCGCGTCAACAAGGGCAAGGAAGATCCCGCCCGCGTCGACGAACGACTGGGCCTGCCCGGCATGGCGCGCCCCGACGGGCCTCTGGTCTGGATTCACGGCGTCAGCGTCGGCGAGGCCCTGTCCATCCTTCCGCTGGCCGAGCGCATCCGCAAGGATCGCCCCGACGTGACCGTGCTGGTCACCACCGGCACCCTGACCTCGGCCCAGGTGCTGGCGACGCGCCTGCCGCGCGGCGTCATCCATCAGTTCGCCCCGGTCGACGCCCCCTCGGCGGTCGCCGCCTTCCTCGACCACTGGCGGCCCAACGTCGGCGTCTTCGTCGAGAGCGAGTTGTGGCCCAACCTTCTGACCACCGCCCGCAAGCGCGGCGTGCCGCTGGCCCTGGTCAGCGCCCGCATCACCGACAAGACGGCGCAAGGGTGGAAGAAGGCCCCCGGCATGGCCCGCGCCCTGATGAACGGGTTCCAGCACGTCTGGCCTCAGGATCAGGACAGCGCCTACCGCCTGAGCGCGCTGGGCGCCCGCGTCGACGGCCAGGTGAACCTGAAGCTGTCCGGCGAGCCCCTGCCCTATGACAAGGGCGAGTTCGCCCGCCTGTCGGCCCTGATCGACGACCGCCCCGTCGTCGTCGCCGCCAGCACCCATGAGCATGAGGAAATGGCCATCGTCGGCGCGCTGGACCATCTGGCCGACCGCCTGTTCCTGATCGTCGTGCCTCGCCATCCGGAACGCGGCGACGCCATCGCCGAAGCCCTGAGCCACGACGGCTACGGCTTCGCGCGGCGCAGTCAGGGCCAGCCGATCTGCGACCAGACCGACATCTATCTGGCCGACACGTTAGGCGAACTGGGCCTGTTCCTGCGGCTGGCCGATGTGGTGGTCATGGGCGGCTCTTTCGCCCCCGCGCTGGGCGGCGGCTCCGTCGGCGGCCACAACCCGCTGGAGCCTGCGCGTCTCGCCAAGCCCATCGTCACCGGCCCCGACGCCAGCAACTGGCAGGCCGTGACCCGGATGCTGAAACAGGCGGGCGGCCTCGTCTCCGTCCTGTCGCCCGCCGAACTGCCCTCGGTCGTCGGCCCCATGCTGGCCGATCCCGAGGCCGCCCGCGACATGGGCGAACGCGCCCGGCGCTCCGCAGAGGCCGCCGCCGCCGGGCTGGACCGTCTGTGGCTGGCGCTTCAGACCCACCTGCCCGCCGCCCCTTCACGCAGGCGCCCATGAAGCTGAACACCCCCCGCTGGTGGTATAGCCGCGACCGCCGCCACGCCCCGATGACGCGGATGATGCTGAAGCCCGCCTCATGGCTGTGGGCGGGCGTCACGGCGCGCAAAATCGCCCGCGCCACGCCGATCGATCCGGGCGCGGCGGTCATCTCCATCGGAAATCTGACCGTCGGGGGCTCGGGCAAGACGCCCGTCGCGCGCGAGACGCTGCGCCTGCTGCGCGCCCAAGGGGTCGAGGCCGCCGCCCTGTCGC
>DJDA01000032.1 GCA_002430835.1 Brevundimonas sp. UBA5936
GCCCGTTCAACCTCCGGCCCCGCCGCCCGCCCAGCCTGCGCCGCAGCCGACGCCTGCGCCCGCTCAGGCTCCGGCCGACCCGGCCTTCGACCCAATGGCCCCCCGCCGCGACGCGCCGATCTTCCAGTTGCAGCGGAACACGCCCCCGCCGCCCGCTGCGACGCCCGCCCCCGCTCCGTCTCCAGGTCAGGCGCCCGCCCCGACGCCCCAGCCTGCGCCTCAGCCCGTGTCGAACGGCGCCCCGGTCCAGCAGGGCAGCGCCCGCTACTATTCCGTCCACCGTCAGGCGGGCCGCCAGCCGGACGCCACGCCCCTGCCCGCGCCCAACTATCTGGACGCCATGCCGGTCGAGCTGACTGAAACGCCGTCCTCCGACGACCTGGCCCAGCCGCCGGAGCCGCCCGCCGTGATGCGCGACGCCCAGGGCCGCCTGCGCGCCGCCCCGATGGCCGATGACCCGATGTTGCCATGAGCGACGGCGCCCCCCTGCCTCCCCCGGCCGAGACCGGCTCGCGCCTGCCTGACCTGATCGCACTGGCGCAGGAGGCGTCCAGCCCCAAGCGCCGCGCCCTGCTGCGTGAGCTGACCGACTGCTTCTTCGGCGCCGTCGAGCGCACCGAGGCCGAGACCGCCCTCTACGGCGCCGTCCTGTCCGATCTGACCGACGCCATGGAGACGGCCGTGCGCGCCGAACTGGCCGAACGGTTCGCCCAGTCCCCGGACGCCCCGCATCAGCTGATCCGCCGCCTGGCCAATGATGAGGCCGAGACCGTCGCCGCCCCCGTCCTCAGCGGCTCGCCGGTGCTGACCGAGGCCGATCTGATCGGCGTGGTGCGTTCGCGCGGCCAGGGCCACCTGCGCGCCGTCAGCCGCCGCGCCGCCGTGTCCGAGGCCGTGTCCGACGCCATCGTCGAGCGTGGCGACGACGAGACCCTGGGCGTCCTTCTGGGCAACGAAGGCGCCAGCCTGTCGCGCGCCGCGACCGAAACCGCCGTCGAGCGCGCCCGCGCCAACCCGGCCCTGCACGCCGTCACGGTCGAGCGCGCCAGCCTGCCGCCCGACCTGCTGAACGACATGTATTTCGCGGTCGAGGCCCGCCTGCGTCAGCGCATCCTGGAGCAGAACGCGCGTCTGGATCCGGCCTTGCTGGAAAGCGCGCTGGCAGCGGGCCGCACGCGCGTTGCGGCCGAAGACGGCGCCCTGCCCGCCGACTACGCCGAGAGCCTGGCCTATGTCGAGGAACTGCGCGCCGCCAACCAGCTGACGCCGCAGGTGCTGGCCCGCTTCCTGCGTTCGGGCGGCCAGACCGCCTTTCTGATCGCCCTGTCGCAACTGGCCGACGTCGACTTCCACACCGCCCGCCAGATCATAGAGCGGCGCGAGCTGGACGCCCTGGCCGTCATCTGCAAGGCGGCGGACCTGGATCGCGCCCTGTTCCTGACCTACGCCGTGGTCCTGCTGAACACCGACGACAACGCCATGGGCAAGGCCCGCGCCTATGCCGGGATGTACAACGAGCTGACGCGCGAGGCGGCCCTGCGCACCCTGCGCTTCTGGCGCGCCCGCAAGGCCATGCAGGCGGCCTAGCCTAGTCTTCGTAGCCCCTCGAACGCGGCGCCGGGCGACGGCGCTCGCGGTCGAAATCCATCCGGTCGCGCGGCAGGGCCTCGGGGCATTCGTCGCGCATGAAGGCCAGCATCTTCTCGCGCACCTCGGCCCGCAGGTCGAAGGCGACCGAGGCGTTGCGCGCGCTGGTCAGGCAGCGCACCTGGGCCGTCCGCTCGGTGACGTCCGTGACCTGCAAGGCCACCACGTCGCCGTCCCAGTGCGGCGAGGCGTGGGCGATCTGCTCCAGCTTGATCCGCAGCCGGTCGATCGGCGCCTCGTAATCCACATAGAGGAAGGACACGCCGATCAGGCGCGAATCCTCGCGCGTCCAGTTCTGGAACGGCTTCTGGATGAAGTAGGTCAGCGGCAGCACCATGCGCCGCCAGTCCCACAGCTTGACCACCACATAGGTCGAGGTGATCTCCTCGACCCGGCCCCACTCGCCCTCGACGATGACCGCGTCGTCCAGGCGGATCGGCTGGGCGGTGGCGATCTGGATGCCCGCGATCAGATTGGTCAGGAAGGGTTGCAGCGCCAGACCGGCGACGATGCCGACCACCCCCGCCGAGGCCAGCAGCGACAGGCCCCATTGCTTGACGCCGGGAATGGTCAGCAGCGCCAGCCCCAGGGTGATCAGGCCGATCAGTATGGCCGCGACCCGTTGCAGGATGCGCGTCTGGGTGACGTGCTTGCGGGCGTAGAGGTTGTCCTCCGCCTCCATGTTGAACTTCTTCAGGTGGACGATGGCGCCCATATCCACCGCGCCCGCCAGCATCCAGCCGCACACCAGGATGAAGCCGAACAGCAGGCTGCGCCGGATGAACAGCGACGGTTCGGGGTCCAGCGGCGACACGGTGACGGCCAGGGCCAGGGCGATGATCATCACCGCGATCCGCACCTTCAGCCGGGCGCGCTTCAGCATCCCCTTCCAGAAGTCGTCACGATTGCGCACCGCCAGCTTCAGCAGGGCGAACACCACCTGATTGGCCGCCCAGCCGATGAAGACGAAGACCACGGTGATGATCGACACCACCGCCCACTCCGGCAGCCAGTGGAACTGACGCCAGAGCGCAAAGATGGTGTTGGTCAGGTTGGTGACGAACTGAGGCATGCCTTGACCATAGCCCTTCTCCCCGCCGGGGGAGAAGGTGGCTCGCGCAGCGAGACGGATGAGGGGGACGCCAAATGACGCACGCCCACATCAGCCCGTGCGAATGGAGGATACGTCCCCCTCATCCGAACGGCTTCGCCGCCCACCTTCTCCCCCAAGGGGAGAAGGGTCTTAGCTGGCCGCCGCCTCCACCAGATCCGCCAGCCGCTGCGCCGCATCCGGGATGGCCACCGAGCGCGCAGCCGACGACATGGCCGCCAGCCCCGTCGGATCGGACAGGGTCGCGGTCAGCGCCGCCGTCAGGCTCTCAACCGTCAGGTCGTCCTCGGCGATCACCTTCGCCGCGCCCGCCTCGGACAGGGCCCGCGCGTTCAGGGTCTGATGGTCGTCCATGGCGATCTTCAGCGGGATCAGCACCGACGGCAGGGCCGCCACCGCCAGTTCCGAACAGGTCGAGGCCCCGGCCCGCCCGATCACCAGATGCGCCTTCGACAACCGGTCGGCCATGTCGCGGAAGAAGGGCGCGACCTCGGCCTCGATCCCGGCGTCGAGGTAGATCTGGCGCGCGGTCTCCAGCGTCTCGGGCCGCGACTGCTGCTGCACCTTCAGGCGGTTGCGGATGGCCTCGGGCAGGGCCGCCAGCGCGCGCGGCGTGGTCTCGGACAGGATGCGGGCGCCCTGACTGCCGCCCGTCACCAGCACATGGATCGGCCCGCCATCCGTCGGCGCGGCATAGGCCCGGTCGAACAGGGCGCGGATGTCCGGCCGCACCGGATTGCCGACCAGCTGGACGCGATCCCTCACCTTGTCCGGCGCCCGCCCCAGCGTCGGGAAGGCCGCCGCGATCACGCCCACGCTGGGCGCCAGATAGCGGTTGGTGCGGCCCAGCACGGCGTTCTGCTCATGAATAACGGTCGGACGGCGCGTCGTCACCGCCGCCAGCAGGGCCGGCGCCGACGGATAGCCGCCGAAGCCCACCACCACGTCCGCCCCCGTGCGCTGGAACGCCGCCTTGGCCTGGCTGACGCCCTTCAGGATCGCCAACCCGGCTTTCATCAGGCCGATGGGGCCGCGCCCGGTCGCCGCGTCCAGCGCCAGCCGCTCTTCGGCGGGGAAGGCGTGGGCGTACTGCTCGCCGCGCCTGTCGGTGGCCAGCACCACGCGCCAGCCGCGCGCCGCCATCTCGCGGGCCAGCGCCTCAGCGGGGAACATATGGCCGCCGGTGCCACCGGCGGCGACGACGCAGACCTTGGTCATGAGCGATACTCTCTTACGGCAGCAGGCGGCGACGCGGATTGACGTTCGACCCCAGTTCATAGGCGCCCGGACGGCGCCGGGTCAGGGCCAGGGCGAACCCCATCGTCAGCCCCATGGCCATCATGGACGACCCGCCATAGCTGATGAAAGGCAGGGTCATCCCCTTGGTCGGGATCAGGTTCAGGTTCACCGCGATGTTGATGCAGGCCTGCAGCCCAATCAGCATGAACAGCCCCGCCGCCGCCGTCTGTTCGAAGGAGTCGTTCAGCTTCATCGCCTTGCGCATCCCACGAATGACGATGAAGGCGTACAACCCGATCATGATCAGCGACAGCACCAGGCCGAACTCCTCGGCGCCGACGGAATAGATGAAGTCGGTGTGCAGGTCGGGGACGTGGCGCTTCATCACCCCCTCGCCGATGCCGCGCCCGACCAGGCCCCCGGCGCGGATCGCCTCGGACGCGCGGTCGATCTGGTGGGTGTCGGTCGTCTCGGGCGACAGGAAGCGACTCAGGCGGTCGCGCATGTGGCTGAACATGAAATACAGCGACACCACCCCGCCCGCGCCTACCGCCGCCAGGGCCGCCACCCACTTCAGCGGCACCCCGGCCATGAAGAAGACGGCCATGAAGGTGGTGGTGATCAGCAGGGTCTGGCCGATGTCCGGCTGGATCAGCAACAGGCCGACCGTCAGCGCCCACAGGCCAAACGCGATGCTGACGCCGGGCACGCCCTCGCCCTTCTGGGCCTCGGCGAACATCCAGGCGGCGAAGACGATCAGGCCGGGCTTGGCGAACTCGGACGGCTGCAGGCTGAACGGCCCCAGATTGATCCAGCGCGCCGCCCCCTTCACCGTATCGCCGATGAAGGGCAGGGCCGCCATGACCACGATGGCGCAGAACAGGGCCAGCACCGCGATCCGCCGCACCCCGCGCGGCGACAGCAGCGAGGCGCTCAGCATGGCGATCAGCCCCATGCTCGAGAAGACCATCATCCGCCAGGAATAATGGAAGGGATCGCTGATCGATTCATCAGCCAGGATCGCCGCCGGGCTGGAGGCGAAGCTCAACGCCACGCCCAGCGCCACCAGCGTCAGCGCCGCGCCCAGCAGGCCGCGATCCACCGTCCAGAACCAGCGCGCGATCAGGCTCTGGTCGTTGCGCGAAAAGGGATGGCTGTAGCTGTTGTGGGTCATGCAGCGGGCTCCGGCCGTGCGCCCAGGCTCAGGACGGCGGCGCGGAACGCCTCGCCCCGGACCTCGAAATCGGGGAACTGATCGAAGCTGGCGCAGGCGGGCGACAGCAGCACCACCTGCTCGCCCCCGGCCGCGGCCGCGTCGGCGGCGGCCAGTTCGACGGCCCGCTCCATCGTATGGGCGACGACGTGCGGCGTGTCAGCCAGAGTGACGGCGAAGGCGTCCGCCGCCTCCCCGATCAGATAGGCCTTGGTCACGCGCGCGAAGAGGTCGTGCAGGGTCTCGATCCCGCCGTCCTTGGCCTTGCCGCCTGCGATCCAGAAGACGGCCGGGTATGAGGCCAGCGCCTGCCGCGCGGCGTCGGCGTTAGTGGCCTTGGAATCGTTGATGAAGCGTACGCCGCCGAGACGACCCACGGCCTCCATCCGGTGCGACAGGCCAGGGAAGCTCAGCAGACCTTCGACCGCCGCCTCATGCGACACGCCCAGCGCCCGCGCCGTGGCGTAGGCGAAGGCCGCATTCTGGGCGTTGTGGCGACCCGGCAAGGACCGCGCGGCGGTCAGATCGGCCAGCACGTCGCCGCCCGCCGTCAACACGCCCGGCGCCGCCCCATACCCTTCTCCCCTTGTGGGAGAAGGTGGGCCCGAAGGGCTCGGATGAGGGGTCTCGCCGACCGAAGCCACAGCCGCGTCGCCGGACACGAGGAGCAACCCCTCATCCGTCTCGCTGCGCGATCCACCTTCTCCCACAAGGGGAGAAGGAAGAGATACGACCGTCTCGACCCGCCGCGCCTGCGCGCGCAGGTCCGCCGCAGCCTTCCGGCCCCATTTCTCATCCACGCCGACCAGCGCCAGCGCCTCAGCATCCTGCGCCTGAAAAATCCGACGCTTGGCGGCGACATAGCCGTCCATCCCGCCATGGCGGTCCAGATGGTCCGGCGACACATTGGTCAGGATCGCCACGTCCGGCGCGAAGCCCGTCGTCAGATCCAGCTGATAGGACGACACCTCGATCACATAGACCGCATCCGCCGTCGGCTCCGGCAGGGCCAGAACACCGATGCCGATGTTGCCGCCGATGTGGACGGTGAGGCCCGCCTGCTTCAGCACCCAGCCGATCAGGGCCGTCGTCGTCGACTTGCCGTTGGTGCCGGTGATGGCGACGACACGGGGACGCTCCCCCGGCGGCAAGGCGGCCAGCGCCCGCGCGAACAGCTCTACATCGCCGATGACCGGCACGCCCGCCTCATGGGCGCGTTCGACGCTCCAGTGCGGCTTGGGATGGGTCAGCGGCGCGCCCGGCGACAGCACCAGGGCGGCGAACCCAGACCAGTCGGCCCGCGTCAGATCCTCGACCAGGAAGCCTTCCGCCTCGGCCTGCATCCGGCCCGAGACGCCGTCGTCCCACAGCACGGGGATGGCCCCGCCCGCCTGAAGCGCGCGCGCCGCCGTGATCCCCGACCGTCCCAGGCCGAAGACCGCAACGCGACGCCCCTCGAAGCCGGGAACGGGGATCATCGGCTCAACGCAGCTTCAGCGTCGCCAGACCGAGCAGCGCCAGCATGGCGGCGACGATCCAGAAACGGATGACGACGGTGGATTCCGGCCAGCCCATCTTCTCGAAATGGTGGTGGATCGGCGCCATCAGGAAGATGCGCTTGCCCGTCAGCTTGAAATAACCGACCTGGATCATGACCGAGGCCGCCTCGACCACGAACAGGCCGCCGACGATGCCCAGCACCAGCTCGTGCTTGGTCGCCACGGCCATCGAGCCCAGGGCGCCGCCCAGGGCCAGCGAGCCGGTGTCGCCCATGAAGATCTTGGCCGGCGGCGCGTTGTACCAGAGGAAGCCCATGCCACCGCCGATGATGGCGGCGCAGAAGATGGCCAGCTCGCCCGCGCCGGGCACATGGTGGACCTGCAGATAGTCCGCGAACAGGAAGTTGCCGACCAGGTAGCTGATGATGCCGAAGGCGCCCGCCGCCATCATCACCGGCACGATGGCCAGGCCGTCCAGCCCGTCCGTCAGGTTCACCGCGTTCGAGAACCCGATGATCGTGAAGGCCGCAAAGGCCACATAGAACCAGCCGATGTTCAGCAGCACCGCCTTCAGGAAGGGGAAGGCGATCGAGGTCTCAAGCCCCGGCGAGGTCGGCGACTGGGTCATCCACAGCACGGTCAGCACGCCGGCGATCACCGCCACGACGGTCTGGGCCAGCAGCTTCTGCTTGGACGTCAGCCCGGCCGAGGTCTGCTTCGTCACCTTGGCGTAGTCGTCGATGAAGCCCAGCACGCCGAAGGCCGCCGTCACGCCCGAGACGATCCAGATATAGGGGTTGGTCAGATCGCCCCACAGCAGGACGGCCACGCCGATGCCCGCCAGGATCATCAGCCCGCCCATGGTGGGGGTGCCGACCTTGGACAGGTGCGACACCGGGCCGTCGTCGCGGATCGGCTGGCCCCGGCCCTGCTTGGCGCGAATCCAGTTGATGAAGCGGCTGCCCATGGCGACCGCCACGATCATGGCCGTGGCCATGGCCAGGGCCACGCGCACCGTCTGATACTGGATCAGGTGCAGCAGCGGATATTCCTGCGCGATGTCCGCGTAATAGAGATAGAGCAAATAGAACATCAGGCGGACTTCCCTTGGGCCTCGGCGGCGACGCGCGCCTCTTGTTCGGCCACGCCGAGATTTGCAAGCGCGGCCGCGACCAGCGAGGCCTTCGACCCGTTCGAACCCTTGACCATGACCACGTCGCCCGGCCGCACCAGCAAGGCGACCTCGGCGGCCAGTTCGGCGGCGGTCTCGCGCCACTCGCCGCGCAGCGACGGCGGCAGTGCGTCATGCAGCAGGCGCATCTGCGGCCCGGCCGTATGCACCAGGTCCAGCCCGGCGGCGACGATGGCGGGGGCCAGCCCTTCATGCAGGGCGCGGCTGTGTTCGCCCAGCTCCAGCATGTCGGTCAAGACGACGACGCGGCGGCCGCCCTGCCCCACCGGCTTGGCGCTCAGGCTGACGAAGCCTGCCTTCATCGACAGGGGGTTGGCGTTGTAGCTCTCGTCGATCAGGGTGAAGGCGCCGCCAGGGACTTTGACAGCCTTCATCTGCCCGCGCCCGGCCAAAGGCTGGAAACCGGCCAGCGCCTGCAAGGCCGTGTCAAGCGACACGTCCAGCGCCTGCAGCATCAGGATGACGCACAGGCTGTTCAGCCCCCAGTGCACGCCCGACTGAGCCAGCCGATATTCGATGCGCCGTCCGTCCAGCTCGGCCGTAACGGTCGCGCCTTCGCTATCGGCCACGAAGTCCAGCAGGCGCGCGTCGCAGCCCGCATCATGGCCGAAGGTCCGCACCACGGCCCCGGCCTTTTCCGCCCCCTGACGCACGATGTCGGCATGGACGTCGGCGGCGTTGACCACGGCGATCCCGCCCGGCGCCAGCCCCTCGAAAATGGCGGCCTTCTCGCGCGCCACGCCCGCCTCGCCGTCAGCGAAGGCTTCGATATGCACCGGCCCGACCGTGGTGACGCAGGCGGCGTGCGGGCGCACGAAGGCCGACAACGGCCCGATCTCGCCCGGATGGTTCATGCCGATCTCGAACACGGCGCGGTCCGTGCCCTGCGGCATCCGCGCCAGCGTCAGCGGCACGCCGATGTGGTTGTTGTAGCTCTTGATCGAGGCGTGGGCCGACCCCGCCAGATCAAGGCCCGCCTTGATCGCCTGGGTCACGCTGGTCTTGCCGACGCTGCCGGTGACGGCGCCGCGCAGTCGGGCGCGGTCGCGCGCGGCGACGCCCAGCGCCTCCAGCCCCTTAAGCGTGTCGGGAACCAGAACATAAGGCCCGCCCTCGACCGGCCGGTCGACCAGGGCTGCCGTCGCGCCCGCCGCGAAAGCGGCCTCGGCGAACTCATGCCCGTCGCGCGCGCCGTGCAGGGCCAGGAACAGGTCGCCCGGCTGGATCTCGCGGCTGTTGTAGGTCAGGCCCGAGACTTCAGCGTCGGGTCCATGAAGCCGTCCTCCGGTCGCCGAGGCGATGGCTTCGGCGGTCCAGAGCGGCGTGTGTGCGTCAGGCATGGTCTTTCAGGGCTTCGGTCGCTTCGGCGGCGTCGTCGAAGGGATGCACCACCCCGCCGACGATCTGTCCCTGTTCATGCCCTTTTCCGGCGATCACGACCACATCTCCTTCGCGCATCAGGGAGACGGCGTGGCGGATGGCCTCGCGGCGGTCGCCGATCTCCAGCGCGTCGGGGCAGCCTGCGCGCACCTGGGCGCGGATGGCGGCGGGGTCTTCGGAACGCGGGTTGTCGTCGGTGACGATGGCCGTATCTGCCAGACGCCCGGCGATCTCGCCCATCAGGGGACGCTTGGCGCGGTCGCGGTCGCCGCCCGCGCCGAAGACGACGATCAGCTTGCCCGTCGCGTGTGGACGAAGCGCGTTCAGCACCGTTTCCAGCCCGTCCGGCGTGTGGGCGTAGTCGACATAGACCTCGCCCCCGCGCGCGCCGCCGGGGATACGTTGCAGGCGGCCCTGCGCGCCCTGGATCAGCTCCAGCGCCGAGATCACGCGGTCCGGGTCTTCGCCGCCCGCGATGCACAGGCCCGCTGCGACCAAGGCGTTCGACGCCTGGAAGGCGCCGGCCAGCGGCAGCAGGACATCATGCACCCGGCCGCGCACGTCGAGGGTCAGCCGTTGGCCCTCCGGCGTCGCCCGGCGCCCCAGCAGGGTCAGGTCGCGCCCGCGCTCGCCCACGCCCATCACGCCCAGCCCCGCCATGATCGAGGCCGAGGCGAAGGCCGAATAGGCGTCGGAATCCGCGTTCAGAACCGCCGTGCGCCCGCGCGGCAGCAAAGCCTCGAACAGACGCATCTTGGCGGCGCGGTACTCGTCCATCGTGCCGTGATAGTCGAGGTGGTCCTGCGTCAGATTGGTGAAGCCCGCCGCCTTGATCGCCACCCCGTCCAGACGCCGCTGGTCGATGCCGTGGGACGACGCCTCCAGCGCCAGGTGGGTGACCTCCTTGCGGGCCAGTTCGGCCAGCAGGCGCGCGGCCTCGGCGGCGTCGGGGCTGGTCAGGCCGGGGCCGGTCAGGGCGTAGGTCTTGTCGCCCTTCTGGCCGACGACGCCCAGGGTGCCCATGCTGGCCGACTTCAGGCCGAGCCCTGCCCAGATCTGGCGGCAGAAGTTGGCGACCGAGGTCTTGCCGTTGGTGCCGGTCACGGCGACGCAGGTGCGCGGCTGGGCGCCGTAGAAGGCGCGCGCGGCGATGGCGTAGGCCCGGTGCACATCGCCCGATCCGACCAGAACCGGCGCCGCGCCCGCAGGCGTATCCGACGGCGCCAGCACGGCCGCCGCGCCCTTGGCCAGGGCCTGCGGAATGAAGGCGCGGCCGTCGGCCTGCGTCCCCGGC
The DNA here is from genome assembly GCA_002430835.1 of Brevundimonas sp. UBA5936. Classification (GTDB taxonomy): domain Bacteria; phylum Pseudomonadota; class Alphaproteobacteria; order Caulobacterales; family Caulobacteraceae; genus Brevundimonas. Next base: position 10,576 of record DJDA01000032.1, read on the forward strand.
AGGGCGACGAACAGGGCGCCGGGCACGACCTGACGGCTGTCGGCGGTGACGGCGGTGATCTCCGGGTCCGAGGCCACGTCCCGGCGCAGCAGTTCGGAAAGGCGAAGCTGGCTCATCGGCCGTCGCCCTCCACGTCCTGGAACTCGGGGATCTTTTCGCCGAGCGCGGTGGACCAGCGGTCGGCCTTGCGCTCGACGCCCAGGAAGCCGGCGATGCGGGCGGCGATGCGGCCCACGGCGGGCGCGGCGACATAGCCGCCGGTGCGCGGATAGACGCCCGGCTCGTCCATCAAGACGAAGACGGTGTAGCGCTTGGCATCGACCGGCCCGTCGGCGGGGAAGACCCCGGCGAAGGAGCCGACGGCCACCGCCGGGTTGTAGCGGCCGTTGACCAGCTTGTTGGCCGAGCCCGTCTTGCCGCCCATACGCAGACCCGGCGCATCGGCGAACCGGCCCGAACCGCGCGTGACGTTGCGGCGCATCAGATCAATCATATTGGCCGAGGTTTCCGGCGAAATGACCTGATGCGTCTGGGCGTTGGGACGGCCGCCCTTGCGCAGCGTCGGCGGCACATAGCGTCCGCCGTTCACCAGCGCGCCATAGGCCGACACATACTGGATCGGCGTGACCATGATGCCGTAGCCGAAGGACAGCGACGCCAGGGTGCTGTCGTCCCACTTCCTCACCTTGGGCGGGGCGGCGGATTCCTTCAGCTCGATCGGGGCGGCGTCCAGCAGGCCCAGACGGCGGAAGTAGTCGCGCATCACATCGCCGCCCATCTCGACCGCCAGTCGCGAGGTGCCGATGTTGGACGAATGCAGATAGACCTCCTCCAGCGTCAGCACCTTGTTGGTGGCGTGGAAGTCGGTGATGCGGCGCTTGCCGATCTGCAGCGCCTGAGAGGCGTCGAACAGGGTGTTCATGTCAGCCCGGCCGGTGTCGATCCCGGCGGCGACGGTGAAGCTCTTGAACACCGAACCCATCTCATAGTGGGCCGAGACGACGCGGTTCAGCGTGGCCTCTTCCGGTGCGGCGTTGCGGCGGTTGGCGTCATAGGTCGGCCATGAGGCCATGGCCAGGATCTCGCCCGTCTGCACGTCGGCGACCACGGCGACGGCGCCCTTGGCCTTATGCTCCTCGGCGGCGATCGCCAGTTCGTTCTCGACCACGCCCTGGACCCGCAGGTCGATCGACAGGGGGAAGTCCTCGCTGGCGGCGCCCGCCGCGCGGATTTCCTGGTCGAAGGCCAGCTCGGCGCCGGCCACGCCCTGCCCGCCCGTGTCCGAACGACCGATCAGGTGCACGGCCGAGCTGCCCAGCGGATAGACGCGGCGGTCTTCCGGCTCGAACGTCACCCCGCCCAGGGCCAGGGCGTGGACCGCCCGGCGCTCGGCCGGCGTCAGGCCGTTCAGGGCGATCAGACGACGCTCGCCGCTCAGCACCCGGTCCAGACGCGCGGCGGAAATGCGCGGCAGGGCGCGGCGCAGCTGGGCCTTGGCGGCCGGAATGTCCCAGACCTCGCGCGGGTCGATATAGAGGCCGTAGTGGGTGATGTTGGTCGCCAGCAACTGGCCGTTGCGGTCCACCAGATCGGCGCGCGTCAGGGCGCCGGGGTTGAAGCCTGCCCCCGCTCCGCCACGCGGCGTCAGCAGGGCGGCGTGCGCCGCGCCCAGAGCCAGGCAGGAAAAGACGACGCAGAAGGCGGCCATGATCAGGAAGATGCGGACGCGGGTGTCTTCTTCCGGGCGGGCGTCGGCGCGGGCGCGCTCGAACGAATGCTCCAGGTTCCACACCAGGGAGGCGACCCAGCGCCCCCAGGCCGAGACCGCGCCGCCGAAGGTCGCCTGCGGGCGGCCGCGATAGCCCATGCCGTGATGGTCATGCACGCTCATTGCACAGCCTCCGCAGCAGGGACCGCAGATGCAGCGACGGGCGCGGCGGCGGGCTTTTCAGCCGGCGGCGGCGCGATCGCGGGCAAAGCCGTCTCGCCCGCCTGCTTCTTCACATCGACCGGACCCAGGCCGATCTCGCGCGACAGTGCCTCCAGCCGCGCGGGCTGCTCCAGGCGCGTGACCTCGGCGCGCAGCAGGCGCACCCGCTCGCGGTTCTCGCGGATGTCGCGCTCCAGACTGCTGATCTCGGCGCTTTCGCGGGCGGCGGCCGCCTTGGCGATATAGACCGAGAAGACCAGCGCCAGGACGCAGGCCACGCCGATGATCTCGACGCAGCGCACGCCGCGCACCTTCCACTCGAACAGGCGCTTGACGGGCGCGGGCACGGCCATCATGCGCCCCTCCCCTTCACCGCGCCCCAGGCCGGGGCGCTGGTGCGAACGCCTGCGCGCAGCTTGGCCGAGCGAGCGCGGGGGTTGGCGGCCAGTTCGGCCTCGCCCGCCTCGCGCGCGCCCTTGAACAACAGGTCGAAGCTGGGCTTGCGCGTCTCGACCGCGACCGGCGCATGGCGCGACCCGCCCGGCGCATTGCCCGTACGCTCGGTCATGAAGGCCTTGACGATGCGGTCTTCCAGCGAATGGAAGGTGACGACGACCAGCCGACCGCCGGGCGCCAGCGTCGCCTCGGCCGCCTCCAGCCCGCGCTCCAGTTCGCCCAGCTCGTCGTTGACGGCGATGCGCAGGGCCTGAAACACCCGCGTGGCTGGATGGATGGCGGCGCCACGACGCCCGCCCAAAGCCTTCTCCACCACCTCGGCCAGATCCAGCGTGCGGGTGAACGGCTGCTCGACCCGGCGGCGCAGGATGGCGGTGGCGACCCGGCCCGACTGGCGCTCGTCGCCATACAGCTTGAAGATATGGGCCAGCGGCCCGTGGTCCCAGGTGTTGACGATGTCGGCGGCGGTCGCGCCCTCATCGCTCATCCGCATGTCCAGCGGCCCGTCGCGCATGAAGGAGAAGCCGCGCTCGGCCTGATCCAGCTGCATGGACGAGACGCCGATGTCGAAGACGGCGCCGTCCAGCTTCGCCTTGCCGCTCTCCTCGAACGCCTCGGCCAGACCCGAGAACGGCGTGCGGATCAGCTGGAAGCGATCGGGGAAATCGCGCGCCACGGCGTCCGCGAACGGCTGCACCGTCGGGTCGCGATCCAGCGCCACCACATCCGCCCCGCGCTCCAGAATGGCGCGCGTATAGCCGCCCGCGCCGAAGGTGGCGTCGATGATCACATCGCCCGCCTTGGGCGCCAGCGCCTCGATCACTTCAGCCAGCAGGACAGGCGCGTGCGGAGAGGTCATGCCGCCCCTCCCGTCTTCGCCGCAGCCGCCTGACGGCGCATCTCGCCGAACTGCTTCAGGCCCTCGCGCGCCATGCGGCGCTGCTCGGCGCGGTGCGCGGCCCACTTGTCCCTGTTCCAGATCTGGAAGCGCTCGCCGACGCCGTAGATGACGACCGTGTCGGACAGGTCCACCTCGGCGCACAGATGCTCCGGCAGGGTGATGCGCCCGCCCGAGTCATAGGCCAGCGGCTTCTGCTCGCCGAAGATCGAGGCCTCCAGCGCCGAGCGGTAGGGATCGCCGAAGGGCAGGCTTTCGATCACCGCGCGATACTCGGCGAACAGCTTGTCGCCGCCCGCTTCCAGACAATCGGCTTCGATGGAGGGAAAGCAGAAGACGCCGTGTTCAGCGCCGTTCTCAGCCGTGCGGAATTCCTGAGGGATCAGGAGACGGCGCTTGCCGTCCAGCTGCTTCTCGTAGGTCGAGAGAAACACGCCCTGCCCTATCGAACCCTGCGGCCCGTCCCTGAAATCCGTTGAAGAAAGCCCACGCGTCGGGCGTTCGGCCCCTACTCATGAGCCATTGGGATAGCATGGGATAGAATGGGCCTCAATGGGATTAGTTGACGCCCTTTAACCTAATTTGCGGTTCGATCAGCGTCGTCAGGACTGTAAAATCAGAACATACACAGAACAAAATGAGTATTCACAGCCTGTGGACGGGTTCTAACGCCTTGATTTCAACGGAATGGTTAACGGCACCCCTCTCCCGCCGGGAGAGGGCACCCGCGCCCTCAAGCAGCGCGAATGCGCGTTAGGGCGAATATAAAGCCAGACGGCCTGTAAGCCGGGTTCTGTTCCGCCCGAAAGCGGCGACGATCATTCCTCTGGGCCGCCCATTGCTGGACGGCTCTCGCGACCTACCCGGACATCTGGGGCGGTGAACCCTGCGGAGCGAGCCCCGCGCGATGTCCCTATTTGGTCTTGCTCCAGGCGGGGCTTGCCATGCCGTCGACGTTGCCGCCGACGCGGTGGGCTCTTACCCCACCCTTTCACCCTTCCCTGAGCCGAAGCCCAGGCGGTTTGCTTTCTGTGGCGCTATCCCTCGGGTCGCCCCGGGCGGGCGTTACCCGCCGCCTTTTCACCGTGGAGCCCGGACTTTCCTCGACAGGAGCAAGCCCCCGCCGCGACCGCCCGGCCGTCTGGCGAGCGCTAGATGCGCGCGATAGGGCGCCGCGTCAATCCAGAACGCCGGTGACGCTCTCGACCGAGGCCAGTTGCAGCAGGCCAACCAGACGCGCCCGCGTCTCCCCGTCGGCCACGCCGTCCACCCGATCCGGCCGCCAGTGGCGCTGGAAGGCCTCGACCGTCAGGCGGGTCTCGTCGTCATAGGCGCCGCCCGGCTGCACTCCATAGCCCAGCCGGTGCAGGCCCGAGCGCAGGACGATGACGCCCAGCCCCTCGTCGCCCGGCGACAGGGGCGCGCCCAGGGCGCCGATGCGTTCCGGCGCCGGGTCGAACCACAGGCCGTGCCCCGCCTCGGCCAGACGCTTCCACGGAAACAGTTCGCCGGGATCCTGCTTGCGCTCGGGCGCCATGTCGGAGTGGCCGATGATGCGGGCGTCGGGGATGGACCAGCGGGTGCGGATGTCCGCCGTCAGGGCGATCACCGCCTCGATCTGCGGCTCGGGGAACAGGCGATAGCCGAACTCATGGCCCGGATTGACGATCTCGATGCCGATGGAGGCGGCGTTGACGTCGGTCTCGCCCTGCCAGGCGCCGCGCCCGGCGTGCCAGGCCCGGCGCTCTTCCGGCACCAGACGCAGGACAGAGCCGTCCTCATCGACGACATAGTGGGCCGAGACCTTGGCCTCTGGATCGCGGAGGCGGGCGATCGCCGCCTCGGCCGTCTCCATGCCGGTATAGTGCAGCACCAGCATGTCCGGCGGGCCGCGCCGGGCGTCGAAGTTCGGGGACGGCGCGTCGGGGTAGACGGTCATGGCCGAAGGCTCATGAGGCGGGCGATCAACGCCCGTCCTTTTCCCAGCCGTAGGCCACCCAGGTGTCGCCCACCTTCTTGGCGTCGATGACGCCGTCGTCGCGACGACGACGCGCCGTCATGGCGCGACGGGCGCGCAGGGCGAAACCGGCGAAGAAGACCAGCACCCCGGCCACCAGGGCGATCATGGCCACGGCGGCGGCGGTGAAGACCGCCAGCAGGGCGCCCACGGTCACGGCCAGCGCCGTGGCGATCAGGCCCGCAACCCAGACGAAGGGCGCCAGCAGGCCGGAACCGGGCCGACGGCGCGCATTGAAACCCAGCTGGCCCATCGGGTCGGAGTTGATCATGAACACAAAGCCTCTCTCAGCGTCCTGATGAACGCCTGAGGCGCAATGTCGGTCCATCGACCTGAACGGTCAATGCACTGCGACATCACGCACCAGTCACATTTGTTGTCCCGGCGAAACTTCAGAAGGCCGGCTGATCCGCCAGGACCACCGAGCCGCGGCTGCGCATCCGGTCGGTCTCGACGCGGTTCAGCATGGCCTGGGCGGCGGGATCGCCCATGACCTGGCCGACCTTGACCATGGCCTCAGCCGCCTGGCCCGAGGCGCCGAAGGCGGTCGCCAGGGCCTCCCAAGGCGTCTGCGGCTGCGGGAAGCGCTTGAAGCGGACGGTCTCGGACGACGGGATCTTGGCCAGTTGGCGCGCCTTGGCCACGGCCTCTTCCAGACCGCCCAGCTGATCGACCAGACCCAGGCCGTGCGCTTGGGCGCCGGTCCAGACGCGGCCCTTGGCGATCTCGCGCACGCGCTCGACCGGCAGCTTGCGACCCTTGGCCACACGGGCGACGAACTCTTCGTAGATGCGGTCCATCGAAGCGGCGAAGGCCGCGCGCTGGCCCTGGTCGAAGCCCTGCGTCGGCGAGAAGGCGTCGGCGTAATCGCCGCCGACCGACAGGCCGCGCATGTCCACGCCGAAGCGGCCCAGCGCATCGGCCAGCACGAACTTGCCGCCGAACACGCCGATCGAGCCGGTCAGGGTCGAGGGCTGGGCCACGATCCAGTCGGCTTCCGAACTGATCCAGTAGCCGCCGGACGCGGCATAGGCGCCCATGGACACCACCACCGGCTTGCCCGCCGCCTTGGCCGCGCGCACGGCGGCCAGAACCTGTTCCGACGCTTCCGGCGAACCGCCCGGCGAGGAGACGCGGAAGACGATGGCCTTCACGTCCTTGTCTTCGATGGCCTCATAGATGGCCTTGGCCGTGTCGTCTGAACGGATCATGGAGCCGCCGCCGAAGGGCGAGTCATTGGCGCCGCGGCCGGTCATGATGGCGCCCTCGCCGCCGACAATGGCGATGGCCGACTTGGCCGAACCCGAACCCGAGGTCGTGCGCGTCCCCTTCAGCGAGGCGTAGTCGCCGAATTTCACGATCTTGGCGTTCTTGCCGGCCTTTTCCTTGGCGGCGGCCTCGGCTTCCTCAACCTGGCCGATCTTGTCGACCAGCTTCAGCGACAGGGCCTGATCGGCGGTGTAGGGGCCCGCCTCGACGATGGCCTTCAGGGCCTCGGGCGTGGTCTTGCGATCGCGGGCGATGCTGGCGACGGCGCTGTCGTAGATGGAGCCCATCCAGGCCAGCATGGCCTCGCGGTGCGGGGCGGTGAAGTCGCTCTGCGTATATTCGTTGACGGCGTTCTTGTATTCGTAGCGCTGCTCGAAGTCGGCCTTGACGCCGTATTTCTCGAAGGCGCGGCCCAGGAAGACGCTGTCCGCCGCCAGACCCACGGCCTGGAAGCCGGCGGTGTTCTGCAACCACAGCTGATCGGCGCTGGAGGCGACCATATAGCTGGACATCACGGCGCCCACGGGCATGAAGCCCTGGCTGTGCGCGATCACCGTCTTGCCCGAGGCCCGGAAGCGGGCGATCGCCTGACGCACTTCATCGGCCGAAGCGGGCGTCATGCCGGCCTCCGGCGCGCGCACCAACAGAACCTTGACGTTGTCGTCGGCCGTCGCCTGAGCCAGCACGTCCACGACCTGAACCACCGACAGGCTGGGGCCGCTGAAGGCCGCGAAGGGGTTGATCGGCGTCTGGTCGGTCAGGCCGCTGCGCAGATCCAGCTCCAGCACCGTATGGGCGGGCGTCGTCGGCTTGGAGGCCCCGGCCGCCATGGCGAAGAAGATCAGCGCCACCACCGGCAGTACGACGAAGAAGGCCACAAGCCCGGCGAAAACGCCCAGCATGGTGAGGAAGAACTGCTTCATGGAAAGGCGGACGTCCAGGATCGCGGCCAGAGGCGGCCAAGCGTGAGGATAGAGGCCGCGCCCGGCGCGTCAAATGAACGGACGGTAATAAACCCATCAAAAAGGGCCCGCCGTCGCCGGCGAGCCCTTCTCATTCATCGCAAGGTCGCGATCAGCGGCCGATGTCGTAGGTTCCGCTGATGTCGATGCGGACCGTCAGCTCTCCGGCCGAAACCGGGGTCGAGGCGCCGCCGGCGTCCATGGCGACGCGGGCGTACATGGCCTGCGGGCGCACCTCGGGGGCATAGCCGCCGCCCTCGGTCAGGGAGCGCACCGGCCCCAGGTCGACGCCCAGGGTCTGGGCGTACAGACGCGCCTTGTCCTGCAGGGCGCGCACGGCCAGCACGCGGGCCTGATCCTCGGCCGCCTTCGGATCTTTCAGACCGAAGCCGATGCCGTCGATCTGGTTGACGCCCGCTGCGACCACGGCGTCGGCGGTCGTGCCGACCTTGGTCAGATCCTGGATCGTCACCGTGACGCGGTTCGACGCCTGATAGCCGCGCAGCTTGGGCGGTTCGTTCTGCTGATAGTCATATTGCGCCGACAGGTTCAGGCCCGAGGTCTGGATGTCGCGCTCGGCGATCCCGGCGCGGCGCAGGGCGGCGACCACGCGGGTCATCTGCTGGGCGTTCTGGGCCATGGCCTCCTGGGCCGTCGGCGCCTCCGTCACCACGCCGAAGTTGATCGTGGCCTGATCCGGCGCGACCTTGACCTCGCCATAGGCCGACAGGTTCAGAGCGGGTTGTTGAGCCATGGCGTGCACCTGCATCGGGGAAGAGCCGCCGGGCTGGGATTGAGCGCCAGAAGCGGCGGACGCGACGGCCGGCGCCGCCAAGGTCATCAGGGCCGTGCCCAACATCAGGGCGCGTGCGGTGCGGGTCATTACGAGTTCTCCGTCGAAATCATTCTGGCGGGCTTATACGCCAGCCACGCCCTAACTTGACCGTATCAAGCTGAACGAACGCAAAAGACCCCTGTGCAGGTTCCGTTCTTCAGCGTGAAAAGCGTGACAGGTCCGGGGCGGCTTTGCAGCCGCCGCGCCGCCTGCTAGGCACGCCTTGCTGTGCTTCGGGGGCCCGTAGCTCAATGGTTAGAGCCGACCGCTCATAACGGTCTGGTTGGGGGTTCGAGTCCCTCCGGGCCTACCGACGGTGAAACCACGCAGAAAATATTGGAAACGGCGGCCCCGATAGGGCCGCCGAGCCCGATTCAAGGGGCGCCGTATAGCGCAGCGCAACGCTGTTCGACTTCAGCCAAGCACATATCGAAAGCTATACCTTCAGGACTATCCGGATTGGGCAGATAAACCATCCCCCCAGGAGTGCGCGGAAGACAGCGATCGTACCCCTCAAAATAGCACTGGGTGTATTCAGGGTTGAGAGACGGTTGAGCAACAGCGGTTGCCGGCGACTGAAAAGATACGACCGCCGCTACCGCAACGACACCCAATGCCGCCAACACAACTTTGCTTCTGGAAAATTTCATTTCACACCCTCCAAGCGGTTTGTTCCGCCCAAAGAGAGAACAGCTAAAATTCAATTCACGCAACAATGGTATTTGAAATAGCTCACCTCAACGCCCCCGTTTGAAGCCCCGAAGCGAACTACGCTAGGATCGCTAACCTCAATCTGATGCTCAGAAGAACCTGATGATCCTCTTGCTCAGCGCCGCCCTGGCCTCCGTTTCCCCGGAGCCCGCCTTCGAGACGCTAGAGCCTGTCCCGGCCCCCGCTCAAGGCGAGGCCATCCCCGCCTGCACCGTCGATCGCCGCTGGTGCGCCCTGATCGAGACGGACGAGACCCAGGAACGTCAGGTGCTGCGCCTCTATGACGGGCTGCCCGGCGAGCGGGCGCCCGCAGCCTCCCACCTCATCGAGAGCGAGAACTCGGAAGGCTTCTGGAGACCGGGCGCCATCCTGCGTCGCGCCGAAAGCGACGACGTCATCCTCGGCGCCGACATGGAGCTGCAGGCCATGTATTCGGGCGGCGGCGGCATGTCGTCCTATCGGACGCTGGTGCGGTTCACGCCGGGCGCAGCGCCGCAGGAGATCCTGACCGTCCCCCTGTCTGGGTCACTGATGATCCGCGCCTGCTTCGGCGAAGAGGACATGAAGCAGCGCGCCGGGGCCTGTCATGACGAATATGAGTTCGCCGCCGAGCTGAAGGCCGAGGGCGACGCCTTCCCGCCGCGCCTGACCTACGCCTCCACCGCGACCACCTTCCCCGGCCGGGTGTCGCGCAATGAAGATTCCCTCGCCAAGCCGCCATTGACGCCCAAGGATCTGGTCAAGGCCGTCGACGCGGAATGCAGCGTGCGCCGCGTCTTCACTTTCGATCCGGCGACGAAGGCCTATGTTCCCGACGCGCCGTTGCCTGACTGCGGCGACTATACCGTTCCCTGAGACTGCGTTGAGCTTCGCCTGATGTCCTATGTCGCCCGTGACGACCGCCCCGCCGACAAGGCCGAACGCTACGCCGAGGTCGAGGCCGAGATCCTGGCCGTGCTGGACGGCGAGCCGAACCTGACGGCGCGCATGGCGACGGTGGCGTCGATGCTGGCCGACGCCTTTCCCGTCTTCTTCTGGACCGGCTTCTACGTCGTGGACGCGGCCAAGGGCGATGAACTGGTCGTCGGCCCGTATCAGGGCACGCTGGGCTGCCTGCGCATCCCGTTCGGGCGCGGCGTCTGCGGCACGGCGGCCAGGACGCGCGAAACGCAGGTGGTCAAGGACGTCCACGCCTTCCCCGGCCACATCGCCTGCGACAGCCGCTCGGCCAGCGAGATCGTGGTCCCGGTGCTGGACGCGGCGGGCGGGTTGATCGCTGTACTGGACGTGGATGCGACCGAGACGGCCGCCTTCGACGCGGTGGATGCGGCGGCGCTGGAACGGCTGATGGCCAAGGTGTTCGCCGCGGGGTGAGGTCAATCCCCTCTCCCGATGGGAGAGGGTTCCGCACACGACGCCTGCCTGCGCCCGTGCTACCTCCCCTTCATGCGGATCGGAATCGACTTCGGCGGCACCAAGATCGAGGCGGCGGCGCTGGATGCGTCCGGCGCCTTCGCCGCGCGCATCCGCGAACCCAACCCCGGAACCTATGACGCCGCCCTCAACCTCGTCGCCGACCTGATCGCGCGGGTCGAGGCCGAGGTCGGCCCCGCGAAATCGGTCGGTCTGGCCATTCCCGGCTCGCCGTCGCCGCGCACCGGCCTGATCCGCAACGCCAACTCCACCTATCTGAACGACCGTCGCTTCGGCGATGATCTGGAGGCCGCGCTGGGCCGCCCGGTGCGGCTGGCGAACGACGCCAACTGTCTGGCCCTGTCCGAGGCCGCCGATGGCGCAGGCGCGGGCGCCGCCAGCCTGTTCGGCGTCATCCTCGGCACAGGCTGCGGCGGCGGACTGGTCATCGACGGCGCGCTGGTCGAGGGGGCGCATGGCGTCGCCGCCGAGATCGGCCACATCTCCCTGCCCTGGCCTTCGGCGGAAGAGGCGCCCGGCCCCGTCTGCTGGTGCGGCCTGCACGGCTGTCTCGAGACCTGGATTTCCGGCACGGGTTTCCAGCGCGACCATCAGGCGACAACCGGGCGGGTATGGACGGCGCAGGCCATCATCGACGCCGCCCGCGCAGGCGATGCTCAGGCTGTCGCCGCCCTCGACCGCTACATCGACCGACTGGGACGGGCTCTGGCCATGGTGGTCAATCTGGCCGACCCGGAAGTCTTCGTACTGGGCGGCGGCATGTCGAACGTGGGCGAGCTTTACGACCGCCTGCCCGCCGTCGTGGCGCGCCATGTCTTCTCCGACCACTGGGACGGACGGATCGTTCCGGCGAAGTGGGGCGATTCCTCGGGCGTGCGCGGCGCCGCGCGGCTGTGGGACGCCTGATCGCCGATTGATCCCGCGACGCGCGCCGCTATGGTCCGCGCCGAACCATTCAGGAGCGAGACGATGGGCGAACGGGTTGCAGCAATCACCGGCGGGCACGGCGCCCTGGGCCGGGCCGTGGTCGAGGCCGCGTTGGCCGCCGGCTGGACCGTCGCCGTCATCGACCACGCCAGCGGCCACGCCGCGCCCGAGGGCGTGCTGGAGGTCGACGGCGTCGACCTGACCGACGCCAAGCAAGCCAGGACGGCGATCAAGGCCGTGGTCGCCCGCTTCGGCCGTCTGGACGCCCTGCTTAACATCGCCGGCGGCTTCATCTGGAGCCCGATCGAGGGCGACGGCGAGGAGTGGGACCGGATGCACGCCCTCAACGTCAAGACGACGCTGAACGCCAGCCGAGCCGCCCTGCCCTATCTGAAAGCCTCACCTGAGGGCCGCATCGTCAACGTCGGCGCCAACGGCGCGGTCAAGGCCGGGCACGGCATGGGCGCCTACGCCGCTTCCAAGGCCGGGGTCCACCGCCTGACCGAGGCCCTGGCCGAGGAGCTGAAATCGACCTCGGTGACGGTCAACGCCGTCCTGCCCTCCATTATCGACACGGCGGCCAACCGCGCCGACATGCCGGGCGCCGATCCGGCCAAGTGGGTCGCGCCCGCCGACCTAGCCGCCGTCATCCTGTTCCTGGCCTCTCCCGAGGCGCGGGCCGTGACGGGTGCCCTGATCCCCGTCACGGGCAAGGTCTGATGCGCGCGCGCAGCGTCCTCTACCTGCCCGCCTCGAATGCGCGAGCCGTTGAGAAGGCCCGCACCCTGCCCTGCGACGTGGCGGTGCTTGATCTGGAAGACGCCGTCGCGCCCGAAATGAAAGCCGAGGCCCGCGCGGCCGCCGTCGCCGCGGCGCAGGCGGGCGGCTTCGACCCGCGCCTCGGCGTGCGGATCAACGGTCTGGACACGCCCTGGGGCGCCGACGACCTGAAGGCCCTGCGCGAGGCCCCCGTCGACCTGATCGTCGCGCCCAAGGTCGAGAGCGCGGCCATGGTTCACGCCCTGTCGGCGGCGCTGCGCCCCGGCGTCGATCTGTGGGCCATGATCGAAACACCGCGCGCCTTAGTCGATCTTGGCGAGATCGCCGGTGCGGATGGCGCCCTGAGCGGCCTGATGCTGGGCGTCAACGATCTGGCCAAGGAGCTGAAGACCGGCCCAGCGCCCGACCGCGAACCGCTGAAGCCGTGGCTGGCGGCCGTTGTGGCCCATGCCCGCGCCAACGGCCTGAGCGTCATCGACGGGGTGTTCAACCGCATCAAGGACGAGGCGGGATTCGCCGCCGAGTGCGCGCAGGGGCGGCTATACGGCTTCGACGGCAAGAGCCTGATCCACCCCTCGCAGATCGAGGATGCCAACGCGGCGTTCGGCCCGTCGCCCGACGAGATCGAATGGGCGCGCAAGGTCGTCGCCGCCTTCGCTGCGCCCGAAGCCGCCGGTCTGGGCGTCATCCGCGTCGAGGGCGAGATGGTGGAGCGGCTACATCTGCACGCGGCCGAAACACTGCTGGCCGACCTCTAACTACCCGCTCATCCCGGCGGACGCCGGGACCCAGTGTTTGGCTTCAAACGCCTAGGTTATCTAGCGCTCCCCTTATGGCCGGATGCAGAGCGCGTGGCTCTCACTGGGTCCCGGCGTCCGCCGGGATGAGCGGTCGTGGGGGTGGCGCCCTGACTCGACAAACCGTAGACACCATCCCATGACCGCACCGCTTCCGCCCCCGTCGAAAACCCGCGCCTGGGTCTGTGCGCCGGGGGTGCTGAAGGCGCCGTTCCTGTCCGCCTTCCTGCCCGATTACGACCTGTCGGCCCTGCCCGGATCGTCGATCGAGGCCGTCCTCGGCTGGGGCATGAAGCCGACGGCGGAAGCGGGCCGGCGCTGGGCGGCGAAGCACGGCAAACCCTATGTGGCGCTGGAGGACGGCTTCCTGCGCTCGGTCGGCATCGGCGAGGGCGGGGCGACCAGCCTCAGTCTCATCGTCGATGATCTGGGCGTCTATTACGACGCCACCCGACCCAGCCGGCTGGAGCAACTGATCGACACAGCCCCCGACTGGTGCGACGCCACCATGGGGGCCCGCGCGCGCGGACTGATCGACCGTATCGTCGCCTCGGGCGTATCCAAAACCAATATGGGCGGGCCGCTGGACCCCAACCTGCTGAAACCCGGCCGCCGGGTGCTGATCGTGGACCAGACCTTCGGCGACGCCTCCATCGGCTATGGGCTGGCGACCGAGGCCAGCTTCTCCGACATGCTGGCGACCGCCCGGCGCGACGAGCCTGACGCCCAGCTGATCGTCAAGCGCCACCCGGCGGTGGCCGCAGGGCGCAAGCAGGGCTGCATCCCGGCGGACCAGCTTCAGGGCGTCACCCTGATCGACACCGACGTGCGGCCCGCCGATCTGCTGGCGGCGGTGGATGCGGTCTATGTCGTGACCTCCGCGCTGGGGTTCGAGGCCCTGCTGCGCGGCCTGCAGGTGCGTTGCTTCGGCGCGCCCTTCTATTCGGGCTGGGGGCTGACGACGGATGCGGTGCAGACCGGGCGGCGCGGCGCCCCGCGCGATCTGGAGCAGATCGCGGCGGCGGCCCTGATCGCCTACACCCGCTATGTCGATCCCGTCACCGGCCAGCGATGCGAGGCGGAACAGGCGCTGGAGCGGCTGGTCGCCCTGCGCGACCGGGCCGACCGGCTGGCGGGCGACTGGGCCGCCGTCGGCTTCGCCCCGGCCAAGCGGCCGCCGGTGCGCCGCCTGCTGAACTCGCCCAAGGGCCGCGTCCGCTATTTCTGGCGCTCATCCGCCGCCGTCGCCCATGCGCGGGCGACGGGCGGAAAGCTGATCTGGTGGGCCGGCAAGGAGACGCCGCAGATCCGCGCCGCCGCCGACGCCTTCGAGGGGCCGGTCGTACGCATGGAGGACGGCTTCATCCGCTCGCGCGGGCTTGGGTCCGACTTCTTCGGCGCCCTGTCGGTCGCGCTGGATGATCAGGGCGTCTACTACGACCCGACCCGGCCCAGCCGTCTGGAAAGCCTGATCGAGGCGGGCGAGCCGTCGCCGGATCAGGCCGCGCGCGCCGAGGCGCTTCGTGTTCGGGTGGTCGAGGCAGGCCTGTCGAAATACAATCTGAAGGGGGCGGGCGTCCCGGCCCACTGGCCCAAAGACAGGCCGATCCTGCTGGTCGTGGGTCAGGTCGAAAACGATCGCTCGATCCTGATGGGCTGCGGGCCGGACCTGCGCACCAACTCCGGCCTGGTGAAGGCGGCGCGGGCGGATCATCCCGGCGCCTTCCTGATCTATCGCAACCACCCGGACGTGACGGCGGGCAACCGGCCGGGCCTGCTGGACCATGCGGCGATGGAGGAGGTCGACGCCTCAGCCGACGATCTGGACATCGTGGACTGCCTGAACGCCTGCGACCGGCTGGCGACCCTGACCTCCCTGACCGGGTTCGAGGCCCTGATGCGGGGCAAGCCGGTCAGCGTCTATGGCCGTCCCTTCTATGCCGGATGGGGCCTGACCGACGACCGGCTGACGTTCGAACGCCGCGCGCGCCGCGCCAGCTTGCAGAGCCTGATCCACGCCGCCCTGATCGGCTATCCGGTCTATGTCACGCCGGACGGCTGGCCGTGCGAGGCCGAGGATCTGGTCGAGGCCCTGATCGCCGCGCGCGACCATCCCCTGCCCGCCCCGCCGCGCGGCCGCATCAATCGGTGGTGGCGCGGCATAAAGGCCAGTCTCGACCGCAGCCTTCCCCCGGCCTATTGAGGACGTTCGTCATCGCAACGGACTGAGTCCGGCCCGCGAGGCGCCCGAACTTCGCCGCGAGGCGCCGACATAAGACTTGTCGAGCGCCGGGGACTCCATGTTCCCTCATGCAGCGAGGCGCCGCGCGCCGAGCGTCAGGGAACTACACAGTGCAAAAAGCCGTCATCTCCGCCACCGGCCTGTTCACGCCCGAACAGTCGATCTCGAATGAGGAACTGGTCGGCGCCTACAACGCCTGGGCCGAGGGCTGGAACGCCGCCAACGCCGAGGCCATCACCGCCGGAGAGGTCGAGGCCAAGACGCCCTCGTCCGAAGCCTTCATCGAGAAGGCCTCGGGCATCAAGGCGCGCTATGTCATGGACAAGTCGGGCATTCTCGACCCTGAGCGGATGCTGCCGCACCTGGCGGCGCGCGGCGACGACGAACCGTCGATCCTGGCCGAGATGGCGGTGAAGGCCGCTGAGGACGCCATCAGAGCCTGGGGCAAGCCGGTCAGCGAGATCGGCGCCGTCATCTGCGCCGCGTCGAACATGCAGCGCCCCTACCCCGCCATGGCCATCGAAGTGCAGCAGGCGCTGGGGATCGAGGGCTTCGCCTTCGACATGAACGTGGCGTGCAGTTCCGCCACCTTCGGCGTCAAGACGGCGGCGGACTTCGTGGCCTCGGGCTCGGTCAAGGCCGTGCTGATGGTGAACCCGGAAATCTGCTCGGCGCACCTGAACTTCAAGGATCGCGACAGCCACTTCATCTTCGGCGATGTCGCCACCGCCGTCATCATCGAGGCCGAGGATCAGGCCGGGCCGGGCGGCTGGGACATTCTGGGCACGAAGCTGCAGACCAGCTTCTCCAACAACATCCGCAACAATTTCGGCTTCCTGAACCGCGCCGCCCTGCCGACCGACGCCAACGAGCCCGTGTCTTCGGATGGCCTGACCGACAAGATGTTCGTCCAGCAGGGCCGCAAGGTGTTCAAGGAGGTCGTGCCGATGGTGTCGACCATGATCCTGGATCACGCCGCCGAGCTGAACCTGGACACGCAGGGGCTGAAGCGCCTTTGGCTGCACCAGGCCAACATCAACATGAACACCCTGATCGGCAAGAAGGTGCTGGGCCGCGATCCCGAGCCCGAGGAGAACGTCATCATCCTGGACGACTACGCCAATACCTCCTCGGCGGGGTCGATCATCGCCTTCCACCTGCACAACGACGGCTTTACGCCGGGCGACACAGGCCTGATCTGCAGCTTCGGCGCAGGCTATTCGGCGGGCACGGTTTTTGTGCAAAAGCGCCCATAAACCCGCCGAACAGGAATCATTATTTCCGGCGGCGCTTGCACTGTTCGGAAATTTTTGCAAACCGTATCGCGTCGAGAAGCAGGGGGGACGGCGCCCGAATGACTCAGACAGCTTTGCCTTGGGCTGAAAAACTCAGTGATCCGCTGGCGCACGATGTGGCCACGGTGCTGCAACGCATGGGCGGTTCGGCCCATCAGGACATGGTGATCAACTGCGTCGCGGCGCTGAAACGCCAACGCGGCGAGTCGGTGACTCAAGACCTCAAGATGAAGATCATCGAGGTGTTCGAACGCTATCGCGACTTCTTCATCCGCCCCTTCGGCGAAGGGTCGATGCGCTGGGCCCTGGCGCCGGGCGTCGCCTGACCGCCTAAAAAATCGACCAACGAAAAAGGCCCGCTCCGACTGGAGCGGGCCTTCGTCATTTCAGACCATCCGCGCTTAGAAGCGGCGGATATAGCTGACTGAATAGGCGTCAGCCTCGCCGCGATCGTCGCGAAAGTCGCGGCGGGTCCAGTCGGCGCGGACGCCGTTGACGCCGTCCAGGTAGTAGTTGGCGCCGACGCCGTAGTTCCAGCTGTCGCCGCCGACCTTGCTCTCAGAGCCGGCCAGCTCCTGCTTCAGCTCCGTGTGGCCGTAGCCGCCGCGGGCGAACAGCTCCAGCTTGTCGCCGACGGGATACTTGCCGACGACATAGCCGGCGGCATCCCACTCGTGCTTGATCTGGCCGTCGACGCCGGCGACGGTGATGTCCTTGTCCTTGACCCCCACGCCGACCTCGGTCTCCACGGCCAGGTAGCGGTTCAGGTTGACGCCCAAACGGCCGGACACGGCGCCGGTTTGGGCCGCATCGCCTTCCATGTGCGTGTAACCCAGCGAACCATAGCCACGCGGTTCAGGATTCGATTGAGCAAACGCCGGAGCGGCGAGAACAGAGATAGCGGCGGCGGCGAGAAAAACGTTACGCATTATTTCATACTCCTTAGATGATGTGACTTCTGTGGTCACATGCCCCATCCAACGAAGCTTAAATGGTTGCGCCGTCACACTCGTTCCATAGGCGAAGCGGCCAAACACAACACGAGTTACGCAAAAGACACACACGTCGTTACCTAAATGACGCAAAAGAAAGGGCGCGCTCCGCCGGGGAGCGCGCCCAATCGATCCGCCGGGAATCGGATCAGAAACGACGGACGTAGTTGACCGAGTAGACGTCCACTTCGCCGCCGTCGTCGGTGAAGTCGCGACGAGTCCAGTCGCCGCGCAGGCCGTTCTGGCCGTCGAAGTAGTAGTTGGCGCCGACGCCGTAGTTCCAGCTTTCGCCGTCGGCCTTGCGCTCGACGCCGGCCAGTTCGGCCTTCATCTGCGTGGTGCCGTAGCCGCCGCGTGCGAACAGTTCGAAGTTCGGCGTGACCGGCAGGGTGCCGACCGCATAGGCGGCCAGATCATAGTCGTGCTCGATCTTGCCCTTGGCGCCGGCGATGGTGAAGTCGTCGTCCTTCACCCCGATCGAGCCTTCGCCCTCGACGCCGAAATAGGGGTTGAACTTGGCGCCCAGACGGCCGGTGACGGCGCCCAGGTTTCCATCCGAATGGTCCAGCTGCGAATAGCCGAGCGTGCCGTAGTAGGTGGGGCCGCCCGGTTGTACGACCTGGGCCGCAGCCGGAAGGGCGAATACAGAAAGGGCGGCGGCGGCGAGAATAACGTTACGCATGAGCTTCAATCACTCCTTATTGCGATGAACAGGCCTGGCCTGACCACCTTGCGGAGAAACAAAGCTCGAGCGCACCGCGGCGTTCCCTATGCTTGATGAAGCAGTCGATGACTGTGCGAACAGAAGCACACACCGCGTTCCGTCAAGGATGACTATTTTACGACATGAAAAAGGCGACCCTTTCGGATCGCCCTTCTCTTGTCGTCGATTGAAAGGGCCTCAGCGGTCCTTTTCGCGCTCCTCGCCCGAGCGTGCGCTCAGCGCGGCCTGGGCCGCCGCCAGACGGGCGATCGGCACGCGGTAGGGCGAGCAGGAGACGTAGTCGAGGCCGACCGTCTCGCAGAAGGCAATGGAGGCAGGGTCGCCGCCGTGCTCGCCGCAGATGCCCATCTTCATGCCCGGCTTGACCGCGCGACCGCGTTCCTCGGCGATGCGGATCAGGTCGCCCACGCCGTTCTGGTCCAGGCGAACGAAGGGGTCGGTCTCGAAGATGCCCTTGTCCAGATAGGCCTGCAGGAAGTGGCCGGAATCGTCGCGGCTGATGCCGAAGGTCGTCTGCGTCAGGTCATTGGTGCCGAAGCTGAAGAACTCGGCGTGCTCGGCAAGATCGGCGGCGCGCAGGGCCGCGCGGGGCAGCTCGACCATGGTGCCGACCAGGTAGTCCACGCTGTCCCCGGCGTCCGCAAAGACAGCCTTGGCCGTGCGGTCGGTCAGTTCGCGCAGATACTTCATCTCCAGACCCAGGGCGACCAGCGGGTGCATGATCTCCGGGATCGGGGCGACACCCGAAGACGCCTTCACATGCAGCGCCGCCTCCAGGATGGCGCGGACCTGCATCTCGTAGATTTCCGGATAGGCCACGCCCAGGCGACAGCCACGGTGGCCCAGCATGGGGTTGGTCTCATGCAGTTCGCGGGCGCGGCGCTTCAGCTTGGCCGCGTCCAGCCCCTGCGTGGCGGCCAGGGCGTCGATGTCGGCGTCGGTGTGCGGGATGAACTCGTGCAGCGGCGGATCCAGCAGACGCACAGTGACGGGGAGCCCGCTCATGATGGTGAACAGTTCGACGAAGTCGGCCTTCTGGAACGGGGCGATCTTGGCCAGGGCCACGCGGCGACCCGCCTCGTCGTCGGCCAGGATCATCTCGCGCACGGCGGCGATGCGGGCCTCGTCGAAGAACATGTGCTCGGTGCGCGACAGGCCGATGCCCTCGGCGCCGAAGCCGCGCGCGGTCTTGGCGTCCAGCGGGGTCTCGGCGTTGGCGCGGACCTTCAGGCGGCGAATGCCGTCGGCCCAGCCCATCAGGGTCTGGAAGTCGCCCGTCAGCTCCGGCTCGATCATGGCCACGGCACCGTCCAGCACCTCGCCCTTGCCGCC
>DJDA01000088.1 GCA_002430835.1 Brevundimonas sp. UBA5936
CCGACGACCCCGGCCGCGCCGGTCGAATCCTCGACCCTGCCGCCCGCCGCGCCTGCTCCGGCGACTAAGGCTCCGGCCGCGCCTGCGCCCGCAGCACCCGCTCCGGCGACGAAGGCCCCAGCCCCCGCGCCCGCTCCGGCCGCGACGGGCGGATCGTCCGGCGTGCAGATCGGCGCCTTCTCCTCGACGGCCATCGCCGACCGTGAATACGCCGCCGTCGCCGCCCGCTTCGGCCAGTACGCCTCGGGCGCCGAGAAGCGCGTGCAGGAAGTCACCGCCGCCAACGGCTCGACCGTCTACCGCACCACCTTCACCGGCATGAGCCGTGACCGCGCCGTCGCCTTCTGCAATGCGCTGAAGGCCGCGGGCCGCGACTGCATCGTCCGCTAAGGATCGCGCAAGTATGACCTCCGCCGCCATCTATGGCTGTTCCGGCCACCGGCTGACGGCGGAGGAACGCGCCTTCTACGCCGAGGCCAAGCCCTGGGGCTTCATCCTGTTCCGCCGCAATGTGGACAGCCCCGAACAGGTCAAGGCGCTGGTCTCCGAACTGCGCGACAGCGTGGGCCGCGACGACGCCCCGGTGCTGATCGATCAGGAGGGCGGCCGGGTGCAGCGCCTCGGCCCGCCGCACTGGCCGAAATATCCGCCGGGCGCGGCCTATCTGAAGGCGACCAATGATTCGGCGGCGGCGCGCGAACTGGTGCGTCTGGGCGCCCGGCTGATCGCCCACGATTTGCGCGAACTGGGCATCACCGTCGACTGCGTGCCGGTGCTGGATGTGCCAGTGCCGGGCGCCCACGACATCATCGGCGACCGCGCCTATGCCCAGGATCCGGCGACCGTGACCCAGCTGGGCCGCGCCGCCGCCGAGGGTTTGCTGGCGGGCGGCGTCCTGCCGATCATCAAGCACATTCCGGGCCACGGCCGCGCCTTCTCGGACAGCCACCACGACCTGCCGGTGGTCGAGACGGCGATCGAGGAGCTGGACGCCTGGGATTTCGCCCCGTTCAAGGCCCTGTCGGACATGCCGATGGCGATGACGGCCCACGTCGTCTTCACCGCCGTCGACGCCAGGCGTCCGGCCACGACCTCGAAGAAGGCCATCCGCCTGATGCGCGAGCGGCTGGGCTTCTCCGGCCTGATCCTGTCGGACGACCTGTCGATGCAGGCCCTGTCGGGTACGCTGACCGAGCGCGCCGAACAGTCGCTGAAGGCGGGCTGCGACGTGGTGCTTCACTGCAACGGCGACCTGAAGGAGATGGCCGCCGTCGCCGCTGGGACGAAGAAGCTGAAGGGCGAGGCCAAACGCCGCGCCGAGGCTGCGCTGAACCGCATCGTCCGCGCGCCTGAGCCGCTGGACGTCGCCGAGGGCCGCGCCCGGCTAGAGGCGGCGCTGAACGGCCGCTTCGACGCCGCCAAGGGGCCGGATGTCGGCGAGGCGCAGGCTTAAATGGCCGGGGAGGGCGCATGAGCGAGGCCTTCCAGCCGAACCTCGACTTCACCGCCGTCGAACAGGTCGAGGCGCAGGAGGCCTTCGTCGTCGATCTGGAGGGCTATGAAGGCCCGCTGCACGTCCTTCTGGCCTTGGCGCGGACGCAGAAGGTGGACCTGCTGAAGCTGTCCATCACCCGTCTGGCCGAACAGTATCTGGCCTTCGTGCATGAGGCGCGGCGGCGCAATTTCGCGCTGGCGGCCGACTATCTCGTGATGGCGTCGTGGCTGGCCTATCTGAAGTCTCGCCTGCTGATCCCGCGCAACGAGAAGGATAAGCCGGAGGAGCCTCCGGCCGAGGAGATCGCCGCCGCCCTGGCCTTCCGCCTGCAGAAGCTGGAGGCCATGCGCACGGCGGTGGAGGCCATCACCGGCCGCCCGCAGCTGAAGCGCGACGTCTTCACGCGCGGCGACCCGCAGGCGACGGTCATCATCCCGTCCGACCGGGTGGACGCCAGCCTCTATGAGCTGATGAGCGCCTATGTGGCACAGCGCCGCCGCGAGGAACGCCGCAAATACGCCCCCGGCCAGCGGGTCGAGGCCTTCCAGCTGGAAGCCGCCCGCGACTGGCTGCGCGAGATCATGCCGCGCCTGGCCGAGTGGACGCCGCTGGAGCGCGTGGCGCCCCAGAAGCCGGACGGGCAGGAAGGCCCCAGCCAGGCCAGCTATACCGCCTCCACCCTGTCGGCCAGTCTGGAGCTGGTGAAGGAGGGCGGCATGGACATCCGGCAGGAGCGGCCATTCGACGCGGTGTGGCTGAAACGCAGAGGGTTGGGGCAGCCGCTGGAGCTGACGCCGTGAGTCTCGACTTCACCCCGGACCACCTCGACATCGAACGCCGGGTCGAGGCCCTGCTGTTCGCCGCCGCCGCGCCGCTGTCGCTGGCCGAGATCGCGCGCCGTTTGCCGCAGGGCGCCGACGTCGGCGGGGCGCTGACCGCGCTTCAGGCGCGCTATCAGGGACGCGGGGTCGAGCTGGACTGCGTGGCCGAACGCTGGCGGTTCCGCACGGCGCCCGACCTCGGCTTCCTGATGACCGAGGAGCGCGAGGAGCCGCGCCGCCTGTCCAAGGCCGCGCTCGAGACCCTGGCCATCATCGCCTATCACCAGCCCTGCACCCGCGCCGAAGTCGAGAGCGTGCGTGGCGTCTCCCTGTCCAAGGGGACGCTGGACCTGCTGCTGGAGATGGATTTCGTGCGGCTGCGCGGGCGTCGGCGTACGCCGGGTCGGCCCGTCACCTACGCCACGACCGACCGCTTTCTGGAGCATTTCAGCCTGGCCAGCCTCTACGATCTTCCCGGCGTGCAGGAGATGAAGGCGGCGGGCCTGCTGGACCTGTCCATGCCGGTCGGGTTCGAGGTGCCGGACCCCTCGCGCGCCGGGGATGACGAGGGCGAGGATCTGCTGACCGGGCTGGACGACGGCGCGCCCGAATTCGCCCAGGATTTCGTCAGCGAGGACGAAGAGTCGCAACCTTAGCCGGGACGGAACGTCGCGCCCCCAAGAAGTGTCGGAAAGTCATGGACTTAAGTCCAAGGCGCGCCGCCTTGACCTGAGGCCGTCTCGCCTATAGGTTCCGCGCCGAAATTCAGACCCGTTTCGGCCCTGCGCCGGACGCTGAGCGAACAGGCCCATGTCCCCGACGAAGGAATCGCGCGAAGAGGCGATCAAACGCCTCCACGAAAGCGCATCCGCATTGGAGGCGAAGGCCCAGGCCGGGCAATCGGCCGAGTTCGCCGCACACGCGGTCACGGGCCAGGCCTATAAGATCATCGCCGAGCTTCTCGGCGGTGTTTTCGTTGGTTTGGCTATCGGTTTCGGGGTGGACCGGTTCTTTGGAACCTCGCCCTGGGGCCTTCTGGTCGGAGTTCTTCTGGGCTTCGCACTGGCGATCTACATGGCGCGTCGCACAGCCAACCGGCTGATGGCGCAGGCCAAGGCGGCGGGTGTGACGGGTGAAGCCGTTCCCTACGTCGAGGCCGGCGAAAAAGAAGACTAAGGAGCGAGAGGCCCGTGGCCGATCCGATTCACCAGTTTCAGGTTACGCCTCTGGCGGATTTCGGCAGCGTCACGCTTCCGTTGGTCGGCGAGGTCAGCCTGGCCTTCACCAATTCGCACCTGGCGATGACCATCGCCTTCGGCATGGCCGTGCTGTTCCTGACCGTGGCCACCTCGGGCGCCAAGGTGGTGCCGGGCCGGATGCAGGCGGCGGGCGAGACCCTGTTCGGTATGATCGACAACCTGGCCGCGTCCACGATCGGTCATGAGTCGCGCAAGTATTTCCCCTTCGTCTTCACCCTGTTCATGTTCATCCTGATGATGAACCTGCTGGGCATGTTCCTGACCTTCACCGCCACCTCGCAGCTGGCCGTCACGGCCACCCTGGGCGTGCTGACCTTCCTGGTCGTGGTCGGCGTCGGCATCGCCAAGAACGGCCTGGGCTTCTTCGGCCTGTTCTGGCCGACCAGCGCGCCGCTGGTGCTGCGCCCGGTCGTCGGCCTGATCGAGTTCTTCTCCTTCCTGCTGCGCCCCTTCACCCTGGCCCTGCGTCTGTTCGGCAACCTGCTAGGCGGCCACCTGGCGCTGAAGATCTTCGCCGGCTTCGTGGTGTCCCTGGGCGCCCTGGCCGTCGCCGGCGGCGTGGGCCTGTTCGCTCTTCCGGTCGCCGCCCTGTCGCTGGGCATGGTGATCGCCCTGACCGCTTTCGAGTTCCTGGTGGCCTTCCTCCAGGCGTTCGTCTTCGCCGTTCTGACCTGCATCTACCTCAATGATGTGGTCAACCTGGGCCATGGCCACTAAGGCTGCGGACCAGTAAGTAAGCCCACCCTCCAAACGCTCCAAGAATTAGGAATATCATCATGGAAGCTGAAGCCGCCAAGTTCATCGGCGCCGGTATCGCCACCATCGGTATGGTCGGTTCGGCTCTGGCCGTCGGCAACATCTTCGGCCAGTTCCTGGCCGGCGCCCTGCGCAACCCGGCTGCCGCCGCTTCGCAAGTCGGCAACCTGTTCGTGGGCGCCGCCCTCGCCGAAGCCCTGGGCATCCTGGCCTTCGTGCTCGGCATCCTGATCTGGCTCGGCTAATACCGAACCCCTGATCTGCGGCGGCGCGCCCATCAGCGGCTGCGCCGCCGCATTTGCTTTCACGACGGATCATTATGGCAGCCACTCCCTCAGCTCCGCCGCCGGTCTTGCCGGTGGAACAGGCCGTTGAATACGCGGCCGAAACCGGGCACGTGCCCGCCAATGCGGCTGCCGCCGCCGCCGAGCATGACGCTGGCGGACTGCCGCAGTTCGAGTTCCAGCACTGGGCCGGGCAGGTCGTTTACCTGCTGATCCTGTTCGTCATCCTGTACCTGCTCATCGCCAAGGTCTTCGCGCCGCGCCTGCGCCGCGTGATCGACGAGCGGGCCGACACCATTTCCACGGCCGTCGCCACGGCGCGCTCGGTCCAGACCGAGGCCGCCGCCCAGGCCGACGCCGCCCGCC
>DJDA01000058.1 GCA_002430835.1 Brevundimonas sp. UBA5936
CGCTGGTCCTTCGTGGCCTGCGAGCCGGATCAGACATTCGCCGGGGGCGTGGACGATGGGGCGCTGTTCCAGCGCCTGCGTGAGCCCGCCTATGCAGACGGCGGGGTCGTCGGGCTGATGAGTTATGACGCCGGGGCGCGGCCCGCGACCGGCGAGCGCGAGGGCGACTGGCCGGACCTGATGCTGGCGCGCTATGCGGCCATGCTGGCCTTCGACCACCAAGAACGACAGGTGCGGGCGATCGGGCGCGGGGCGGATGTCGAGGCGGCGCGCCTTGAGGCGCAGCGCGCGGCGACTTGGCTAGAGACGGCGGTCTCGACGGAGACGCCCGCACCGCCGTGTGACGGCGCGGTCGAGGAAGGCTCGGGCGCGGCCTATGAGGCGGCGGTGGCCGACGTGGTCGCCCGCATCGGCGCCGGGGAGCTGTTCCAGGCCAATATCGCGCGCGCATGGACCGGGCGCCTGAAGCCGGAGCGCGATCCGTTCGAGGTGTTCCTGCGGCTGTCGGCGGGGCGGGGCGCGGCCTACGGCGCCTTCTGGCGGCTGGGCGAGCGGGCCTTGGTGTCTAACTCGCCGGAACTGTTCCTGACCTTCGACGGCGACAGCGGTCGTATCGAGACCCGGCCGATCAAGGGCACCCGCGCGCGCCACCCCGACCCGGCGCGCGACGCGGCCCTGGCGGCGGAGCTGGTCGCCAGCGCCAAGGACCGGGCCGAGAACCTGATGATCGTCGATCTGATGCGCAACGACGTGGCGCGGGCGGCGCGACCCGGTTCGGTTCAGGTCGAGCGCCTGTTCGCGCTGGAGAGCCATCCGACGGTGCATCATCTGGTCTCGACGGTGAGCGCCCAGGCGGCGCAGGGCGTCGGCCCGGCCGAGGTCATGGAGGCCGCCTTCCCGCCCGGCTCCATCACCGGGGCGCCCAAGCATCAGGCCATGAAGGTGATCGCGGGCCATGAGCCGCCGCGCGGGCCGTGGTGCGGCTCCCTGTTCGGCTGGGGGCTGGGCGAGGAGGCGCGGCTGACGGCCTCGGTCCTGATCCGCACGGCGGCGTTCGAACATGGGGCGGACGGCTGGCGCTGGCGCGCCCTGGCCGGGGCGGGGATCGTCGCCGACAGCGATCCCGGCGCCGAACGGCTGGAGACCGAGGCCAAGTTCCGCGCGTTGAAGGAGGCCCTGGTCAGCTAGGGCCGCCGAGTCAGGCGGGGCAGTCGGTGCAGGCGATCCGATCCGTCGTGCGCGGGCGGAGATAGTAGTTCCGCTGAAAGGCGATGCCGCCCGGTATCATCTGGCCGAAGGCGGACACGTAGCCGTAGTTCGTTTCGCCCAGGATTACGGTCTGGCCGTCCGTGATCAGGTCGGGCGGCAGGTCGGTGATGGGATCGCCCCGCTTACGGGCGGGCATGATGTCGGCGCCCTTGGCGTCCTTGGCGCTCTTGGCGCGGCTCCATTCGACCGTGGCGACGCCGCGCGCATCCACGGTGACGCTCGAGACGCGGATCGACAGGGTCTCGGACGAGAAGGGCCGCATGATCATGTCGCCGATCAGAAAGGTGCTCTCCAGATCCTTGATGTTGGTGCCGCCGGACTGGGCCACCAGATCCGCGACCATGGAGGCGACGTGGCTGGCGCGGCGCTCGGCCATATAGCCCTGGGAGAATTCGATCAGGCCGAAGTAGATGGTGATCATCACCGGCGCGATCAGGGCGAACTCGATCGCCGAGACGCCGCGCCGATCCCGTAACAGGCGCTTCAGAAGCCCGACTTTCACGGCGCGCCTCATTGATAGGGCTCGTTGCGGAAGGCCAGGGTGGTGGTCAGCATCACGCGACGATCGGCGGTGCGCGACACGGCCTGGGCGATGAAGGGGGTGACGATGGGCTGTTCGTACCAGACGCGCACCAGCACCCGGTCGCCGGGGCCGCCCGGCTTGTAGGTCAGGACGCTGGGGTCGAAGACGCCTGTTTTCAGCGGGTCGGCGTCAGACGGGGTCGAGAAACCGTCGACCACGCGAATGTCTATGAAGGCGCGGCTGGGGCAGTCGGCGGCGAAGACGCTCATATTGGCGCACAGGCGCTTCTTGATGTCCCCGACCTCCAGCTTCTGTTCCTGAGCCAGGCCGGTGCGGATCTGGCGCCCGGCGTCGGAGACGGCGGTTTCGACCAGGGCGTCGACCAGCAGCATCAGGCCGATCTCCAATATGCCGAACAGCAGCATGAAGAAGGGGAAGGCCACGAGGGCGAACTCCATGGCGGTGGAGCCCTCGCGGCGACGCCGACGATGCATCAGGCCCAGCCCCCGCTGCATGGCGTCAGGGCGCCGTGGAGGGGCGGGCGGCCGGCGCGCAACGGGTTCCGCAAGCGACCTCGGTCGCCTCGCCGCCGCGCCAGACGCGCACCGAGCCGGTCTCGCCGGGGCTGACCGCCACCTGGCGCTGGAACAGGGGGCGGCCCAGGGCGTCGACGGCGATGATCTCGGTCAGGCCGTAGCTCTTGCCGGTGATGAACAGGGTGCGGGCGTCGGTGACGGTGACGTCGGCGATGCGCGGATTGGCCACGATCACCGATCCGGCCGGTGCGCGAAGCTGCACCCGCGTCGCCTGGTCGATCTGCACGTCCAGCGGCCGTTCCTGCGCCACGGCGGGCGCGGCCAGAACGAGCAGCGCGGCCAGGGGCGCGACGAGAAGAGAAGCTGGGCGCATGGCGGGGCCTCCGTGAGGATCAGAACGGGCGCGCGCGAGCGCCGCACGTGGAAGCTGACGGCCAAAGGTCAAGAAAGCCTGAAATTCTCTACCAACGCCGAAATCAAGGGCGAATTCTAGTAAACAAGAAAGTAACCATCAATATTGCGCGGGGACGTCGAGATTTTACCCGCTCTTAAGGGGCGTCGTCGCATTGTCTCCATGCAAACGGGGGTCAAGCGGGCAAAACCGACGACCCTGATGGTGGGTCATCTGCTCGTTATTGAAAGAAGGAAGACATAACATGCGTAACTTCATCACGCGCTTCGCTAAAGACGAATCCGGCGCCACGGCCATCGAATACGGCCTGATCGCTGCTCTGATCGCGGTTGTCATCATCGGCGCCGTCGCCGCTCTGGGCACTCAGCTTCAAGGTACCTTCAAGAAGGTCACGGATGACATGAAGGCCCCGCCTAAGACTGTCTAATATAACCAGTCAATCAAAATGATTGGGGTCGGAGCGATGACGCTCTGACCCCTTTTTGTTTTTGCGAGCAAGCGCCAGGAGCATTTAAGCTTTGAACGGCGACAGCCGGATAGATTGGAAACCTGCTTTTAAGGATCGGGTGTCCAAGATAGGTTCATGACTGAATTGTCCACGATCTTGCTGGCTATCCTGCCTGTTCTGGCTATCGGTGCCGCCTTGCATGACTTGATCACTATGAAGATCCCGAACTGGATTTCGGGGGTTCTCATTGTCGGCTTTTTCCCCGCAGCCTTGGTGTTGGGTCTGCCGCTGGATGTGGTGGGTGTTTCGGTCGGCCTGGCGATCGCGATGCTTGTTATCGGCATGGGCATGTTCGCGGGGAATTGGATCGGCGGCGGCGACGCTAAACTTCTAGCCGCTTCCATGTTGTGGATGGGCGCTTCGGCTGGCGTGCCTTTTGTTTTTCACACCGCATTGGTTGGCGGTGGATTTTGCATTCTGCTGATGACCGCGCGCAGCCATTTGCCTTTCTTCGCCCAGAGCGGACCAGGCTGGGTCATGCGGCTGATGCAGCCCAAGGGCGACATTCCTTATGGGGTCGCCATCGCCATCGGCGCCCTGCTGGCCTATCCGTCCAGCCCGCTGATGACGGCCTACATCGCGGGTTGATGACGTTGTTCGTCAAGGGCGGTCCAGCTTAGGGGCGCGTTAACCATGACGGGCCATTATCCCTGACAGGCAGGGGGCGGATCATCCGGGTTCGCGCGATCGCGTCTGCCGGAGACACTGGATGAAACCCGCCAAGATCGCTGTCATCTGCATTGCAGCCCTCGCGGCCGTCGGTCTGGCGCTGGTCGTGCGCGCCATGGGGTCGTCAGGGCAGCCGACGGCCACCGCCACGGCCGCCGTCGAGACGCGGCCCATGGCCAAGGTGCTGGTCGCGGCGCGCGATCTGGAGCCCGGTCGTCGCCTGGTTGATGCGGACCTCAGCTGGAAAGACTGGCCCGCCGACGAACTCAACCCCCTCTTCATCACCGACGGCCCGCCGCCGCCCTCCAAAGCCGAGGGCGCCGCCGCCGAGAACGCGGCCGTCGAAGGCTCTGGCGACGCCAAGAGCGACACGGTGGACAAGGCCATCAAGGCCGTCGCCGAACTGAACACGCCGGGGGCCAAGTCCGACTACATCGGCGCTGTGGTGCGCGAACCCATTCTGGCCGGCGAGCCCCTGGTGGCGCGCAAGATCGTGCGCGCCGGGGACAGCGGCTACATGGCCGCCTATCTGGAGCCGGGCATGCGGGCCATGGCGATCCGCGTGACGGTCGAGACGGCCGCGGGGGGCTTCATCCTGCCCGGCGACCGCGTGGACGTCCTGCTGACGCGCGAGGTCAAGGGGTCGGGCGACGACGGCGGGGCAAAATATTCGGCCGCCACGGTGATGCGCAACGTCAAAGTTCTGGCCATCGATCAGAGCACCCGCGCCGCCGAGGACGAGCAGGCGGTGGTCGGCGCCACGGCGACGCTGGAGCTGACGGGCCGCGACGCCGAGGTTCTGGCCCTGGCCAAGTCCGAGGGCGAACTGTCGCTGGTGCTGCGCTCCTATGCCGATACGGCCGGGCCGTCGGGCCATGTGCCGGGCGCGGTGCGCGGGCGGGCGGCAGGCGGCGGTTCGGTCGTGCGCGTCTATCGCGAGGGGCAGGCCGAAACGGTGGCGGTGCCATGAAGACGGGACTATCGGGCATGAATCGTTTCGCTGTCGCCGCCTGCGCCGCCCTGATTGCGCTAGGCGGCTCTGCGGCGTCGGACGGCGCCCGCGCCCAGACGCGCGCCGCCATCACCGCAGGCTCGGCCCCGCAGATGGTCAATCTGCCGCGCGGAACCTCCTTCGCCGTCGACCTGCCGGCGGATGCGCGCGACGTCATCATCTCCAATCCGGCCGTGGCCGAAGCCATGCTGCATTCGCCGCGCCGGATCACCATGATCGGCCTGGCGGGCGGCGAAACGGACGCCGTCTTCCTGGACGCGAGCGGGCGCACCATCCTGGCGCTGCGGGTGCGCGTGGACGCGGGGGTCAGCGCGCTTCAGGACACTCTGGCGCGGGTGGCGCCGGGCTCGAACCTGCGCGCCGAGGCGGTCAACGACAGCATCATCCTGACCGGCGTGGCGGCCAGTCCGCTGGAGGCCGAACGCGCCGCCCAAGTGGCCCGCGCCTTCGTCAGCGCCCCCGAAAAGGTCATGAACATGATCGCCGTCGCCGGATCGGATCAGGTGACGCTGAAGGTGCGCGTGGTTGAGGTGCAGCGCAACGCCATCAAGCAGCTCGGATTCGACACCCAGGCAGTGCTCGGCCGTGTCGGCGACACCCAGTGGCTGCTGGGCAATAGCGCCACCTGGGGCGTGAACGGCTCCTTCCTGGGCGGTCTGGCGGGCGGGATCGCCCGCGACACCACCAAGAATTTCCAGATGCAGGTGCCTTGCCTCGGTCCGGGCTGGCCGGAAGGCGCCATGTGTCCGGTGACGGTCGACGGCAGCCCCGGCGATCCGTCCAACTGGGACACGGCCCAGCCCGGCACCGGCCCCGGTTCGGACGGGCTGAACAAGGGCGAGGCCATGCTGAAGGCCTTCGAGCGCGTCGGCCTGGTGCGGATGCTGGCCGAGCCCAACCTGACCTCGGTCAACGGCGAAGCGGCCAGCTTCCTGGCCGGGGGCGAGTTCCCCGTCCCCGCCGGGCGCGACCGCGAAGGGCAGATTACGGTCGAGTACAAGCCCTACGGCGTCGGGCTGTCGTTCCGGCCGGTGGTTCTGTCGGAAGGGCGCATCAGCCTGCAGGTCAAGGTCGAGGTGTCCGAGCTGACTCCCAACGGCGGCCTGACTATCGGCGCGGGCACGCCGTCCTCCATCACCCTGCCGGGCCTGACGGTGCGGCGCAGTGAGAACACCATCGAACTGCCCTCGGGCGGGTCGATGATGATCGCCGGCCTGCTGCAGGAATCCACGCGCCAGGCGATCGACGCCCTGCCGGGCATGACCAATCTGCCGGTGCTGGGCCAACTGTTCCGCTCGCGCGATTATGTGATGGGCGAGACCGAGCTGGTGGTCATCGTCGAGCCCTATATCGTCAACCCGACCTCGCCGGATCGGATGCAGACGCCGGCCGATGGTCTGCGCATCGCCCAGGACGCCCAGACCATCTTCTTCGGCCAGTTGAACCAGGTCTACGGCTCGCCCGCTCCCGCGGCGCAGCCGGGCGCCGGCTGGCGCGGCCCTGTCGGCTATGTGATCGAGTGAGCGCCATGATCCGCACCGTCTCCATCTCCGCCGCCGTTCTGAGCCTCAGCCTGGCGTTGTCGGCCTGCGTCGGCGGCCCGGCCAGCCTGGGCGGGGAGCCGCCGCTGACCCCCACCTCGCGCTTCAGCCTGCAGGTCGAGCCTGGCCTGGACCGCATCGCCCTGGCGGTGCACGAGACGGGCCTGTCGGCCAATCAGCGCGCGGCGCTGGACGCCCTGGTCGGGCGCTTCGCCATGGAAGGCGCGCCGGTGCTGGTGATCGAGGCCCCGGCGGGCGGCGATCCCGTGGCGGCTCAGGCGGCCTGGAACGTCAAGGCGGCGTTCGAGGCGGCGGGCGTGCCGGGCGAGCGCATCCAGCTGGTCGGCTACGCCGCACCGGACCCCAGGGCGCCGGTGCTGGTCGGCTTCGAGACGGTGCGCGCGGTCGTGCCGCAGTGCGGAACCCAGTGGGGCAATCTGGGCCGCACCGGCGACAATCAGTCGGCCTCCAACTTCGGTTGCGCCGTGAACGCCAACCTGGCCGCCCAGATCGCCGATCCGCGCGACATCGTCGCCCCGCGCGCCATGACCCCGGCCGATTCCGGTCGTCGCTCTGTGGTGTTCGACGCCTATCGCGAGGGCGGTCAGACCTCCGCCCAGCGTGAGACCCTGTTGTCGCAGACCAAGATTTCACAGGCTGTGCAATGACGACGGCGCCCAAGCCCTTCCCCTCTCAGGATTTCGACGCCCTGGACGGCTTCGATCTTGATGATGAGTTCATGGACCTGCACCCGACGGGCGCCGGAGCGCCTGGACCTGCGTCCATGGGGCGGATTCCCGACGCCTTTGACCCGGTCGGACAGATGCGGACAGAAACCGAGGCGGCGATCAATACGGCGGGCGCCGCGCCCCCCGTCGCCCCGCCCGTGGTGGCCGCCATGCCCGCGGTCGAGACGTCGACGGCGCTGACGATGGGCGGGCCGGCCTCGGTCGAGGTGTCGATCCCGCGCATCGGGGTGCACATCTTCGCCGAGCGCCAGGACACGGCCGCCGCCGCCGAGCGCGCCGGCCAGGATCGCCGCATGGCCCGCGCCACGACCCAGATCCGCCTCGGCGGCGTCCAGGCGGCGATCGAGGCCTATCAGGCCGAACCGACGCCGCCGCTGATCATCGTCGAGAGCCTGAAGGCGCCGCAGGATCTGCTGGCCGAGATCGACCAGCTGGCCCAGGTCTGCGACGCGGGCACCAAGGTCGTCATCATCGGCGCGACCAACGACATCTTGCTGTTCCGCGAGCTCATGCGACGGGGCGTGAGCGAATATCTGGTGGCGCCGGTGCAGCCGCTGCAGCTGATCGCCGCCATCGGGGGCCTGTTCGCCGATCCGGCCCAGCCTTTCGTCGGCCGGACCATCGCCTTCGTCGGCGCGCGGGGCGGGGCGGGGGCCTCGGCCGTGGCGCACAACACCGCCTATGCGATGAGCGAACGCATCGGCGTCAACACCGTCATCGTCGACTACGATCTGCCGTTCGGCACGGCCGGGCTGGACTTCAACCAGGATCCGCTGAACGGCGTGGCCGACGCCCTGAACCAGCCGGATCGCCTGGACGCCACCCTGCTGGACCGGATGATGGTCCGCTGCACCGACAAGCTGAGCCTGTTCGCCGCGCCCGCGACGCTGGAGACCGACTGGGACATCGGCGCCGAGGCCTTTGAGGAAGTCACCACCCGCATCCGGGCGACCGCGCCCTTCGTGGTGCTGGACCTGCCGCACCTGTGGTCGGGCTGGATGCGCCGCGCGTTGATCGCGGCGGACGAGGTGGTGGTGGTGGCGACGCCGGACCTGGCCTCGCTGCGCAACGCCAAGAACATGATCGACCTGATCAAGCAGGGGCGCCCCAACGACGCCCCGCCGCGCCTGGTGCTGAACCAGGTGGGCATACCGGGGCGGCCCGAGATTCCGGCCAAGGATTTCGGCGCGGCCCTGGGCGTCCATCCCAGCCTCAGCATTCCCTTCGACGCCAAGGTGTTCGGCGCGGCCGCCAACAACGGCCAGATGATCGTCGACGCCGCCGCCAAGACCAAGGCGGCCGAGGCTTTCGAGACCCTGGCGCAGATCGTCTCGCGCCGCGAGCTGCCGGCCGCCTCCGCGCGTGCAGCAGGCCGGGCCAAGCCGACGGCGGCGGCCAAGAGCGCCGGAAGCAGCTCCCTGCTCGGCTCTCTGTTCAGCAAGAAGCGCTGAGGCCGTGTTCGGCAAGCGGACAGCACAGCCGGGTCTGGCCCCCGTCGCGCCCCGGCCCGCCCCGGCCCCTGTTCCGGAGGCGCAGGCGCGCCGGGCGCCCGAGCCGGTGGACGGCTTCTCGGCCGAAGACCTTGATCCTCTGACGCCGCCGCCGGCCGCCGCGCCGCGCAGCGACCGGCTGGACGCCCTGGACGGATTGCTGGGCCGCAAGCCCGAGCCTGCGCCAAGTGTTTCTCCGAGCGGCCCTCGGGCCACGCCGGGCCTGGAGCAGCTCAAGAAGGCCCAGGCCGTCGCCGAGATCGTGCGCGAACAGAGCGACTACTATCACGCGACGAAGACCACCATCTTCAACGCCCTGATGAACACCATCGACCTGGCCCAGCTGGCGCAGCTGGATCAGAAGGCGGCGTCCGAGGAAATCCGCGACATCGTCTCCGAACTGGTGGCGATCAAGAACGTCTCCATGTCGGTGGCCGAGCAGGAGCATCTGGTTCAGGACATCCTGAACGACGTGCTGGGCTATGGGCCGCTGGAGCCGCTGCTGGCGCGCGACGACATCGCCGACATCATGGTCAACGGCGCCGGTCGGGTCTTCATCGAGGTCGGCGGCAAGGTGCAGCTGACCAACGTCCGCTTCCGCGACAACGGCCAGTTGATGAACATCTGTCAGCGGATCGTGTCCCAGGTGGGCCGCCGCGTCGACGAGGCCAGCCCCATCTGCGACGCCCGCCTGCCCGATGGCAGCCGCGTCAACGTCATCGCCCCGCCGCTGGCCATCGACGGCCCCACGCTGACGATCCGCAAGTTCAAGAAGGACAAGCTGACGATGCGCAATCTGGTGGAGTACGCCTCCATCAGCCCCGAGGGCGCGCGCGTCCTGGGCGTCATCGGCGCGTCGCGATGCAATCTGGTCATCTCGGGCGGCACGGGTTCGGGCAAGACGACCCTGCTGAACACCCTGACGGCCTTCATCGACCCGACCGAGCGCGTCATCACCTGCGAGGACGCCGCCGAGCTGCAGTTGCAGCAACCCCACGTCGTGCGTCTGGAGACCCGCCCGCCGAACCTGGAGGGCCAGGGCCAGATCACCATGCGCGACCTGGTCAAGAACTGTCTGCGGATGCGCCCCGAACGCATCATCGTCGGCGAGGTGCGCGGCCCCGAAGCCTTCGACCTGCTGCAGGCCATGAACACCGGCCACGACGGCTCGATGGGGACGCTGCACGCCAACTCCCCGCGCGAAGCCATCAGCCGGATGGAATCGATGATCACCATGGGCGGCTACGGCCTGCCGTCCCGGACCATCCGCGAGATGATCGTCGGCTCGATCGACGTCATCGTCCAGGCCGCGCGCCTGCGCGACGGCTCGCGCCGCATCACCCACATCACCGAGGTGGTGGGGCTGGAAGGCGATGTCATCGTCACCCAGGATCTGTTCGTCTACGACATCACCGGCGAGGACGCGCACGGCAAGATCACCGGCCGCCATCGCTCCACCGGCATCGCCCGCCCGCGCTTCTGGGACCGCGCCCGCTACTATGGGCTGGAGCGGGAACTGGCCGAAGCCCTGGACGCGGCGGAGTAGGGGCGATGCTGCTTCCCATCCTGGCGGCGATCCTGGCCTTCATCACCATCGGCGGCGTCGGCTGGGTGCTGGTCGGCGGCGACGATTCCTCGAGCCAGGCGGTCAAGCGCGCCAAGACGATGGGCGGGGTGCGGGCCGAGGCGGCGGCGAACGCCAAGCGCGTCGCGGCGGCCAATACGCCCGAGGCGCGCCGCAAGCAGATCCTGCTGCAGCTTCAGGAGGTCGACCGGCGCGAGCGCAAGGCGCGCATGACCACGGCCGCCAAGCTGAAGCAGGCGGGGCTGAGCCTCTCGGTGCGGACCTTCGTCATCATCAGCGTGGTCGCAGGTCTGGTCGGGGCGCTGCTGGCCTTCGTTCTGGGAGCCAACATCATCATCGTCCTGGGCGTCGGCGTGGCGGCGGGTCTGGGGTTGCCGCGCTGGATCGTCGGCATGAAGGCCAAGGCGCGGATGAAGAAATTCTCACTGGCCTTCGCTGACGCCGTCGACATTCTGGTGCGCGGCATCAAGACCGGCTTGCCGGTCCATGACTGCTTCAAGATCATCGCCCGTGAGAGCCCCGAGCCTCTGGCCGGCGAGTTCCGCACCCTGGTCGAGGGCATGGGGGTGGGGCTGACGCTCGCCCAGGCGCTGGACAAGATGTACGAGCGCATGCCGACGCCGGAGCTGAAATTCTTCGCCATCGTCATCGCCATCCAGCAGAAGTCGGGCGGCAACCTGGCCGAGGCGCTGGGCAATCTGACCACGGTGCTGCGCGCTCGGCGGATGATGGGCGAGAAGATCAAGGCCCTGTCGTCCGAGGCCATCGCCTCGGCGGGCATCATCGCCTCCTTGCCGCCGGCGGTCATGATCCTCGTGATGCTGTCCAACCCCAGCTACATGCTGCTGATGTTCACGGACATTCGCGGGCAGGTCATGCTGATGGGCGCGGCCCTGTGGATGGCGATCGGCGTCTTCGTGATGAAGCGCATGATCTCCTTCAAGTTCTGAGATGGGGGCGACGACGTGAACGGCTTCATGCGCTTCATCACCGACCCGCAGAACCTCTTGAGCATCGGCGTAGGCGTGGCGGTGTTCGCCAGCGTCCTGACCTTGCTGTCCTCCTTCGTCGGCGGCGGCGCGCGGCTGGACAAGCGGATGAAGGCCGTGGCCGAGCGCCGCGAGGAACTGCGCCGCCGCTCGCGTCAGGCGATGCGCGGCGGGGCGGGCGAAGGCTCCAGCCTGCGCCAGACCGATGACAGCTATCGCAGCCGGGTGGTCGCGCGCCTGAACCTGACGAAGCTGCTGGAAGATCCCAAGGTGGCCGAGAACATGGTCCAGGCGGGCTTCCGCGGGCCTGGTCCGTTGAACACCTTCTACTTCTTCCGCTTCGCCAGCCCCTTCATCCTGATGGCGCTGACGGCCTTCTATCTGTTCGTCGTGGTCAAGCCGGACCTGCCGATGATGACGCAGGTCGCCATGGTGGTGATGGCTGCGGGCGTCGGCTTCTATGCTCCGAACATCTATCTGAAGAACATGATCGACAAGCGACGCGCCTCGATCATGGCGGCCTTCCCGGACTCGCTCGACCTGCTGCTGATCTGCGTGGAGTCCGGCATGTCGATCGAGGCGGCCATCCAGAAGGTCAGCCAGGAGGTCGGCGGCCAGTCGATCGAACTGGCCGAGGAGCTGTCCCTGCTCTCGGCCGAGCTCAGCTATCTGCCGGACCGGCGTATGGCCTATGAGGGCATGGCCAAGCGGACGCAGCATCCGGGCATCAAGGCCGTGGCCACCGCCATGACCCAGGCGGAGACCTACGGCACGCCGCTGGGGTCGGCCCTGCGCGTCATGGCCAAGGAAAACCGCGACCTGCGCCTGGCCGCCGCCGAGAAGAAGGCCGCGGCCCTGCCGGCCAAGCTGACCGTGCCGATGATCCTGTTCTTCCTGCCGGTGCTGTTCGTCGTCATCCTGGGCCCGGCCATCATCAACATTCAGGACATGATGAAGGGCGGCTGAGGGGCTGAGACGTCTCAGCCCTCTTCGGCGGTCCGCTTCAGAGCTTCGCTGATGGCCTGATAGGCCGGGCGGATGCGGGCGCGATGCTTGTCGTGGAACAGTTCAGCGCGCAGGCCGGTGAAGACCGTGCCGTGCGACACGATGCAGGCGCCGCGTTCCAGCTCTTCGATCTCATAGTAGCGCAGGGTGCGGAACAGGAAGCCGCGGCGCTCGATCCAGACCAGCTGGGCGTTGGGCTCCCACTCGCCGAGCTGCGCCTGCACCTGACGCTCGCCCAGGTCGGGTAGGCGTTCCATCAGGCTGATCGGCGCGCCGAAGCCCAGGGCGCCCTCGACCTCGACCTCGTGCGGATTCCAGCGGTTCCAGCCGCCGAAGTCCGTCAGCACCTCCCAGAGGCGTTCGGCCGTGGCGCGCACGCCGATGCGGTTCTCGATGCGGATCGTTTCCATGACGCTTCCTGTGACACGGCTTTTTGCGTTTAGGAAGACACAGAGGCGCCCGGCGTTTGTCCTTGGAGCCTTCGTCCCGCCGCGTTAAGTCCGAGCCTCAGCGCAAGGAGCCGTAATGATCACCCGCATCCAGCCCGACAGCCGCATGAGCCAGGCCGTGATCCACGGCCAGACCATCTACCTGGCCGGACAGGTCGGCGAACCGGGCGAGGACGTCGCCGCCCAGACGCGCACCGCCCTGGCCGAGGTCGAGGCGATCCTGGCCGAGTGCGGCAGCGACAAGTCGAAGATCCTGTCGGCCCAGGTCTGGCTGGCCGACATCGCCGATTTCGAGGCGATGAACGGCGTCTGGGACGCCTGGGTCGATCCGGCCCATCCGCCTGCCCGCGCCACCTGCGAGGCCAAGCTGGCGACGCCCGACTACCTCGTCGAGGTCATCGTCGTGGCGGCGCGCTGACATGGCCCGCGTCATCTCCCCGG
Source organism: Brevundimonas sp. UBA5936 (assembly GCA_002430835.1). Taxonomy (GTDB): domain Bacteria; phylum Pseudomonadota; class Alphaproteobacteria; order Caulobacterales; family Caulobacteraceae; genus Brevundimonas. The sequence goes on from DJDA01000058.1 coordinate 13,179, forward strand.
AAAGCGAGCTGGAGCGGTTCAAGGCGACCCGCGTCACCGCCCTCTATCGTCTCGACCTGATCGAGAAGGGGGCGCAGCTGACCTATGACGACGGCACGCCGGTCGACATGGCGTCCGAGGCGCAGCGGCTGAAGGATCAGGTCGCCGACATGGACCGCCGCATCGCGCGACTGGAAGCGGCGGGCGAGGCGTGAGTCTGGCCAGCGTCCAGGCCTTCTTCGCAGAGCAGGCGCCGGACATCGCGATCATCGAACTGGACGTCAGCACCGCCACCGTGGCCGAAGCCGCCGCGGCCCACGGCGTCGAACCGGGTCAGATCGCCAAGACCCTGTCGCTGCGCGCGGGCGACCGCATCGTCCTGCTGGTGACGACGGGCGACGCCCGGCTGGACAACGCCAAGGCCAAGGCGGCCTTCGGCGGCAAGGTGAACATGCTGGACCTGGCCGAGGTCGAGGGCGTGACCGGCCACCCGGTCGGCGGCGTCTGCCCGTTCGGTCTGGCGACGCCCCTGCCGGTCTATTGCGATGTCTCGCTGAAGGCGTGGGACGTGGTGATCCCGGCGGCGGGGGCCATCCATTCCGCCGTTCGCATCAGCCCCGAACGGATGGCCGAACTGACCGCCTCCGAATGGGTCGACGCCTGCCGTTAAGCCGAGGCGAGCGGCGGTTCGTTCATCAGAGCCGCGATGCGCGCCAGCTTATCCGGGTTGCGCGTGATGAAGACTTCGACGATGCGGCCGTCAGCGATGGTCAGGGCTGTCGTCTGCAGGATGCGGCCGCGTTCCAGGCTGATGTAGCCGGGCAGGCCGTCGATCCAGACGGGACGGAGCATTTCCGAGCCTTCATGCCCGTATTTGCGATGCAGGCCGGCGTAGAGCCGCAACAGCTTCGGCGCGCCCTGGATCGCGTTGTGGAAGGCCATCACCTTGCCCCCGCCGTCCGACTTCAGCGTCGCCTCGTCCGCCAGAAGGGCGCCGAGGGCGACCATGTCGCCGGACCGCGCCGCTTCGAAGAAGACGCGGGCGATGCGTTCGCCCTCTTGCGGCTCCACGGCGTAGCGGGGGCGGGCTTCCCGGATATGGCGGCGGGCGCGACTGGCCAGTTGCCGCACCGAAGCGGGGTCGCGCTCCAGCGTCGTCGCCACCTCGGCGAAGCCGACATCGAACACGTCATGAAGAAGGAAGGCGGCGCGTTCCAGGGGCGATAGCCGCTCCATCGCCGTCATCAAGGACAGGGTCAGGTCATCGGCGAAGACCTCGGCGTCCGCCTCCGGCCCGGTGATCAGCGGCTCGGGCAGCCAGGCGCCGACATAGGTCTCGCGCCGCACGCGCGCGGATTTCAGCAGGTCCAGCGCCAGGCGGGTCGTGGTGCGCGTCAGCCAGGCGCCGGGCTCGCGGATCTCGGCCGGGTCGACCCTGCTCCACCGCAGCCAGGCCTCCTGCGTCACGTCTTCCGCCTCGGCCAGGGAGCCGAGCATGCGGTAGGCGAGGCGCGTCAGCCGGGGCCGATGCGCCTCGAAGACTTCGGTCGCGGGGTCAGGCCGCGACACGCGCGGGGCCTGCCGGATGGGCCGAGCGGAAGCCGACGGCGAGCCGATTCCAGACGTTGATCGCCCCGATGGCGAAGGTCAGGTTCACCTGTTCGGCTTCATTGAACTCGGCCTTGAACACGGCATAGTCCGCATCGGACGCTTGGGATTGTTCGATGCGCGTCAGGCTCTCGGCCCAGGTCAGGGCGGCGCGTTCGCGTGGGCTGAACAGCGAGGATTCCCGCCACGCAGCGAGCAGGTGCAGACGCACTTCGTCCTCACCGGCCCGGCGAGCGTCGGCGGTGTGCATGTGCAGGCAATAGGCGCAGCCGTTGATCTGCGAGACGCGGATCTTCAGCAGTTCCAGCAGGCTGTGCTCAAGGCCGCTGGCGGCGACGGCCTGTTCCAGCTTGAGCATCGCCTGATAGGCTTCGGGGGCGGCCTTGGCGGGGTTGGCGAGGCGTGGGGTCATGTCGTGTCTCCTACGAGCGTGAGTGCGCGTCGCCTCCATGACGAGACAGGGCGGCGGAGTGTGACATGACCTTGCCGATCAGGGTTTCAGACGCTCCAGCACCGTGGCGATGACGCGCTCATAGGCGTCGGTCAGGGCGCGCAGCTCGGCCTCGGGCACGCGCTCGTCGACCTGGTGCATGGTCTGGCCGACCAGACCCAGCTCCAGCACGGGACACAGGGCGCGGATGAAGCGGGCGTCGGAGGTGCCGCCGGTGGTCGAGGCCTCGGGGCGACGGCCCAGCACGGCCTCCACCGCGTCCTGCACGGCGCCGACGAAGACGCCGGGTTCGGTCAGGAAGGCTTCGCCCGAGCACATATGCTCCAGCTCGATCCGCAGACCGGTCTCGGCCTGAAGCGCGCCCGCCTCGCGGTTCAGCCAGTCGATCAGGCCGTCGCCGGTGTGGGTCGGGTTGAAGCGGATGTTCAGCCGCGCCTTGGCCTCGGCCGGGATGATGTTGGTCGCCGGATTACCTACGTCGATGGTGGTGATCTCCAGGTTCGACGGCGGGAACTCGGGATAGCCCTCGTCGAGGACGTGGGCGTCGATCCGGGCCAGCAGCCGGGCGATGACCGGGGCCGGATTGGCGGCGCGATCGGGATAGGCGACGTGGCCCTGCTTGCCGAAGACGGTGATCCAGGTGTTCAGCGAGCCGCGCCGCCCGACCTTGATCATGTCGCCCAGGTGGTGGGCCGAGGAGGGCTCGCCGACCACGCAGGCGTCGATGACCTCGCCTTCGGCGGCCAGGGTCTGGACCACGCGCTTGGTGCCGTGCAGGGCCGGGCCTTCCTCGTCGCCGGTGATCAGGAAGGACAGGGAGCCTTCGATTTCGCCTTGAGACAGCACGCGCGAGACGGCGGCGACCCAGGCGGCGATGCCGCCCTTCATGTCCACGGCTCCGCGGCCGTACAGGACGCCGTCGCGGGTCTCGCCCTCGAACGGTCCGGCGCTCCAGGCCTTCAGGTCGCCGATCGGCACCACGTCGGTATGGCCCGCGAAGCAGAGGTTGGGCGAGGCGGTCCCGCGCCGGGCGTAGAGGTTCTCGATCCGCGCGTCGTGGCCCACGCCGCTCGGCCCCTCGAACACCATGCGGCGGCAGGTGAAGCCCAGGCCGGTCAGGGCGCGCTCCAACACGTCCATCGCCCCTTCGTCGGCGGGGGTGACGGAGGGGATGCGGATCAGGTCGCGGGTCAGTTCGACAGGATCGATGACGGAATGTGATGCGGCGTTCATGAGGCTATTGCTTTAGGCATATCCCGCATCCGCGAGAAGGCCCGAAAACCGTGCCGAAGATCGACATCGACGCCGCCCCGACCCTGAACGGAACCGGATACCCGGACGAATTCGCTGCGCCGTGCAAGCCGCGACGCCGCTGGCGACTGGGCGATGCGGTCGGCCTGGACCAGTTCGGGGTCAATCTGCTGCGCCTGCCCGCCGGGGCCTGGTCCAGCCAGCGTCATTGGCACACCGCCGAAGACGAGTTCGTCTGGGTGCTGGACGGCGAGGTGGTGCTGGTCGAGGACGAGGGCGAGACGATCCTGCGCGCCGGCGACTGTGCGGGCTTCAAGGCGGGCGTCCCCAACGGCCACAAGATCGAGAACCGCAGCGATCACGAAGCGGTTTTGCTGGAAGTCGGCTCGCGCCGTCCGGCCGACGACGCCTGCGACTATCCCGACATCGACATGATCCTTCCCCATGCCCCTCCTCTGGGCGCCGATCGCTATTTCCACCGCGACGGAACCCCCTATCCGAAGACGCCCATACGAACGTGACGACCGACGACTCCTCCGCTTCTCGCCCTGACGACGGCCCGTCCAGTCCCTGGAGCATTCCCGACTTCCGCCTGTTGTGGCTGGGGCGCGTGGCGGCGGTTCTGGGCATTCAGATCCAGTCCTCGGCCCTGTTGTGGCAGGTCTATGAGATCGCCCGGCGCGATCATCCGATCGAGGAGGCCAGCCTCTATCTGGGCCTGGTGGGGCTGTGCCAGTTCCTGCCGCTGCTGGCCTTCACCCTGCCCGCCGGGGCCATGGCCGACCGGCGCGACCGCAAGCACACCGTCACCCTGTCGATCATCGTCGAGGGGATGTGCGCGGGCGCCTTCCTGCTGATGGCGATGCACGGTTCGCCGCCGCTGTGGGGTTTGCTGGCGGTGGCCGCCGTCTTCGGCGCGGCGCGCGCCTTCCTGGCGCCGGCCAGCCAGGCCTTCCTGCCGATGGTGGTGGGGCGCAGGGCCTTGCCGCCCGCCATCGCCGCCCAGTCCATCGCCTTCCAGACCGGGGCCATCGCCGGTCCGGCCCTGGGCGGGGTCATCGTCGCCGTGTCCGTGCCGATGGCCTACGCCTCGGCCATGGCGCTGTTCCTGGCGGCGATGGCCTGCTTCATCTTGATCCGCACCAAGGGCAAGCCGCAGGTCGATCCGTCCAAGCTGGGCCCGGTGCAGCAGGTCAAGGAAGGCCTGGCCTATGTGTGGAAGACCAAGATCGTCCTGGGCGCCATCTCGCTGGATCTGGTCGTGGTGTTGCTGGCCGGGGTGGCCCTGCTGACGCCGATCTTCGCACGCGACATCCTGCACGTCGGGGCGATCGGCTTCGGCCTGCTGCGGGCCTCGTTCGGGGTGGGGGCCTTGCTGATGGCGCTTTACCTGAGCCGCTTCCCCATCGTGCGCCACGGCGGACGCTGGATGTTCGGCGCGGTGGCGGTGTTCGGCGTCTGCACCCTGATCTTCGGCCTGTCCAAGAGCGTCTGGCTGTCGGGCGCGGTGCTGTTCCTGGGCGGGGCGGCGGACATGATCAGCGTCAACATCCGCCAGACCCTGATCCAGTTGGCCACGCCCGATCACATGCGCGGGCGGGTGTCGTCGGTGTCCATGCTGTTCATCGGCGCCTCGAACGAGCTGGGCGAGGCCTATTCCGGCGTCATGGTGCGCCTTCTGGGGCCGATCGGCGCGGCGGTGTTCGGCGGCTTCGGCGCCCTGGCCGCCACGGGTATCTGGGCCAAGGCGTTCCCCAGTCTGAGGAAGGCGAACAAGCTGACCTGATCTGATCCTTCTCCCCTTGTGGGAGAAGGTGGCATGCGAAGCATGACGGATGAGGGGTGGCGGCGGCGTCGCTAGTCGTGCGGCGCATAGAAAAAGCGCCGCGATCGGCTGACCGCGGCGCTCACACCCCTCATCCGAGCGCCTACGGCGCCCACCTTCTCCCTCAAGGGGAGAAGGAAAACCTAGCCCCAGGGACGGAAGTGCTTCGACAGCTTGAGCCCCTGGCTCTGATAGTGGCTGCCGCCTTCGCCATAGAGGCGCGACGGGCGTTCCGTCAGCGGCTCATAGACCAGTCGGGCGACGATCTGGCCGTGCTCCAGCAGGAAGGGGGTGTCGTGGGTGCGGACTTCCAGCACGCCCTTTGACCCGGCGCCGTGCGCCTCGTCCGTGCCGAAGCCGGGGTCGAAGAAGCCGGCGTAGTGGACGCGGAACTCGCCGACCGACGGGTCGATCGGGGTCATTTCGGCGGCCTGATCGACCGGGATCTCCACATCGTCCGACGAGGCCAGGATGTAGAACTCGCCCGGATCCAGCAGCAGTTCGCCCCGGCGTAGGGTCAGCGGCTCCCAGAAGTCGCGCGGGTCGTGGCCGTCGATGTGGTCCATGTTGACCACGCCCGCGTGGCGGCGGCCGCGATAGCCGACGACGCCGTTGTCGCCTGCGCGCAGGTCGACGCCGACGCTGCGGGTCTCAAGCTTGGGCGGTTCGCCCGCCTTGAGGCGCAGCTGGTTCAGCCGGGTGCCCGGCTTGACCAGGATGGAGAAGGTCTGGGGCGCGATCTCGAGATACAGCGGGCCGTCATAGCCCTCGTCCACGTCGTCGAAGCTGCCGCCCTGATCGGTCAGCAGGCGGACGAAGACGTCGACGCGGCCGGTCGAGCTCTTCGGATTGGCGCGGGCGTTCAGCCCCTTGGGCAGACTGAGGCGCTCCTGCAGGCGGGCGATATAGACGCAGCCCTTCTCCATCACATAGCCGCCCGACAGGTCGATGGCGTGCATGGCGACGTCGGCGATACGTTCCTCGACCTTGCGCTGGCCAGGCAGGAAGGAGGCGCGCACGCGCCAGGCCTGATCCGACAGACGCAGGTCCAGGCTGGCGGGTTGGACCTGATCGACGTCGAACGGGGTGTCGGAGGCGATGGCGCCCGCCGCGATCAGGGTCTCAATGCCCTGGAAGGGAAGGATGCCGGAGCGGGCGGGAATCTGAAAGCTGGTCATGCCGTCCTGTTCTCACACGGATTTTCTCGTCTGTGTAGCTTGTCGGCGACGACAGACGCTTGAACCCCGCGTACGGCGGGCTGCATATAGCGCATGCACTCCGCTCCTGCCTACTCCGCCGAGACCGAAGGCGTCGTCGTTCGCGTCCGCCCCTCCTACCTGGCGGGCCAGTCGGACCCGGCCGAGGGGCGCTGGGTCTGGGCCTATCAGGTCGAGATCGTCAATCTGAGCGGCGGCCCGGTGCAACTGGTGGCCCGGCGCTGGACCATCACCGACGCCATGGGCCGGGTCGAAGAGGTGCGCGGTCCCGGCGTGGTCGGCGAACAGCCGGTGATCGAGGCGGGCGACAGCTACGCCTACGCCTCGGGCTGCCCGCTGACGACTCCCTCGGGCTCCATGGTCGGCGCCTATTTCATGCAGGACGCCGAAGGCCGGATGTTCGAAGCCGCCATCCCGGCCTTCAGCCTGGACGTGCCAGATGCTCGCCGGGTGCTGAACTAAGGGCAGGTCTCGAGCTGTGGGGAGGGGCTGGGAGCCATCCAGCCCTCAAGCAGCGCGAAGCGCGGTAGGGCGAACAAGGCAGCCCTCAAGCAGCGCGAAGCGCGTCAGGGCCAACAAAAAAGCCCTCGCCGAGGGCGAGGGCCTGGAGGGGACTGCGTCAACCCGGATGAACCGCAGTCCCGCCCCGGAGCCCGTCGAAAACCGACGGGGCGGACGGCGGCCCCTCTAGGGGGCGTTCGTGTCGGCCGTGGGGCCGAAAGTCGACGACGTGGCGGCTCTTCTGCTCAAGCAGGGAGCCGCCGCGCGGCGAACGATAGCGGTCACGTCTGCTCAAGCAGCGAGCGACCGNNACCGCGTCGCGAGCGATAGCAGGCTTAAATGTACCGGCGCAGGCTGCGGGCCAGGTCGGACGAGGCGTCCTTGCCGGCGCTCTTGCGGACCTGGGGCTGGTAGGCGACGCGGGCGTGTTCGACGCAGTAGACGCCTTCCGAAGCGCGGCGGCCGCAGAAGCTGAACTCGCTGGTCGAGGGGTCGCCGATCGGCCATTTGCACATGTGCGCGCCCAGCGTCAGCACCGTCGCGGTGCCGGCCAGTTCCGGCGCGGGCGTCGGAGCCTGGGACGCGGCGGCGATGGCCACCGGGCGCGGGGCCACGGCCTCGATGCGGCGCGGGGCCGAC
>DJDA01000050.1 GCA_002430835.1 Brevundimonas sp. UBA5936
TGGACCGCACCGTGATCCGCGCCCCGGTCGCGGGCGTCGGCGGCGCGCGCGGCGTGCGCCTCGGCCAGGTGGTGCAGGCGGGCGGCCAGCTGATGTCCGTGGTGCCGCTGCAGGACACCTATGTCGTCGCCAACTTCAAGGAGACCCAGGTCGGGCGGATGCGTCTGGGCCAAGAGGTCGAGATCAAGGCCGACGCCTTCCCCGGCCGATCGCTGCAGGGCCGTATCGACAGCTTCGCCCCGGCCACCGGGTCCGAGTTCGCCCTGATCCCGGTCGAGAACGCCACCGGCAACTTCACCAAGATCACCCAGCGCGTGCCCGTCCGCATCGTCGTCCAGCGCGACGCCTCGGGCCAGCCGATCGTCCTGCGGCCCGGCCTGTCGGTCGAGGTCAAGGTCGACCTGAAGAGCCAGGGCGGGCCTGCCTTCGCCGAAGCCCACATGGGCGAGACGGCGCTGGCCCAGGCCGCCGACCCGAGCTCCGCCCGGTGACGGACGCCGCCGCGTCTTCGGCTCCGGCGGCCTCCGCCGATCAGCCCGAGATCAACTGGACCGTCCTGCTGCTCGGCTTCGCCGGCATGGTCATCGGCCAGTTCATGGCCATTCTGGACATCCAGATCGTCGCCGCCTCCCTGCCGCAGATCCAGGCCGGGGTCGGCGCCTCCGCCGATGAGATCAGCTGGATCCAGACCGCCTATCTGATCCCCGAGGTCGTGATGATCCCCCTGTCGGGATACCTGTCGCGGCTGTGGGGCACGCAGAAGGTGTTTCTGGCCTCCTGTCTCGGCTTCCTGGTGATGAGCGTGGCCGTGGGCCTGTCGTCGTCGATCGAGATGATGATCGTCTTTCGCGCGCTTCAGGGCTTCGTCGGCGGGGCCATGATCCCGACCGTCTTCGCCGTGGCCTTCACCGCCTTCCCGCCCGAGAAACGGGTGACGGCCAGCGTCATCATGGGCCTGATCGTGACCCTGGCCCCCACCGTCGGCCCGACCCTGGGCGGGCATCTGACGGAATGGCTCAGCTGGCGCTGGCTGTTCTTCATCAACGTCTTTCCCGGCGCGATCGTCCTGTTCCTGGTCGGGCGCTACGCCCATTTCGACAAGGGCGACCCCAGCCTGTCCAAGGGCTTCGACTGGCTGGGCCTGATGCTGATGGCCGCCTTCCTGATGAGCCTGCAATTCGTGCTGGAGGAAGGGGCCAAGGAGGATTGGTTCGCCGACGACATGATCCTGCTGCTCAGCGTCGTCGCCGCCGTCTGCGGTCCGGCCTTCGTCTGGCGCTCGCTCAGCTACCGCAATCCGATCGTCGAGCTGCGCGCCTTCGGCAACCGCAACTTCGTGGTCGGGGTGCTGATGACCTTCATCGTCGGCGCGGCCCTGTTCGGCGGCACCTTCCTGCTGCCGCTGTTCCTCGGGCGGGTGCGCGACTATTCGGCGGCCGAGGTCGGCACGACCATGATCGTCTCAGGCCTGGCCATGTTCGCCACCGGCCCCATCGCCGGACGGCTGGTGCGCAAGGTCGACGCCCGCATCCTGATGTTCCTCGGCTTCATGATGGCCGCCTGGGGCATGTGGGACGCCCGCATCGTCACGGATCAGTGGGGCTTCTGGGAGTTCGCCGGGGTCCAGGCCATGCGCGGCGCCGGGGTCATGATCGCCATGATCGCCTCGCAGCAGGTGACGATGGCCACCCTGCCGCCGCACATGGTCAAGAACGCCTCGGGGCTGGTGAACCTCAGCCGCAACGTCGGCGGCGCCTTCGGCCTGGCCATCCTCAACACCTCCCTGACCCAGAACACCGCCCTGCACATGGCCGAGCTGACCAGCGCCATCGACCAGACCCATCAGGGGGTGCGCGACATGATGGCGGGCATGGCCGTGCGCTTCGCCGGCTCCATCGACCCCCAGGCCTCGGCGATGAAGGCCGTCTACGGCCTGTTGCAGAAACAGGCGACGACCCTGGCTTTCGGCGACGCCTTCGCCCTATTAGCCATCGGCTGCGCCTGCGCCGGTTTCCTGACCCTGTTGTCGAAGCCGGCCAAGCCCAATCCCTCCGCCGCTCCTTCGGACGCCCACTGATGCCTCGCGCCCTCGGCCAGATCGACGAACACAAGAGCCGCGCCATCCTGCGCGCCGCCGCCGAACTGTTCATGGAAAAGGGCGCCAAGGCCTCCATGGCCGAGGTCGCCCGGCGCGCGGGCGTGTCCAAACAGACCCTCTACAACCGCTATCCGACCAAGACCGACATCGCCCGCGACCTGGCGGCCCAACGCTCGGAAGAGACCCTGGCCCCCCTCGCCTCGGACATGGACGTCGAGACCGCCCTGGCGGCCCTGGCCGAGACCCTGATCCGGCGCGTCTGCATCGAGGGGCGCGGCGTCGCCCTGCGCGGCATGGCCCTGGCCTCGCCCGAGGCGCCCGAGCTGGCGCGCGTCGTCTATGACGCCGGCCCCGGCCAGAACCTGCGCCGTCTGGCCGTCTGGCTGGAGGAGCAGGACCGCCTGGGCCGCCTGTCCGCGCCTGATCCCGTCGCCGCCGCCGAGATGTTCACCGGCATGGTGCTGGGCCACGGCCACCTGCGCTCGGTGCTGGGCCTGCCCCACCCCGAGATCGACGACATTCCCGCCCGCGCCCGCGAAGCCGCCCGTCGCTTCGTGCGCGCCTTCGCGCCGCAATAGGCGTTCGCGCCCAAGTTGGCCCTGAAGGCGGATCAGCGTAAAGCCGCCCTCAGTCCCCTCACCTCCCGCCCGTCGGAGTCCTTCCCATGCTGATCCACCTGTCGTCCTGGCCCGAGATCGACGAGCGCCTGAAGTCCGGCGCCCCTCTGTCCAAGACGGTGATCGTGCCGATCGGCTCGAACGAACAGCACGGGCCGACGGGCCTTTTGGGCACCGACTGGCTGTGCCCCGAGATCATCGCCCACGCCGCCGAAAAGGGCGACGACAGCCTGGTGATCACGCCGACCTTCAACATCGGCATGGCCCAGCACCACCTGGCCTTCCCCGGCACCATCACCCTGCGCCCGTCGACCTTCATGGCGGCGATCGCCGACTGGGTATCGTCGCTGACGCGTCACGGCTTCGAGCGCATCTATTTCCTGAACGGCCACGGCGGCAACGTCGCCACCATCGAGGCCGCCTTCGCCGAGATCTACGCCGACTGGTCCTTCACGCCCGAGCCCTGGGCCGAGCGTCCGCCCTTCGTGCTGAAGCTGCGCAACTGGTGGGATCTGCCGGGCGTGCAGAAGCTGTGCGAGGACATCTTCCCGACCGGCCACGGCAGCCACGCCACCCCGTCCGAGATCGCCGTGACCCAGGCCGGCTATCCCGACCGGATCAAGACCGCCGACTATGAGCCGAAGATCGCCCCCTTCGGCCCGATCCGCGACGCCAACGACTATCGCGCCCGCTTCCCCGACGGCCGCATCGGCTCGGACCCGGCCCAGGCGACCCCGGAAAAGGGCCAGCGCATCATCGACGCCGCCGTCCCGGCCCTGATCCGCGACCTGACCGACTTCGCGCAAGAAGTCTTGCCGGTCGCCTGAAACCAGCCCAGGGTCGTTGCATGAGCCCCATGCAGAAGACGGCCCGCAACGCCCTGCGCAACGCCCAGGCTGGTCAGGAACTGGCCCAGGCCTCGGCCGCCGTCATCACGCGGCGGTTCGAGATCATGGGCGAGGCTCTGGCCGACCCCCTGCGCGCCGACCACGCCGAACTCAGCCGCATGGGCGTGGAGAAGGTCGAGGCCATGACGGCCTCGGCCGGGGCCGCCTATACCGGCGCGCTGGACCTGGCCGAGCGGGCCGGGCGTCTGGCCGCGCGCGAGGGGGCCGAGGCCGCTGACTGCCTGGCCAAACTGGCCCGCGCCGACACACCCTTCGCCTTCGCCGCCGCCCAAACCGACTGGGCCCTGGGCGCCTGGAGCCGGGCGCTGAACGACGGCTGGTCCTTCTACGGCGCGGCGCTGAAGGCGCAGGCGAAGACCATGGCCCCCGTCCACGCCAAGGCCACGGCCAATGCGCGACGCCTGAAGCGCTGACCTCGCGCGGGCGTGATGGAACGCCTCGCGCCCGCTCCGGATTGCCTTTGCATCCATGTGAAGGAGACGGCGATGGCCGAGAAAGACCCCAAAACCCCTTATCCCGGCATGATGGGCGACGGCACCGAGGAGCAGAACCTCAACCAGCCCGGCGACCCCTCCAAGCGGATCACCGAGGAAGAGGTCGACGAAGCCTTCACCAAGGATCCCAAGCTGGTGCCGAAGGAATAGGGCTTAGCGCCCCTTCCGCCCTCACGCCGTCCTTATGACCCCGCCCTTGGCCTCGACTGGCCAGGGCGTCAGCTTGCCGCCCGCGCAGGGCCCCGCGACGCAGGCGCCCGACAGCGGCTCGAACGCCGCCCCGTGCCAACCGCACAGGATCAGTGACCCGTCCGGCGTCAGATAGCGGTCCACCTCCATCGCGATGGGAAAGCCCGCGTGCGGGCAGCGATCCACCCAGCCCGCGACCTGACCGTCCTTCTTCACCACGAAGCCGTGGAAGAAGGCCTCGCCGATCTGCAGCACGAAGCCGCGCGAGCCGGGATCATTGATGTCCGCCTCCAGACACAGGGCCACGTTCGGCGGCGTCTTCCAGACCCGCTTGCGCTCCTGCGTCTCGGCCGCCGGATCCTCTTGCGTCACTATTCGCGCTCGGGCTTCAGCGGGCGGCTCATCAGGCTCTCGATCGCCTGATCCACCGTCAGTTCGCCCGCCAGCACCGCCGCCGTCGCCTCGCAAATCGGCGTGTCGACGCCCAGCTTGCGCGTCAGCTCGCGCACGGCCGGCGCGCTCTCATAGCCCTCGGCCACCGACCGCTTGCCTTCCAGCGCCTGTTCGACGCTAAGGCCCTGCCCCAAGGCCAGACCCAGACTCATGTTGCGCGACTGCGGGCTGGAGCAGGTCAGCACCAGATCGCCCACCCCGCACAGCCCCGCCACCGTCTCGGCCTTGCCGCCCAGAGCCGTGGCGACGCGGACGATCTCGGCATAGCCCCGGGTGATGACGGCCGCATGGGCGCTGCGGCCCAGTTCGCGGCCCTCGACGATGCCGCAGGCGATGGCCAGCACATTCTTCAGCGCCCCGCCCGTCTCGGCTCCGATCAGGTCATCGGCGTAATAGGGGCGGAAGACCGGCCCCGACAGAGCGCCCGCCAGCGCCTCGGCCATCGCCGCATCGGCGCAGGCCAGCGTCACGGCGCTGGGCAGACCCCGCGCCACCTCGGCGGCGAAGCTCGGCCCCGACAGCACGGCGGCCGTGGCCGAGGGAATCGTCTCGGCCAGCACATCAGTCATCAGCTTCAGCGAGCCGCGCTCAATGCCCTTGGAGCACAGGATGATGGGCAAGCCCGGCCGGGCGTAGGGCGCAAAGGCCTGCAACGTCGCGCGCATATGCTGGGCCGGCGGCACCGCCAGGATCAGGTCGCAGTCGGCCAGGTCGGCCAGGTCCGAGGTGACGTTGATGGCCGAATCCAGCTCGACCCCCGGCAGGAAAGCGTCGTTCATCCGGCGCGCGCGGATGCTCTCAATCACCTCGGGCTCGCGCGCCTGCAGGACGACGGCCAGACCCGCCGCCGCCGCGCTCTGCGCTAGGGCCGTGCCCCAGGCGCCGCCGCCAATTACGCCTGCCGTATGGAATTCCATGTCTTCTCCGGTCCCCCGACCCCCGCCGAGAGCCAAGCCGCTTTAAGCCTTGGCGCCCTTGCGGCCCGTTTTCTTGTGCACAGGATCAACGCTCGCGCGCGTCTCGTCCAGAGGCCATCGCGGCCGGGCGGCGACATCGATGTCGGAGGTCAGCCCTTTTTCCAGCCGCTCCGCCCCCGCCAGGGCGATCATCGCCGCATTATCGGTGCAATAGGCCATCGGCGGCGCAAGGAAGGCGAAGCCGTGCTTGGTCGCCAGATCCTCCAGCGTCCGCCGGATCGTCTTGTTCGCCGCCACGCCGCCCGCCACCACAAACAGGCGATGCTCATGAGCCTCGGCGTAATCCTTCATCGCCCGTTCGGAGCGTTCGGCCAGCTGACGCGCGATCGCCTTCTGCACCGCATCGGCCAGATCCGCCCGGTCCTGCTCCGTCTCGCAGGTCTGGGCCAGCCGCGACGCCGCCGTCTTCAGCCCTGAGAAGGAGAAGTCGCAGTCCTTGCGCCCCAGCAGCGCCCGCGGCAGCTCGAACCGAGACCCGTCGCCGGACTCCGCCAGCCTCTCCAGCGCCGGTCCGCCCGGATAGCCCAGCCCCATGGCCTTGGCGATCTTGTCGAAGGCCTCGCCCGCCGCGTCGTCGATGGTCGTGCCTAGACGGCTCATGTCGCCGATGCCGCGCACTTCCAAGAGCTGGCAATGCCCGCCCGAGACCAGCAGCAGCAGGAAGGGATAGGTCGTCTCCGCCCCCAGCCGCGCCGACACCGCATGGCCTTCCAGATGGTTGACCGCGATCAGCGGCAAGCCCCGCGCCAGCGCCGCCGCCTTGCCGTAGGACAGGCCGACCATGACCCCGCCCACCAGTCCCGGCCCCGCCGTCGCCGCCACGCCGTCCAGCGCGCTCCAGTCCAGCCCGGCCTCGGCCATGGCCCGGCGCGTCACGCCGTCGATCATCTCCACATGGCTGCGCGCGGCGATTTCCGGCACCACCCCGCCATA
>DJDA01000060.1 GCA_002430835.1 Brevundimonas sp. UBA5936
CCGCCCGCCTGGCCGCCGAGGCCGATTCCGTCGTTCCGCCGCCCAGCGCCTGGACGTCCCTTTCCCTGACGCCTGACCGCGTCGATCTGAAGGTCTGATCGATGGTTGACGCCGTCTCTTCCAACAACGCCGCGGGCCGGGTGAACGCCGGGGGTCAGATGCTGGCCTCCAACTTCCAGACCTTCCTGTCGCTGCTGACCACGCAGTTGAAGAACCAGGATCCGCTGTCGCCGGTGGATTCCAACGAGTTCACCGCCCAACTGACCCAGATGGCGGGCGTCGAGCAGCAGTTGCTTACCAACGACCTGCTGACCGGCCTGCTGAAGGCCCAGCAGGGCGACGGCCTGACCGGCGCGGCGCAGTATATCGGCAAGGACGCCACCGCCGTCTGGGCCGCGACCCGCTTCGAGGACGGCGAGGCCAACTGGAGCTATGAGCTCGCCGCCGACGCGACCGACGCCACGCTTCAGGTGCTGGACGCCTCGGGCAAGGTGGTCTGGAGCGGCCCGGCCCCCGAAAAGACCAACGGCATGCACGACTTCAAGTGGGACGGAAAGACCACCGGAGGCGGCCAGGTCGACGACGGCGGCGTCTATACGCTGAAGGTCGTCGCCAAGGACGGCGCAGGCAAGGCCGTCGACAGCCAGGTGCTGATCCGCGGCCGCGTCACCGGCGTCGAGATGTACGACAACACGCCCTTCGTCATCATCGGCAACTCGATCATGCCGGTGTCCAGCCTGATCGCGCTGGAAGAACAGAAGGTCGCCGTCAAACCCGAGGACGACGCCGGCGCGGCCAGCGCCCTCGCCTCGAAACTCAACCCCTTCAATCTTCTCTCGTAAGGAACCCCAGACATGAGCATCAACGGCGCCATGATGGCCGGCGTGTCCGGTCTGACCGCCAACGCCGCGGCCCTTTCGACGATCTCGCAGAACATCGCCAACGTGAACACGGTCGGCTACAAGCGCGCGTCGACCGAGTTCGCGACCGTGGTCAACGCCCAGACGGCGGGCGTGAACTATTCCGCCGGCGGCGTTCAGGCCGCCGCCCGCCACTTCATCAGCCAGGCAGGCCAGCTTCAGCGCACCACCTCGGGCACCGATCTGGCCATCGCGGGCCAGGGCTTCTTTGTCGTCACCGAAAAGTCCGAGAACCTGACCCTGTCGGACGCGCGCCTGTTCACCCGCGCCGGGGCGTTCAAGATCGACGACCTGGGCTATCTGCAGAACACCTCGGGCCTGTATCTCCAGGGCTGGCCGGTCAGCGCCGACGGCGTGGTCAACAGCGACCCCTCTGACATGAGCCGCCTGCGCACCATCAACGTCGGCTCGGTCGGCGGCGCGGCCGAACCGACCACCCGCGTCGGCCTGAACGCCAATCTGAAGTCCAGCCAGCCGGTCAATGAAGCGGCTCAGAATCCGCTTCCCACCGGCGTCACGGCCTACGATCCGACCACCCACTCCATGTCGATGTACGCCAACGACCCGGCGACGGGCGTGAAGCCGGACTTCGAGATCACCATTCCGGTGTCCGACTCCAAGGGCGGTCAGCGCAACATCACCGTCTCCTTCCTGAAGAGCGCGGACGCCAACGAGTGGTACGCCGAGATCCGCGCGCCCGCAGGCACGGTGACCAACGCCGACGGCCTGCTGAAATCCGGCCGCATCGCCTTCACCCAGGACGGCCGTCTGGACGTCGCCGCCATGCAGGCGTGGAGCGCCCCGGGCGGCATCGGCGGCGGCCTGTTCGACGACCCCACCAACGCCAGCATCAGCCTGTCGGCGTCCGACGGCACGGCGCCCGCCGACGGCAGCACACCGAACGGCGGCTGGGATCCATTGCTGGGCATCGCGTCCCAGACCATCGCCTTCGACCTGAACGCCTCGGCGGGCGGCCTGACGCAGTACGACAGCACCTCCATCGTCCAGGCCACCTATACGAACGGCACGGCCTTCGGGAACCTGACCGAGGTGAAGATCGACGAGACCGGCTTCGTCACCGCCATCTTCGACAACGGCGTGATGCGCAAGATCGCCCAGGTCGCCCTGGCCACCTTCCCCAGCGCCGACAGCCTGAGCGAAGTGTCCGGCAACGCCTTCCGCGTCAGCCAGAGCTCCGGCACCTTCAACCTGAAGGCGCCCGGCACGGGCGGCGCGGGCCTGCTGGGCGCGCAACAGCTGGAGGCCTCGACCGTCGACCTGTCGACCGAGTTCACCGGCCTGATCACCACCCAGCGCGCTTATTCGGCCTCGTCCAAGATCATCACCACCGCCGACGAGATGCTGGCGGAGCTGATCAACATTAAGCGCTGATCGGCCAACGGGAATCCATGAGCAAGGTCTCGTTAGACTCGATGAATCCTTCCTTTAGCCGGCGCAGAACGCGCCGGACCGGCCGGATGCGTTTTAGCCATTCCTTCACCACGACGCTTAAACGCCCCTTAGCGGGCGGGGCCCTAGCCTGTGCGTCTATGGTGGTGGTGAGAGAGGCTTAAGCCCATGCTGCAAGAGCGACGCCTTAACAGTAACGGCGAACAGTACGTGGTCGGCCCGACGGGCACGCCCCTGACCCTGCGGGATCTTCCCCCGTCGGACACGAACCGCTGGGTCATCCGCCGCAAGGCCGAGGTCGTGGCGGCCGTCCGCGGCGGCCTGATCAGCCTTGAGGACGCCCTGGCCAAATACCGTCTGACGGCCGAGGAGTTCCTGGCCTGGCAGAAGGCCATCGACAAATGGGGCATGCAGGGCCTGCGCACCACGCGCATCCAGAGCTACCGCGACTAGGCTTTCGTCTGGACGCATGATCATGGGCCGCTCCTGAACGGGGCGGTCTTTTTCATTGGGGCGCGCCTTGTTTCGGACCAGGCCTCGAAATCGCGCGCCTTAGGGCCTAAATGGCGGCGATGACCATGGACGCCCTGACCGACGACATCCTCTGCCCCGTTCCCGACATCGCCCCCATGTCGCAAGCCGACCTGGACGCCGCGATCGAGAGCGTGCGACAGGCCGTCGGCCTGCCGCAGGGCGCGCGCGTGGTCGCCGCCATGTCGGGCGGGGTGGATTCCACCGTCGTCGCCGCCCTGCTGCACAAGGCGGGCTATGACGTGGTCGGCGTGACGCTCCAACTCTACGACCACGGCGAGGCGCTGAAGAAGAAGGGCGCCTGCTGCGCCGGTCAGGACATTCACGACGCCCGTCTGGCCGCCGACCTGATCGGCATCCCGCACTACGTCCTCGACTATGAAAACCGCTTCAAGGACGCGGTGATCGACCAGTTCGCGGATTCATACCTGAAGGGCCAGACGCCGGTCCCCTGCATCCGCTGCAATCAGACGGTGAAGTTCCGCGATCTGCTGGATGTCGCCCGCGACCTGGGCGCCGAGGCGATGGCCACCGGCCATTACGTGCGCCGCGCCACGCACGGCAACCGCTCGCAGATGAGGAAGGCGGTCGATCACTCGCGCGACCAGTCCTACTTCCTGTTCGCCACGACGCAGGATCAGTTGGACTATCTGCGCTTCCCCCTGGCCGATCTGGAAAAGCCCCAGGTGCGCGGCGTCGCCGCGTCGCTGGGCCTGCGCATCGCCGCCAAGCCGGACAGTCAGGACATCTGTTTCGTGCCGACCGGCGACTATCGCACCCTGATCGATCGCCTGCGGCCGCAGGGGCGTGAGGCGGGCGACATCGTCCACATGGACGGCCGGGTGCTGGGCCGCCATTCGGGCATCACCGACTACACCATCGGCCAGCGCCGGGGGCTGAACGTCGCCGTGGGCGAGCCGTTGTTCGTGGTCAAGCTGGACCCTGACAACCGCCGCGTCATCGTCGGCCCGCGCGAAGCCCTGCTGACCGCGCGCCTGACGCTGGAGGAAACCAATTGGCTGGGCGACCAGGCCACGATCGAAGAGGCCGCCCGTGACGGCGCCCCGGTCCTGGCCCGCGTCCGCTCAACGCGCCAGCCCTCCTCCGCCCGCCTCGCTTTTATTGACGGCGCCGTGCAGGTCGTCTTCGATCAGGGCGAAGAAGGCGTCGCCCCCGGCCAGGCCTGCGTCCTCTACGACCCGGCCGACGACGAGCGCGTGATGGGCGGCGGCTTCATCCAGTCGACAGAGGCCGTGGCGGTCTAACCCCTATCGTCACCCTCGGGCTTGTCCCGAGGGCCCAGCGCGGCGACACGCTTTTCGCTGAATTCGCCAGCCGCACGGACAGCCGCTCAGGTCACGCACACGTCCGCCATGGGCCCTCGGGACAAGCCCGAGGGTGACGGTTCTGATGGGCCGCATAGACCCTCAGGCAGTTGCCGTCCGGGTCGCGCGCCACGAAGCCGTGGCCGCCGTTCATATCAGTCGGCGGCAGGACGATGCGCGCGCCCCGGTCCCACCAGTCGATGTGCAGTTGGTCCACCACGGCGGGCGCGGCCATACGGACGTCCACCTGCGCCCCGCCTCGCCCGCGCCACAGGCTGAGCGTGCGCCCCGGCGCCAGCAAGAAGACCGCATGGTCCGGCCCCGCCTCCACAGGACGACGGTCCAGCAACCCGGCGTAGAAGCGCGCGCTGGCGCCCGGATCGGCCACGTTCAGCAGAATGTCGTCGCTCATGGTCATGGCCCCTCCGCCTGTCTGAACAGAAGGGGAACCTAGCCGGACCTGCCGCCAATTTCTGTCAGCATCATCGCGGCGGTCCCTGATGGTCGCAGGTCTCGTGCCAACGCTTCAGCAGCACGGCCTTGCGCGTGGGATAGCGGGCCTCCAGCACCTCGGCCTCGACGATGCGGTCGGTGCGGAAACTGCGGAAGTCGCCGCGCAGCTCGCACCATCCGATCAGCAGCCGCACCCGGTCGAAGAAGGCCAGGGCGAAGGGCCAGACCACCCGGTCCGAAGCCGTCCCCGCCTCGTCGCGATAGTTCAGCCTCAGCTTGCGCTCGATGCGGATCGCCTTGCGCAACTGGGCCGGATCGACCGCATCGGCGGGGATCGGCGCGCCCGGCCCGATGAACAGGGCCGAGGCCTCCATCTCGTCGCGCAGATCCGGCGGCAGCACCGCCGCGATCCTCGCCTGGGCGCTCAAGGCCGCATCCCGCAATCGCGCATCCGCCCGCTCGGCCACCCAGCGCGAACCCAGGGCCAGGGCCTCGATCTCCTCCGGCGTGAACATCAACGGCGGCAGCAGATAGCCAGGCTTCAGCACATAGCCCACGCCCGGCTCGCCCTCGATCGTCGCCCCCTGCGCCTGCAAGCTGGCGATGTCGCGATAAAGGGTGCGCAGGGAAACGCCCGTCTCGGCCGCCAGCGCGCGTCCGCTAACCGGCCGACGATGCCGCCGCAGGGTGTTCAGCAGATCAAGCAGGCGTTCGGATCGTGACACGCCGCAAGCTTAGCAGACTTGCTGCCAGAAAACGGCAGCATGGAAAGACGCCTCGCATCAAAGTCAGCCACGCGGCGTAACGACGATCACTTAATTTTTCGACAGACCGCATCCATACGCGCATGGTGCAGCCTCTATCGACCATCACGCTCCTCATGAGGCTCCGAATGCGCTCCTTCGCCTGCATGGTTTCCGTCCTGGCGCTTGCCGCCGCCGTCCCCGCCGTCGCCACGGCTGAAACCGCCGCCCCGACGCAGGCCGCGTCAGCCGCCGCGGCGCCCTATACGGCCGCCCAGTTCTTTGAGACGACCAGCTTCTCGATGGCCAATCCGGACGGTCTGGCCTTTTCCCAGGGGCGCAGCCACGTCCTGATCTCATCGGACAAGACGGGGGTGTTCAACGCCTACGCCCTGCCAATCGCGGGCGGCGAGCCCGTGCCGCTGACCGCTTCAACCGCCAACGCCACCTTCGCCCAGAGCTACTTCCCCGACGGCCGCCGGGTTCTGGTGGCGGCGGATCAGGGCGGCAACGAGCTGACCCACATCTATGTGCGTGAAACCGACGGGACGCTGCGCGACCTGACGCCGGGCGACAAGCTGAAGGCCGGCTTCGTCGGCTTCAGCGACGACGGCAAAACCTTCTGGCTGACCAGCAACGAGCGCGACGCCGAGGTCTTTGACCTCTACGCCTACGACGCCGTGACCTATGAGCGGAAGCTGGTGTTCCAGAACCCCGGCATGGACGTCGCGGCCGTCTCGGGCGACGGTCGTCTGGTCGCCCTGACCAAGTCCCACACCAGCGCCAACTCCGACATCTATCTGGCCGACCTTCAGGCGGGCGGCGAGCCTTATCTGATCACCCCGCACACCGGCGACGTCGCCTATGACGTCAGCGGCTTCAGCCCCTTCAACGCCACCCTGATCTACACCAGCAATGAAGACGGCGAGTTCAGTCAGGCCTACGCCTATGACATCGCCAACAAGGCTCACAACCGCACCACCCAGGCCGACTGGGACGTCATGTACGTCGCCTTCTCGCCCAACGGCCGCTACCGCGTCACGGCGGTCAACGCCGACGCCTCGACCGAACTGACCATCGAGGACTCTCAGACCCGCGCCCCGATCCGCCTGACCGGCCTGCCTCAGGGCGACATCACCGGCGTCCGCTTCGATCCCGGCGCCGATCTGGCCGCCTTCACCGTGGTGTCCGACACCTCGCCCGCCGACGTCTTCGTCGCCGACCTGTCGACCGGCCAGGCGCGCCGGCTGACCCACGCCCTGAACCCGGCCATCAAGGAGAACGATCTGGTCGAGGCGACCATCGTCCGCTATCCCGGCGAAGGCGGGGTGATGGTTCCGGCGGTCCTCTATCGGCCCAAGGGCGCCTCGGCGGCCAACCCGGCCCCGGCGGTCGTTCTGGTCCACGGCGGACCGGGCGGCCAGACGCGACGCGGCTATTCCGCCATGGTCCAGCACCTGGTCAATCACGGCTATGCCGTGCTGGGCGCCAACAACCGGGGCTCGTCCGGCTACGGCAAGACCTTCTTCCACATGGACGACAAGAAGCACGGCGAGGCCGACCTGCGCGACATCGTCGCCGGCGGCGACTGGCTGCGGGCGCAGGACTGGGTGGCCGACGATCAGGTCGCGGTCATGGGCGGCTCCTACGGCGGCTACATCACCGCCGCGGCCCTGGCCTTCCACCCGGAGAAGTTCGAGGCCGGCATCGACATCTTCGGCGTGACCAACTGGGTGCGGACCCTGCAATCCATCCCCGCCTGGTGGGGCGCCCAGCGCGTGGCTCTATACGACGAGATGGGCGACCCGGCGGTCGATGCGGAGCGCCACCGCGCCATCTCGCCCCTGTTCCACGCCGACAAGATCCGCCGCCCCCTGCTGGTGGTGCAGGGCGCCAACGACCCGCGCGTGCTGCAGGTCGAGAGCGACGAACTGGTCGAAAAGGTCCGCGCCAACAATGTGCCGGTCGAATACGTCGTCTTCCCCGACGAGGGTCACGGATTCCAGCGTCGCGCCAATCGCATCACCGCCCAGGAGGCCTATCTGGCCTTCCTGAACCGCTACGTACGCAAGGCGGACTGAGGCCGTTCGTCAGGCGGTCCCTTCGACGTGAAGGACCACCCGGTTACGGCCTTCCCGCTTGGCGCGGTACAGCGCCGCGTCCGCCGCCTGCACCAGGGCGTCGCCGTCACGGTCCATGCTCTTGGACCATTCGGCGACGCCGAAGGACATGGTGCTGCTGCCCAGCGGCTGCTTGCCCAGTCGAAGGGCGATGCCGGCGATGGCCTGGCGAACCGTATCGACCCGTTGCGACAAGGCCTCGGCCGTGGTGCCCGGCGCGATGATGATGAACTCTTCGCCGCCGTAGCGGCAGACGATGTCGCCGTCGCGGAACCGATGCCCCAGTTCGGCGGCGACGGCTTGCAGCACCACGTCGCCCGCGTCGTGGCCGAACTCGTCGTTGAAGCGCTTGAAATGGTCCACGTCGCACATGACCACGCACAGGGGCGCGCCCGAACGCGCGGCGCGCGCCACCTCCAGCGCCAGCGCCTCCTCCATGTAGCGACGGTTGAACAGGCCGGTCAGCGGATCGCGGATCGTCTGCTCCTTCAGGTCGCGCTGCAGCTTCTGATTGACCATGGCCGAGGCGATGTTCTCGGCCAGGACGTTGAGGCGGAACTGCGTCTCGGCCTCGACCAGCCCATCCAGATGCAGGACGCCGATCACCTCGCCTGACGCCAACAGCGGCTCGCAGTGATAGGGCGCCGCCATATGATCCACATGGCCGCAGACGACGTCCGCGCCCGGCTCGGACACGAAATGGCTCTGGCCCCGACGCAGGGCCCAGCACTGGTCCGGCGCAAAGCCGTCCTGCTCGCTCTCGTGCCCGCCCCAGCCCGACAGCGGGACCAGAAGATTGCGCGAGTTGTTGTAGGCGTAGAGCGCGCCCGGCAAGCCCGGCAGCACGCGCGGCACGAAGGCGTGGATGACCTGAGCCAGTTCGTCATCCGTGCGGGCCGCCTGCATCCGGTGGGCCATGCCGCCCAGCAGTTCGATCACCTCGCCGCGCTCGCGCAGGGTCTGGGCGCTGGACAGCAGCTCCTCATGCACGCGCTTCAGTTCGCGCTCGCTGCGGCTCTGGTCGGTCGCCGCCGTCGCCAGACGGTCCGCCATGTCGTTATAGCCGCGCGCCAGGCGGTCGAACTCGCGCGAGCCCATGCGGCCGTCGATCCTCTGGTTCAGATCGCCCGCGCCCAGTCCGGTCATGGCGCGTGTGATGACGCGCACCGGCTGGCGAATGCCGCGAATGACCATGAAGGACACCGACAGGGAGAAGAAGGCGATCAACGGCCCGCCGATCAGGGCCAGGCCTCGCACCCGCGCCAGCCGCTGCTCGGCCGCCTCGACGCGACGCGCCTGCAACACCCGCTCCTCGTCCAGCAGCGCTCGCGCCGCCAGCACGAAGGCGCTCATGGAATCGAATCCACGCCCCTCGACGATGAAGGCTTCGGCCCGAGCGAAATCCCCGCTCCGCGCCAGGGTCAAAGGCTGACGCAACAGTTCGATACGGCCTGAAAGCTGCGCGCCCAGAGCCTGCACCCGCTCCTGTTGTGACGGGTTGTCCCGCGTCAGTTCCACCAATTCGCCGAACGCCCGCAAGGAGTCCGAAACCCGCGTGTCAAAGGACTGAGCGTAGGCCGGATTCCGCGTCAGCACATAGGCGCGCTGGCCCGACTCCGCGTCGCGCAGACCGGCCACGGTCTCTTCCATCGCCTGGATGACCTTGGCGGAGTGCGTCACCCAGCGAAAGCTCTCGCGGGTCTGCCGCGAAGCGTCGGCCAGGGCGGCCACAAGAACCAGTAAAGCGATCACCACCAGGGCGCTGACGGCGGCGATCCTGGACGTCAGGGACTGAAACATGCCCCACCGTTAACCTTCGACGGTTGACGGAGGTTGAATCGATCAGAGGGTTTTACGCCGCTTCGTCCTTGGCCGGCATGACCTCGCCGACCGTCGGGCGGTTCTCGGTGAAGACCACCTCCACCTCGCGCGGGCGAACCATCTCATTGCAGCAGCCGCAGGCGATGCGGGGCTTCAGATCGTGCCCGCAGGTCTTGTGACGCAGGACGATGCCTGACGGTTCGTCGCCATAGACATGCTTCTCGCCCCAGGCGTGCAGGGTGACGAGGACGCCGTACAGATCCTTGCCCTTCGCCGTCAGCACATATTCGTTGCGCGGCGGACGCTGGGAATAGGGACGCGGCTCCAGCACCCCATGATGCACCAAGGATTTCAGGCGTGCGGCCAGGACGTTGCGCGCCACGCCCAGCCGCTCCTGCCATTGCTCGAAGCGGCTGACGCCGTTGAAGGCGTCGCGGATGACCAGCATGGTCCACGGATCGCCGATCACCTCGAGGGTGGCGGCGACCGAGCAGCTCTGGCGCGAATAGTCGGCGGTGCGTCCCATCAGCAGAAAGTGACCTCGCGTCAGGCTTTTGACAAGGGTTGCCAATCGCGACGGAGTCAGTCAGTTTCTATTTGCAACTGACATGACCGCTCCCCGGCCGTGTCCATCCCTCGACTCGGGGGCGGCGCCGTCGCAGGTTCCGCCTCCGCTTTTCGATGAGAGCCATGACCGAACCCGACCTGATCCACGCCGCCTTCCGCCTGACGTCCGAAGATGACGGCGTCCTGGCCGCCCACCTTTCCGGCGAGTTCTCGAACGGCCCGATCAGCGCCCCGCCCGAGGCGGGCTTCCCCTTCGGCGGCCTGCTGGCGGCCCTGTGCGCCGGGGCCATGCGCCAGGGCCTGGGGATCGAGGCGCCGCTGCGCAGTCTGACGGTCCAGTATCTGGCCGCAGCCCGTTACGGCCAGTCCCTGCACTTCCGCCCCCGGATGCTGCGCGGCGGCCGCAACGTCGCCTATGCCGTGGTTGAGGGCGGGCAAGGTTCGAAGCTGACCCACCACGCCAGCGCCACCTACGGCGCGGACGGCGCGACGCCCGCCCCCCTGACGCCCCTGCTGGCGCCGCCGCCCTCGCTGGACAGCCTCAAGGACGCGCCGGGCATCAGCGGCCCGATGGCCCCGCGCTTCTCGCAGCACGTCGACTATCGCTTCGAGAACGGCCCCAACATCCTGGGCGGCAACGAGGGCAAGCCGGTCGTCGAGCGGGTGTGGATGCGGGTGAAGGACGGCGCGCCGCTGGACGAGCTGCGGATGTGCTACCTGCTGGACGCCCTCTATCCGCCCGCCTGGACGGCCTTCAAGGCGCCGCCGATGATGACGACGGTGGACCTGCGCTGCGACTTCCTGGCCGATCCGACGCCGGACAGCGCGCCCGACGGCTGGGTTTTCTTCGAATACCGCCTGCTGGATCACGGCCTGGGCTGGTCGGTGGACGAGGCGATCGCCTGGGGCGCGGACGGCCGCCCGCTGGCCCTGGCCCGCCAGCGCCGCAAGCTGCTCTAGGCCGCTCGACGGCGACGCTGGATGAACAGCGCCCCGCATCCCGCCAGCAAGGTGGTTAGCGCGATCATGGCCCATTCCGTCAGCGTCGGAACCGGCTCGGCATAGATGAAGTTGCTGCTCGGCGAAGAGAGACTGGGACCGCCCAGAGCGGACACGGAAACCGGTTGCGGTCCCTTAGCGCCGGGCGGGGCGATGGCCGTGATCTGGGTCGGGCTGTCAACGGTGAACCAGGCCGGAACGCCGCCAAAGGTCACAGCGGTCGCGCCGTTGAAATTGGTTCCGGTGATGACGACGCTCTGCCCGCCCTCCAGCGGCCCTGACGGTGGCGAGAGGCTGGCGATAACGGGAGCGTGCGTCACCGTCAGGGTCGGGTGCTGCCCGCCCACCATCTGGAAACTGCCGCCGACAGGCCAGTTATAGGTCAGAACGGCAGGCGCCAGCGGATAGGTCGTCAGCGTGCTGTCCGCCGTCAAATCCAGCACGATCTCACAAATAAAGGAAACAGGCTGGCTCATGCCGCTCACTGTCAGGACATTGCCGGTCAGATCGACTGAAGCCGGGCAATACGATGACGGCGTGACAGCGGTGGCGGTCAGTCCGGCAGGAACCGTATAGGTGAAGGCTCCGCCGCTCATGGGCCCCGGCGCCACCTCCGAAGTGTAGATCCCGAACTTCAGCTGTGTGGCGCCGCCCGGATTCACGCCCGGCGAAGCGTAGGAACCACTCATGGTCACGTTCTGAGCCATAACCGGCGCTGCGCAGGCGAAAAAGGCGGAGGCCAGCACGGCGCCTAACACGATACGAGACATGAACCTGTTTCCTGATCCCGCCTCGGCAACGCTCAGCGAATCGATTTGGCGGCAAATCCTAATACCACCGGCCATCGAGCGACGGTCAACCAATCTCCGTTCGCCTTCCTCTGTTTACGGCTTGCGTCATTCGACACGACGCCCGATCTAGCCCGTAACAGTGTTTGCATCAGGATGCCCCCTCATGACCGTCGCCAATGATCCCGTCGTCATCTGCTCCTTCGCCCGCACCCCGATGGGCGGCTTCCAGGGCGCGCTGTCGCCGGTCAAGGCCACTGACCTGGGCGCCGCCGCCGTCAAGGCCGCCGTCGAGCGCGCGGGCGTCGCGCCGGAGAAGATCGAGCAGATCTTCATGGGCTGCGTCCTGCCTGCCGGTCTGGGCCAGGCCCCGGCGCGTCAAGCCGCCATCGGCGCCGGTCTCGGCAAGCATGTCGAGGCGACGACGGTGAACAAGATGTGCGGCTCGGGCCTGCAATCGGCCATGATGGCGCACGACGCCCTGCTGGCGGGCACGGCCGAGGTCATCGTCGCGGGCGGCATGGAGTCGATGACCGGCGCCCCCTATCTGATGAACAAACACCGCGGCGGCGCCCGCATCGGCCACGACGTCATCGTCGATTCCATGATGATGGACGGCCTTGAAGACGCCTATTCCCCCGGCAAGGCCATGGGCGTCTTCGCCGAGGACGCGGCGGCCCAGTATCAGTTCACTCGCGAACAGATGGACGAATACGCCATCGAAAGTCTGACCCGCGCCAAGAACGCCATCGCCTCGGGCGCCTTCAAGGCCGAGATCGTCCCGGTCGAGGTCGCCACCCGCAAGGGCCCGGTGACGGTCAGCGAGGACGAACAGCCCGGCAAGGCCGACCCGGCCAAGATCCCGACGCTGAAGCCCGCCTTCGTCAAGGACGGCGCCGTCACCGCCGCCAACTCCAGCTCCATCTCCGACGGCGCCGCCGCCATGGTCATGACGCGCGAAAGCACGGCCAAGGCCCTGGGCCTGCCCATCGTCGCCCGCGTGGTCAGCCACGCCGCCCACGCCCACGAGCCGGCCCTGTTCACCACCGCCCCCGTCCCGGCCATGCAGAAGGCGCTGAAGAAGGCCGGCTGGTCGGTCGAGGACGTGGACCTGTGGGAGGTCAACGAGGCCTTCGCCGTCGTCGCCATGATCGCCCAGCAGGAACTGGGCATCGACCGCGCCAAGCTGAACGTCAACGGCGGCGCCACGGCGCTGGGCCACCCGATCGGCGCCTCGGGCGCGCGCATCCTGTCCACCCTGCTGGCGGCGCTTCAGGCGCGCGGCGGCAAGAAGGGCGTGGCCTCGCTGTGCATCGGCGGCGGCGAGGCGGTGGCCATAGCGGTGGAACTGGTCTGAGCCTGCGGCGTTGTCGGCGGTCAAGCTTACTGACTGTGGAGACCTCCCCCTTGAAACTCCCTACCCTCTTCGCCGCCGGCGTCGCCGCCTTGAGCCTGACCGCCTGCGCCACCGCCCAGGCTGAAGGCGTCATGACCCAGAACAACTCCGCGACCGGCCAGGCCGGGTCCGTCGACCTCAAGGCCTTCCCGGCCGCGATGGCGGGCCAGACCCGCCACATCATCAACCTGCCGGCCCAGTCGGACGAGGACGCGCTGAAGGTCGAACTGATCCTCGGCAAGACCAAGACCGTCGACTGCAATCGCCAGTTCTTCGGCGGCAGCCTGGAGACCCGCACGGCTCAAGGCTGGGGCTACGACTACTATGTCCTGCCCGCGCTAGGCGCCGGGGCCAGCACCCTGATGGGTTGCCCGCCCGGTTCGGAGCGCGAAGCCTTCGTGACGACGCAGGAGCAGCCGCTGATCCGCTACAACTCGCGCCTGCCGGTGGTGGTCTACACGCCCTCGGACGTCGAGGTGCGCTATCGCGTGTGGCGCGCGGGCGAGACCCAGACGGCGCGCTGATCCGCGCCGTTCTTTGAAATCAGACGCGGGCGTCGGTCGGATTCGGTCGGCGCCCGTTCTGTATCAGGCCCGCGTCGTCCATCCGCATCCCGCTGCATCAGCGAGGCCAGTGAAGCGCATCCGGCGCTCAGGACGATCATGGGCCGACTCCTGCATCTGCGAACCATTTGCAGGTTTGCGCAGAGTCGGTCTTCGTGCAAGCGTCCGCCGCCATTTCTCTGGAGACTCGTCATGCGCGAAGACGGCAAGCTGGACTATCTCGAACTGCCCGCGACCGACCTGACGGCGCACAAGGCCTTTTACGCCCAGGCGTTCGGCTGGAGCTTCCAGGACTACGGCCCGGCCTATGCGGCGTTCAGCGAGGGGCTGGACGGCGGCTTCACGCCCGACGCCATGACGCCCAAGCCCCTGCCCATCCTCTACGCCCACGATCTGGAAGCCATGCAGGCCAAGGTCGAAGCGGCGGGCGGCGCGATCACCCACGCCATCTTCGCCTTCCCCGGCGGGCGGCGCTTCCACTTCCGCGACCCGTCCGGAAACGAACTGGCCGTCTGGTCCGAGAAGTAAGGCCCTATTTGGGATCCACCGTCTGAGCGATGCGCTCGGCCTCGTCACGGTCGGCGCCGTCCTGAGCCATCACCCAGACGTGGATCTCGGCGGGCTCCGCCGAACGCTGGAACAGGTGCTCCATGGCGATGCGGCGCTGCCCCTCGGTCGTCACCACCGACACGCGGCCGCCGACCGTCACATGATCGCCGTCATAGATGGGAAACTGCGACGTCGGCCCGGCGTAGATCATCAGATAGGTCTTGCCCGCCTTGCGCGCGGAATAGACATGGGCGCCCGGCACCGCGCGGCCCTCGACCAGTTGGAAGCCCGGCGGCAGATCAATGATGAACGGCAAGGCGGCGCGTTCGGCGGCGCTCAAGCCTTGCGGCGTCGGCGCGGACGGCGACGGCGGCGGAGCGGGTAGAACCGCCTGAGGTCGAGTGGTTCCGAGCGGCGCCTGACCTGCGATCTTCGGCGGTTGCGGGCGCGGGACGGGGGTTGCCTGAGAACGCGGCGTCGGCGCGACCTGAGTTGCAGCCGGGGGCGTCGGGCGAGATGCGGTCTGGGGGGCTGCCTGGGGCGCGGCTTGATCAGGCGTTCGAGCGGTCTGCGACGTTGTTGACGACGGCGGCGTCTGCGGGGCGGACGGCGCCCCGTTCAGACGGCGCGTCAGTTCCTCGATCCTAGCCCTTTCAGCAGGGTCTTGGCGCACAGCGGCCGGAGGCGAGGCCGGCTGCGCCCGCGCTTGCAGCGTAGGCTGAGGCGCGGAAGAACGAGCCGGTTGCGGTGCAACCTGGGGCGCGGCCTGGCGCGCAGTTTGGGGTGTCGGCTGGGCGGCGGGCGGCGCC
>DJDA01000075.1 GCA_002430835.1 Brevundimonas sp. UBA5936
AAGGCGATCTCGTCGATCACGCCGATGATGGCGCCGATCTGGTCGGACGACTGTTCGATGGCGGTCATGGCGGCGACGGCGTCGCTGACCACCGCGCCCGAGGCTTCCGCCTCGCCGCGCGCCTGCTGCACCACGCCGGCGGCCTGGCGGGCGCCGTCGGCGGTGCGGTTCACCGTGGCCGTGATCTGGTCCAGGGCGGCGGCGGTTTCTTCCAGGCTGGCGGCCTGCTGCTCAGTGCGGCGCGACAGATCGTCGGAGGCCTGGCTGATCTCGCCCGAGCCCGAGCGGATGGCCGCGACATTGGCCGTCACGGCGGCGATGGCCTTCTCCAGCTGGGCGATGGCGGCGTTGAAATCGGCCTTCAGCTGCGCCGCCTTGGGCGCGAAGGCGACGTCGATGCGATGGGTCAGGTCGCCGTTGGCCATGGCGCCCAGACCCTGAGCCAGAGCGGTGATGGCCACCTTGTCGTCTTCAGCCTCGCGGGCCTTCTCGGCTTCGACGCGGGCGCGCTCGTCCTCGGCGGCCTGACGCTGGGCGACGGCTTCGGCCTCCAGGCGGTCCTTGGCGATGGCGGCGTCCTTGAAGGTCTGGACGGCGGCGGCCATCTGACCCACCTCGTCCTTGCGGCCGGCGGCCGGCACGGCCACCGAGGTGTCGCCCGACGCCAGGCGGCGCATGGCCGCCGTCATCGCCGTCAGCGGCTTGGCCAGGATATTGGTCAGCATCACGGCCATGCCGGCCGCCAGCGCCAGCGCCAGCACCAGGCCGCCGATCAGCACCATGCGGGCCGTCCTGGCGACCGACACCTGGGTCTCGGTATAGATGCGGCTTTCCTGGACCTTCTTCTCGATCAGGCCGTTCAGGGCGCTTTCGGCCGGGTCGATGAATTTGTCAGCCTCGCCGTTGCGACCGACCATGGCGATGGCCTGCATCCAGCCGGCCTGATCCGCGACCAGGGCCTGGCCGCGCTGGACCACCTGCTTGTTCCACTCGTCCGCGGCGGTCCGAGCCGCGCGCACCTGCGCGGCGCTGGCGCGGTCCAGCTGCGTCACGCGATCGAGGCTCTTGTTGAAGCTCTGCCGGTGCTCTTCCAGCCGTTGCAGATAATAGGGGTCGCGCGACACCAGGAAGCCGCGATAGCTGGCCTCCTGCCGCGCCAGATAGAATTGCGCCGCCTCGGCCTCGCGCTGGACGACGCCCGCGCGCGCTCGGTCCGCCCGCGCCGCATCCAGGGCGTTAATCTGCAAAAACACCGTCAGCCCCATGGCGACGATGGCCAGGATGACGACCGCAAAGGCCGCCATCAGTTTCTTTTCGATCTTAAGGTCGCTCAGCATGGCGTCCATCTAACTCACCCCCCGTGAAGATTCTCTTGAGAGCCGAACCGGCTTTCGATCAGAAGTTGAAGCTGAGCGCCCCCACCAGGCGCCCGTCGTAGTTGTCGCCAAGTGCATGGCTGTCGGTGTCGTACCAGCGCGCGTCGATGGCCCATCGCTCGCTCAGGTTGTGCTTCACGCCCAGATTCCAGGCGTTGTAGTCCGCCCCGCCGTCCGCCGATCGCACGCCGAAGGCGGCCGACGCCTTGGTGCGCGGCCCCAGGGCCGTCGACGCCTGGGCCTCGATCCACCAGGCTTCCTTGGTCGCGGCGAAACCGTCGGGCGTGTAGTTGATCCGCAGCCGCCCGGAGACGCGCCCGAACTTGCGGGCGGCGTCGGCCTGATATTCCCAATAGTTGGCGTCGACGCCCGAGCGCGTGCCCGGCAGGTCGCGGTTCACGACCGACAGATCGAAGGCCACGCCCGCCGCCTTGGGCCGCCAGCCCAGCGCCGTCACGATCTCGGCGTCGGAGCCTTGAGACAGCTTGGCCGTCGAGGCGAAGACGCTGCCGTAGAAGTCGCCGTAGGACGCCTCGAGGCTGGCGTTCAGGCTGGGATCGCCAGCGCTCTTGCCCAGGCCCTTGCCGACGTATTCGCTGGCGAGGCCCAACTGGCCTTCGATGGACTGGGCCGTCGCAGGCGCCGCAAGCGCCGCTGACAGAGTAATAATCAAACCGCCCGTGAGCGGGTTACGGAGCGCACGAACGCCCTTCTGGCGTCGAGCGATAACTTGGAAGGACATTCAGACCTCTTTGAGACTGATCCCCTTCTGCGCGGAACAACGGTAGACAATCGTAAATTCGTCCGTACGTAGAAATCCGCAATTCGCGATGCGCGCCTGCGACGTACTGATTTCTTCCGGCAGAACGTCGTCATAATTCTTAACGGCACAGTAACCATGACACCGAAGATCATGCATATCGTCGTTATGACAGAAATGTTCGTTTTTTCAGCTCACAAAGAACTGTCCGCGACAATTGCATGTTAGCCGAGACCTATCTAATAAACCTCCCTTACCGGCCTCATGACGACGACGACACGGAAGGGCTCGCCTCCTGATCTAACGGGAAGCGAGGACAAGTTCGATTTACTCAGTATTGGACCGCCGCTCCCCTGACGTCACGCCAACCCCTCGCCCTTGGGCGGCGGCTATCGCCTTGGCGTGCGTCCTGCTCGCCGTCGCGGCCCTGATGCTGGGACTGGCGGCGCCGTCTCTCTCGCACAGCCTGACCCTGATCGCCCTGATGCTTGCGCTGGCGGCTGTGGCGGCTTTGATCCTGGTCTGGCGGCAGGCTTCCGGTCTTGCGGGCGCCCTGGCGGCGCGCGACGCCATGCTGAATGTCGCCTTCCTGTCGACGCCGACCCTGATGCTGACGCGCGAGGGCGCGATCTCGCGGCTCAACGACACGGCGCTCGCCATGCTGAAGATCACGCAGGACGAGGCGCTAGGACGGCCTTTCGCCGAGATCGTGCCCGGCTTCGACATCGCCGCCCTCGCCGCGTCCGGGACGCAGTCCGGCTTGCTGGAAGCCGACTCCGGCTACTGGATCGGGCAACGCGCGGACGGATCGACTTTCCCGGTCGGCATTCAGTTCGGCATGACGCCCGGCGGATCGGACAGGGATCATGTGGCCCTGGGCCTGGCCGACCTGACGCTCCGTTACGCCGCCGAGGCTCAGGCCCGCGAACTGCACGCCCAGTTGAACACCGTCTGGCGGCTGAACTCTCTCGGCGAGATGGCCGCCACCCTGGCCCATGAGTTGAACCAGCCCCTGAGCGCGGCCAGCGGCTATATGCACGCCAGCCGGACCGACATGGAGAAGGCCGGCTCCCTGGGCGACAGCGCCTGCCGCACCCTGGACCTGGCTCAAGGCCAGCTTCTTCGCGCCGGAGAGATCATCCGCCGCATCCGCGCCTTCCTGACCCAGGAAACCGGCTCCCTGGGCGGTGAAAGCGCCTCGGACATGATCGAGAACATGAAGCAGATCCTGACGCGCATCGGTCAGGCCCAGAAGGTCACGCTGCGTATCGACATGGCCCCGGATTGCGACCGGGTGCGGGCCGACCGCATCCAGTTCCAGCAGGCCGTGGTCAATCTGGTCCGCAACGGCGTCGAAGCGGCGGCCGGCTGCCAGGGCGCCCAGGTCAGCATTCTGGGCCGCACAGAAGCCGACGGCTATCGCATCAGCATCGAAGACAACGGCCCCGGCGTCGCCGACGATCAGCGCGACCGCCTGTTCCAGCCCATGACCAGCACCAAGCCCGGCGGCATGGGCCTGGGCCTGTCCGTCACCCGCACCATCGTCGAACGGCACGGCGGCGTCCTGAACGTGGGCCGCAGCCAGGCCCTGGGCGGCGCCGCCTTCTTCTTCACCCTGCCCTTGGACCAGGAGGCCACGACCGCGTGAGCGATCATTCCGTCTTCGTCATCGACGACGATCCGGCCGTGCGCGACGCCCTGTTGCGCGTGCTGCGCGGGCGGGGCGTGCGCGCGCGCGGCTTCGCCAGCGGAACCGAGTTCTTCGCCGCCCTGCCCGAGGACGCCTCGGCCTGCGTCATAACCGACGTGCGGATGCCGGGCATGGACGGGACTGAGATCGTGCGCCGCCTGGCCGAACTGCGCGGCGAGACCTGGCCCGTCATCGTCATCACCGGCCACGCCGACGTCTCCATGGCGGTGCAGATGATGAAGACCGGCATCGTGGACTTCATCGAAAAGCCCTTCGACCCCGCCCGTCTGGTCGAGGTGGTGAAGGGTTGCCTGGCCCAGCTCGGCGACCTGGACGCCCGCCAGCAGACCCGCCAGCAAACCCGCCTGCGCCTAGGCCGCCTGACCCCGCGCGAGCGCCAGGTCTTCGACGCCCTGGTCGCCGGCGCCTCCAACAAGGAGATGGCTCTGGACCTGAAGATCAGCCCCCGCACGGTCGAGGTCTTCCGCGCCAAGGTCATGACCAAGATGGAGGCCGACAGCCTGCCGGCCCTGGTCCGCATGGGGCTGATGCTCAGCTAGACGTTTCGTCTTCTTGCAGCCGCGCCCGCTCCGGCGCGTTATGTCGGCTCCCCGACCGCGACCAAGGAGCCGCCCCATGTCCGATCCCGCCCGCCTGCTGCGTCATCAGGCCTATGTCGACGGCCGCTGGATCGACGCCGACGGCGGCGGAACCATCGAAGTAACCAACCCGGCCACAGGCGAGGTGCTGGCGACCGTCCCCGACATGGGCGCCCCTGAGACCCTCCGCGCCGTCGCCGCCGCCGAGGCCGCGATGAAGCCCTGGGCCGCGAAGACGGCGAGCGAACGCGCCCGCATCCTGCGCCGCTGGTTCGATCTGATGATGAGCGAGCAGGACGCCCTGGGCCGCCTGCTGACCCGCGAACAGGGCAAGAGCCTGACCGAAGCCAAGGGCGAAATCGCCTATGCCGCCAGCTTCATCGAATGGTTCGCCGAAGAGGGCAAACGCACCTACGGCGAGGTCATCCCGACGCATGACGCCTCCAAGCGGCTGGTGACGCTGCGCCAGCCGGTCGGGGTGGTGGGGGCAATCACCCCGTGGAACTTCCCCGCCGCCATGATCACCCGCAAGGTCGGCCCGGCCCTGGCCGCCGGTTGCGCCGTCGTGCTGAAGCCCGCCAGCCAGACGCCGCTGTCGGCCCTGGCTCTGGCGGTTCTAGCGGAAGAGGCGGGCCTGCCGCCCGGCCTGTTCAACGTCGTCACCGGCTCGGCCTCGGCCATCGGCGGCGAACTGACCTCCAATGAGACGGTGCGCAAGATCAGCTTCACCGGCTCGACCGAGATCGGCCGCCTGCTGATGGAGCAGTCGTCGCAGACCATCAAGAAGATGAGCCTGGAGCTGGGCGGCAACGCCCCCTTCCTGGTCTTCGACGACGCCGACATCGACGCCGCCGTGGCAGGCGCCGTGGCCTCCAAATACCGCAATGCGGGCCAGACCTGCGTCTGCACCAACCGCTTCTACGTCCAGGCCGCCGTCCACGATGAATTCGTCGCCAAGCTGACCAAGGCCACGCAGGCGCTGAAGGTCGGGAACGGCCTGGACGACGGCGTGCAGATCGGCCCCCTGATCGACGAAAAGGCGGTGAAGAAAGTCGAGGAGCACGTCGCCGACGCCCTCGCCAAGGGCGCGACCCTGCTGACCGGCGGCGCACGCCATGATCTGGGCATGACCTTCTTCCAGCCGACGGTCCTGTCGGGCGTGACCCAGGACATGCAGATGTGCCGCGAAGAGACCTTCGGCCCCGTCTCCGGCGTCGTCCGCTTCGAGACGGAGGAGGAAGGGATCGCCCTGGCCAACGACACCATCTTCGGCCTGGCCGGCTATTTCTACGCCCGCGACCTGAGCCGCGTCTGGCGCGTGGCCGAAGCGCTGGAGACCGGCATGATCGGCATCAACACCGGCCTGATCTCCACCGAGGTCGCGCCGTTTGGCGGGATCAAGCAATCCGGCCTCGGCCGCGAAGGCTCCAGCCACGGCATCGAGGATTATCTGGAGATCAAATACCTCTGCATGGGCCTGTGAGTCTCAGCTGCGTAGGAACGCCTTCAGCGCCGCCGGTTTGACCGGCTTGGGCAGCAGAACGGCGCCCGCAGCCGTCGCCTTCTCTTTCAGACCATCGCGGGTGTCGGCGGTGACGAGCGCGATGCGCCTGACCCCGCGCGCGCGCAGCCAGTCCACGGCGGCCAGGCCGTCCGGCTCGTCGTCGCCCAGGTGCAGGTCGACCAGGGCCGCGTCGAAGGGGCCGACCGCCGCGCGCGCATCCGCGACCGACCGCGCCGTCACGGCCTGCGCGCCCCAGCGGTCCAGTAGGGCCGTCAGGGCGTCGAGGATGGCGGGTTCATTGTCCACGCACAGCACCCGCAGCCCG
>DJDA01000077.1 GCA_002430835.1 Brevundimonas sp. UBA5936
TGCTGGCCGGGGCCGCCGTGGCGGCGGGGGCGGGGATCGCGCCCCTGGCGATCGGCCTGATGGTCCTGGCCATGGCGGTCGAGAACTCGGTCTTCCTGCGCGACGGCGAGGTCGGGGTCAGCCTGACCTATATGACTGGAACCCTGATCAAGACCGGCCACGCCCTGGCTGCGGCCGTGCGCGGCGGCGATCCCTGGGCGTTCCGGCCCTATATGGCGCTTTGGTCGGGGCTGGCCGGAGGCGCGCTGATGGGCGCGGTCGTCTATGGCCGCCTGGGGCTGATCGCCCTGTGGCCGGCGGCCGCCATCGCCATGGCCCTGGCGCTGGGCGTACGGTTCAACCGCGCGGCGTGAACTTCCGGATCACGCCCGAGAAGGTCATCAGCAGCCGCTCGCCGGTGGTGATCTGGCCGCGCACGAAGATCAGGCTCTTGCCCGCCTTGGTCACCTGGCCGGTCGCCTCGATTAGTTCGCCCACATAGGCGCCGTCGATGAAGGTGGAGTCGAGTTGCACTGTCACGCCCGAGGCGCCCTCCATCTCCTGATAGGCGATCTGGAACATGGCGATGTCGGCGAAGGTCATCAGACAGCCGCCGTGCATCCGGCCGCCGGCGTTCATGTGCTTCTGTTCGGCGCGGAACGCGCAGCGCATGTGCCCGTCGGGATCGGGCTTGCCGTAGAAGGGCCCCACCACCACGTCGAAGGTGTCGCGCAGGTCATAGGTCTGCCAACCGGCGAACTCGCCCTCGGTGACGGTGATTATCTCGGCCATGTCGGTTTTGCCTTCTTTCCGATCTCGCGGTGCAGCATATAGCGCCTATGAGCGATCCAATCGAAGCGGCCATTTTCGAAAAACTGGCCAAGGCCGACCCCAAGAACGTCGGCGGCAAGAGCATTGAACCGGCCGACGTGGCCAAGGAATTGCAGCCCGAGCAGTGGCAACGCCTGCTGCCCAAGGTGAAAGCGACGGCCCTGGGCCTGATGCGTCAGGGCAAGCTGACCATCACCAAGAAGGGCAAGGCGGTCGATCCCAACAACTTCCGCGGCGTGATCCGCCTGCGCCTGCCGACCGAGGCCGAGACGGCCGCGGCCCTGGCGGCCCTGCCGCCGGTCGAAGCTTCGGATGACGATTTCGACTGAACCGGACAACGGCCTGGACGCGCTCCTGGCCGAGATCCGCGCCTGCCGGGCGTGCCTGGGCCAGTTGCCCCACACGCCGCGCCCGGTGGTCATGGTCGCGCCTGAGACGCGCCTGCTGATCTGCGGCCAGGCGCCGGGGCGGCGGGTGCATGAAAGCGGCCTGCCCTTCACCGACCCGTCCGGCGTTCGCCTGCGCGACTGGATGGGGGTGGACGAGGCGACCTTCTACGGCGACCCGCGCCTCGGCGTGGCGGCGCAGGCCTTCTGCTTCCCCGGCACCGATCCCAAGGGCGGCGACTATCCCCCGCCGCGCCGCTGCGCCGAGCTGTGGCGGCCGCGTCTGCTGGCCGAGCTGCCCAATGTCGAGCTGACCCTGCTGGTCGGCGGCTACGCCCAGGCCTGGGCGTTGGGCGCGGCGGCCAAGGCAAACATGACCGAGACGGTCCGCGCTTGGTGTGACTATGCGCCCGCCATTCTGCCTCTGCCGCATCCGTCCTGGCGCAATACGGCCTGGCTGAAGAAAAACCCGTGGTTTGAGGCGGAGATTCTGCCCTACCTTCGGCAACGGGTGAAGGAGATGCTGGCGTGACACATCGATTTTTCCTTCTCCCCTTGAGGGAGAAGGTGGCTCGCGGAGCGAGACGGATGAGGGGGCTGCCTGCTTCGCCCTCATCATCGGCCGTTCTGCCCGCTGATACAGCCCCCTCATCCGAGCGCCTTCGGCGCCCACCTTCTCCCTCAAGGGGAGAAGGAAGAGGTGTGATCGCCGCCGCGTTCCTCTCTCTCGCTCTAGCCGCCTGCGCCACGCCGCACGTCCAGCCGCCGTTGACGCCGCCCAACGGGTTCAACGGGCCGCACATTGAGACGGGAACCCTGGGACGCGGCGCTTTTGTGGTGCAGGACGGGGCGCGGCTGCCCTATCTGCGCTGGAGCCCGGAAGGTCAGGCGCCGTGGGCCGTCATCGTCGCCCTGCACGGTTTCAACGACCACTACGCCTCCTTCCGCTTCGCCGGGCCGTGGTGGGCGCAGCGAGGCATCGAGACCTGGGCCTATGACCAGCGCGGCTTCGGCCTGGCCCCGAACCGGGGCGAGTTCGCGGCCGAAAGCCTGACTAGCCAGGATCTGCGCACCATCGTCGCCCTCGTTCGCGCCGAGCGGCCGAACGCCCTGATCGTGGTGGCGGGCGAGAGCATGGGCGGCTCCTCGACCATCGCCGCCTTCGGCTCCGACGCGCCGCCGGACGCTGATCGGGTGGTGCTGCTGGCGCCCGGCGTCTGGGGCTGGTCCAGCCAGAGCGCCTTCAATAGCGCGGGCCTGTGGACCGCCGCGCGCATGATGGGCGCCAAGCGGGTCGAGCCGCCGTCCTTCGCCGTGCGCGACATCCGCGCCTCGGACAATACGCTGGAGCTGATCCGCAACGGCCGCGACCCCCTGTCGATCCTGTCGACGCGGTTCGATTCCCTGTACGGCCTGGTCGACTTGATGGAGACGGCGACCCAGCGCCTGGGCCGTGTCGAGAAGCCGACCCTG
Source organism: Brevundimonas sp. UBA5936 (assembly GCA_002430835.1). Classification (GTDB taxonomy): domain Bacteria; phylum Pseudomonadota; class Alphaproteobacteria; order Caulobacterales; family Caulobacteraceae; genus Brevundimonas. Next base: position 2,670 of record DJDA01000077.1, read on the forward strand.
CTGCTGTACGGCGCCCATGATCAGATCATCACCAAACGCCCCATGCGCCGCGCGCTGGAGCAGGCGGGCGAGCGGTCGAACCTGACGACGGGCTATTACGCCGACGGCTGGCACATCCTGAACCGCGACCTTCAGGCCGAGATCGTCTTCGCCGACGTCGAGGCCTGGCTGCGCGACTCGACTCGGCCCCTGCCGTCCGGCGCGCCGGCGATCCTGCCCGCGTTGCAGGCTGATCCCAAGGCGCGCTGAACGCAAAACCTGCGGAAAGCGGAGGCGTTTTCCGCAGGTTTCCTAGAAGCCTGGGGCGGCTGCATGGTGATGCTTGCCGTTTGGTCAGGCTGCGCGTATGTCCTTCCGCACAAAAAAGTACCCCAGGAAAGGCCTGTCATGGGCAAGACGCTGTTTGATTCTCCTTCTTTCTCGAACCATGAAGGCGTCCACGCCTTCTATGACGAGAAAACCGGCCTGAAGGCGATTGTTGCGGTGCACTCGACCGCGCGCGGTCCGGCCGTCGGCGGCACTCGCATGTGGAACTACGCCACCGCCGCTGAGGCGCTGGAAGACGTGCTGCGCCTGTCCAAGGGCATGAGCTACAAGAACGCCGTCGCGGATCTGGAAATGGGCGGCGGCAAGTCGGTCATCATCGGCGACAGCCGCACCCAGAAGTCGCCTGAGCTGTTCCACGCCTTCGGTCGCTATCTGAACGGCCTGGGCGGTCACTACTACGCGGCCGAAGACGTCGGCACCTCGGTCGAGGACATCGCCGAAGCGCGCAAGGTCACCGAATTCGTCCTGGGCCTGAAGGACGGTCCGGAAGCCTCGGGCGATCCCAGCCCGGTCACCGCCGAGGGCGTGTTCCGCTCGAACCTGGTCGTCGCGCGTCGCCTGTTCAACCAGAACGACATGACCGGCCTGACCGTCGCCCTGCAGGGCGTGGGTCACGTCGGCGCCTATCTGGCCGACATGCTGCACAAGGCCGGCGCCAAGCTGATCATCACCGACGTCAACCAGGCCAACCTGGAAGCCGTCGCCGCCAAGACGGGCGCCGAAATCGTCGCCCCGGACGCCATCTATGACGTCGCCGCCGACATCTACGCCCCGTGCGCCCTGGGCGCGACCCTGAACCCGCAGACGCTGGACCGCCTGAAGGTCAAGGCCGTCTGCGGCGCCGCCAACAACCAGCTGGCCACGGCCGACATCGGCGACGAACTGTTCAAGCGCGGCGTGCTGTATGCGCCGGACTACGTCATCAACGGCGGCGGCATCATCAACGTCGCCTCGGAAATGAACGCCCGTCAGACCGGCGGCGCCTATGACGCCTCGTGGGTCGAAGGCAAGCTGTCGCGCCTGATGGAGACCTTCGAGGAAATCCTCGAGCGTTCGGTCTCCGAGAACAAGCCGACCCACCTGATCGCCGACGCCATCGCTGAGGCCCGCATCCAGGCCGCCGCCGACAAGAAGGCCGCGGCCCTAAAGATCTAAAGTTTGAAGGTCTGATCGACCTTTGACCAGCTAGCCTGCCTCTCTCGAGAGGCGGGCGGGCGCCGGGGGGCGCCTGAGGGGTGCGGGCCATAAGTCCGCGCCCCTTTATCATTTTTGGGCCTGCGCCAGCGGCTCCGCCTCCCATTCTTTAACGCCTCTTAACGCCGCATTTACCATCCAGGCGGCAGTTTCTGCCTAGCGGGTACGGTTCGTCCCGCGTGTGCAGGGGCGATGGCGCGTGGGCGGCTTCACGGAAGCTTTGAAAAGGTTCGGCATCGGACGCCTGGCCGCCATCCTGGGCGTGGCTGCGGGCGTGGCCGCCGTGCTGGTCGCCGTCATGCTGCGCGTGGGCCAGGCGCCGGACGCCTTGCTCTATTCCAATCTCGACCTGCGCGAAGCCTCTGAGATCAGCGCCGCCCTGGACCAGGCGGGCATCAAATATTCCTCCAAGGGCGACGGCTCGACCATTTTCGTCAGCCGCGACGAGGTGGGCACGGCGCGCCTGATGCTGGCGGGCAAGGGGCTCGTGACCTCGGGCAGCGTCGGCTACGAGATCTTCGACAATCAATCGGTGCTGGGCCAGACCGAGTTCCAGCAGAACCTGAACGAGCAGCGCGCCCTGCAGGGCGAGCTGGCGCGCACCATCATGTCGATGCGCGGCATCTCTTCGGCCCGCGTCCACATCACCATGCCGCGTCGTGAGATGTTCCAGGCCGCCGCCATCGACCCGACCGCCGCCGTGGTGGTGGGGCTGTCGGGCCGCGACCTGTCGGCCGATCAGGTGCGCGCCATCCGCAACGTCGTCGCCTCGTCCGTGCCGAACCTGAAGCCGGACAAGGTCACGGTGACGGACCAGGCCAACCGCACCCTGGCGGCAGGGTCCGAGGACACGGGCTTCACCTCGGCCACCGCCGAGGCGTCCAAGGCCTCGACCGAGGCCCAGATGCAGGCCCGCATCAAGGACATCGTCGAGGGCGTCGTCGGCGCCGGCGCGGCGCGCGTGCAGGTGACGGCCGACATCGACCACAGCCGCTCGACCACCCAGGAGCAGAAGTTCGATCCGGACGGCCAGGTCGTCCGCTCGACATCGACCAACGGCAGCCAGTCGCAGGACACGACCGGCCAGCAGGACGGCGGCGTCACCGCCACCAACAACATTCCCGGCGGCGAGGCCCCGAACACCACGCCGATCGGCTCCACCAACTCGGAAAACACCGAGACGACCAACTACGAAATCTCCAACACCACCACCACGACGGTGAAGGAGCCAGGCGAGGTCAAGAAGCTGTCGGTCTCGGTCGCGGTCGACGGCAAATACACCCCTGCCGCCGACGGCAAGGGCGAGCCCGCCTACGCCGCCCGCACGGCCGAGGAAGTGCAGCAGATCAAGGCCCTGGTCGCCGCCGCCGTCGGCATCGACGAGACGCGTGGCGATAAGCTGGAGGTGGTCAACGTCCGCTTCAATCGCGAGCCGTCGGCCGCGCCGGGCGCCGAGGAAGGCTCCTCGATGTTCGCCTTCGACAAGAACGACATTATGCGCGGGGTCGAGCTGCTGATCCTGGCTGTCACGGGCTTCGTGCTGGTCTTCTTCGTCCTGCGTCCGCTGCTGAAAGCGGCGACGGGTTCTGGCGGCGCGCCCGCTCTGGCCGGCGCCGGCGGCATTCCCGTGACCGCCCTGGACACCCAGATCGTCGGCGGAACCCTGCCGGGCGGCGCGCCCATGCTGGCGGGCCCCAGCGACATGGAGCAGCGCATCGACATCGCCCGCATCGAGGGCCAGGTGAAGGCCTCCTCCATCAAGAAGGTCGCCGATTTCGTCGACAGCCATCCAGAGGAATCCACGGCGATCCTGCGCTCGTGGATGCATGAAAGCTGATGGCGGCGCGGCTGGTGTCAAAGGGTGCTGCGGTAGACGACGCCAAGAAGCTGACGGGGCCTGAAAAGGCCGCCGTCGTTCTGCTGTCTCTGGGCGAAGAGCACACCGCCCTGTGGCAGCAGCTCGACGACGAAGAGATCAAGGAGGTCTCTCAGGCCATGGCGGGGCTGGGCACCGTCACCGCCGCCGTGGTCGAAGAGGTGCTGGTCGAGTTCGTCTCCGGCATCGGCGGGTCCGGCTCGCTGATGGGCTCCTATGAGCAGACGCAGCGTCTGCTGGCCTCCTTCATGCCCGGCGATCGGGTCGAGGCCCTGATGGAGGAGATCCGCGGTCCGGCCGGTCGCACCATGTGGGACAAGCTCGGCAATGTGAACGAGGCCGTGCTCGCTAACTATCTGAAGAACGAATATCCGCAGACGGTCGCGGTCGTCTTGTCGAAGATCAAGCCGGACCACGCCTCGCGCGTGCTGACGGCTCTGCCCGAGGACTTCGCCCTGGAATGCGTCCAGCGGATGCTGCGCATGGAGCCGGTGCAGCGCGACATTCTCGACAAGATCGAACAGACCTTGCGCAGCGAGTTCATGTCCAACCTGGCGCGCACGTCCAAGCGCGACAGCCATGAGCTGATGGCCGACATCTTCAACAGCTTCGACCGCCAGACCGAGGCCCGCTTCATCGGCGCGCTGGAGGAACGCAACCGCGACGCGGCCGAGCGTATCCGCGCCCTGATGTTCGTGTTCGAGGATCTGTCGCGCCTCGATCCCGGCGGGGTGCAGACCCTGCTGCGGGCGGTCGAGAAGGACCAGCTGGGGCTGGCGCTGAAGGGCGCTTCGGATCCCCTGCGCGAAATGTTCTTCTCCAACATGTCCGAGCGCGCCTCGAAGATCATGCGCGAGGACATGGATTCCATGGGGCCTGTCCGCCTCAAGGACGTCGACAACGCCCAGATGGCCATGGTCCAGGTGGCCAAGGATCTGGCGGCGCGGGGCGACATCATGCTGGCCGGCCAGGGCGGCGATGACGAGTTGATCTACTGACATGAGCGCGCTTCCCTCCACCGCCGTCCCCTTCGCCTTCGACACCGAGTTCGGGGCTGACGGCGCCGTGCTGCGCGCCTCGACCTGGCAGCCGGCCAAGCGGTCCTTCGCCCCGGCCGAGGTCGAGGCCCTGGTCGCTCAGGCGCGGCTGGAGGCCCGCCAGCAGGCCTTGTCCGAGGTCGAGGCCCTGCGCGCCGGCGCCTTGTCCATCCTGGCCCAGTCGACGGCGCAGGCCGCGACCCTGTTGCGCGGCGTGGCCGAGTCGCACCGTCGCGAATCCGCCGAACTGGCCCTGGCCGCCGCGCGGGTCATCGGTTCAGCCGCCTTCGATCGCTTTCCGCGCCGTCCGCTCGAGGCCGCCATCGAGGCCCTGGGACAGGAGATGGACGCGACGCCGCGCCTTCTGGTTCGCGCCTCGGGGCTGGATGACGAAGGCCGCGCCCAGATCGAGGCCCTGTGCGCCCAGGCGGGGTTCTCGGGACTGGTGGTGTTCCGCGACGAGCCGCACCTGCCCGCCGCCGCCTTCGCCCTGGAATGGGCCGACGGCCGCGCTGAATTCGATCCGGCCGAAGCCGAGGCCCGTGTGGTCGCCGCGCTCAACGCCGCCCTGGCCGCCGAAGCCGGCCACGCCGAGCCGCCCCTCGAAGGCGGCGCTCATGACAGAAGGGGCTTCTGATGGCCACCGACGATCTTTCGCTTGAGGAATTCGGCGAGTCCACCGCCCTGAACCTGGCTGACGAGGGCGGCGAGAAGTCGGCTGTCGATCTGGCGCCCGTCTTCGACGTGCCGGTCAATATCTCGGCCGTGCTGGGCAAGGCCAATATGTCGGTCGCCCAGCTGCTGAAGCTCAACAAGGGCTCGGTGCTGGAGCTGGACCGCAAGGTCGGCGAGGCGATCGACATCTTCGTCAACAACCGCCTGGTGGCGCGCGGCGAGGTCGTCGTCGTCGAGGACCGGCTGGGCGTGACCATGACGGAAATCATCAAGACCGAGGACAAGGGCGCCTGATCGGCCGCCCCGTCACGGACAGGATTTTGAAGGAGTAGGGCGATGCGTCTTCTGGTGGTGGGCCGTTTAAGCGGCCAGCTGGCGACGGCGGTGAAGATGGCCATGGCGCACGGCGCCAAGGTCCAGCACGTCGAGCGCGCCGATCAGGCGACCGAGCAACTGCGCCGGGGGCAGGGCGCGGACCTGCTGATGGTCGACTACCGCATCGACATCGCCGCCCTGATCGCCGCCAACGACGCCGAGCGCATCCATGTGCCGGTCGTCGCCTGCGGCGTCGACGCTGACGCGCGCGAGGCGGCCGACGCCATCCGCGCCGGGGCCAAGGAGTTCATCCCCCTGCCGCCCGAGGCGGACCTGATCGCCGCCGTCCTGTCCGCCGTGGCCGACGACGAACGGCCGATGATCTCGGCCGATCCGGCGATGAAGCATGTCATCCAGCTGGCCGATCAGGTGGCGCGTTCGGAAGCCTCCATCCTGATCACCGGCGAAAGCGGCGTGGGCAAGGAGGTGATGGCGCGCTATCTGCACACGCACTCGCGCCGTGCGGACAAGGCCTTCATCAGCGTCAACTGCGCCGCCATCCCCGACAATCTGCTGGAATCCGAACTATTCGGGCACGAGAAGGGCGCCTTCACCGGCGCCGTGGCGCGCCGCATCGGCAAGTTCGAGGAGGCCGACGGCGGCACCCTGCTGCTGGACGAAATCAGCGAGATGGACGCCCGGCTGCAGGCCAAGCTGCTGCGCGCCATTCAGGAGCGGGTGATCGACCGCGTCGGGGGCACCAAGCCCGTGCCCGTCAATATTCGCATCATCGCCACCTCCAACCGCGACCTGGCCAAGGCGGTGGCCGAGGGGACGTTCCGCGAAGACCTGCTGTATCGACTGAACGTGGTGAACCTGCGCCTGCCGTCCTTGCGCGAACGTCCCGGCGATATCGCGGTGCTGGCCGATCACTTCGTCAAGAAATACGCCGCCGCCAACGGCGTGCC
>DJDA01000141.1 GCA_002430835.1 Brevundimonas sp. UBA5936
CCAATCGACTACACCTTGCTCGAACCATGGTCGATTGTCATGGTCCGGGCATGGTCTCCCAGACGATCCAGCCAACGATTCCTGCCACCGTCTATGTGCGCTGGTCGTCGGAAGCCCAGACAGGGCGCGACAGCCTTCGGCGCCAGCTTGAGGCGGCCCAGCGGTATGCGGACGAGCATCGTCTCCTCATCGTCGAAACCATCATCGACGAGGCAGTCTCCGCATTCTCTGGTCACCATCTGACCAAGGGTCGGCTCGGACAGTTCATCCGTCGTGTGCCCGCTTGGCGAAGCGGCCAAGCGGGTCACGCTTCGGGTCACCACGTTGAGGCGAACAGCTAAACCAGATCGCGCCTTCGTAGCCGACGCATCGCAGTTCAACGCGACGGTGATGCTCGTGGAAAACTGCTGTGAACCCGGCCGCTTTTGCCGCATGGGCGATCCGGGCGCGCACGAGAAATTTCGATGACCTGCACGTTGGCAGGTCTGGGTCTCGCAACTCCTCGATGGCAGCTTGGAGGTCTGGAAGGCCAGCACCATGCTCTTCGACGACAAGGACGTCCTTGAGCCTGCCCTCTTCGATCCGAGCCAGCCGAAGTAGGTCACGAGCAGCCGCGACCGCCGCCACGACTTCATCTGTCGAGTCGTTCTCGAACGACGCCAGCAGCTTCGTCAGGCGGCCAGACAGCCGCACCACGTCTCGCTGAACTCGGTGCAGTTCGTCCCGCGTTCTGCTGGCAGCGGGCGCGTTCCGCGCCTTCGGGTCCACCCGCATCGCGGCATCCAGAAACTGCCGCTCTGCCTCATTGAAGTTGAAGAGGGCGCGGCAGCTACAGCCGCGTCGCCGCCGAGCAGACGAGCACGCCAGATACCGTTCCGCATCACCTTTGCCGACGTAGGTCATGCTGCCGCCACAGGCGGCGCATTGAGCTATTCCGGTGAGGATGTTCCTGAAGTTGGCGCCTTTGCGACCGGCGGCTCCGTGTCTGCGGGCGATGATCGCGGCTCTCGCCTTGAGTGCGAGGCTCTCGGCGATGATGGGAGGGAAGTAGCTGGGGACCGGAGGACCGGCCGGAACTCTGCGCCCACCCTCCATGGTGTGGGGCTGATAGATGCCGAGGGCCGCATCGCTGGAGAGGAGCTTCTGGATGTAGCTGGCATGCCAGCCATTCTTGCCTCGGAAGGGCGGAACGCCCGCGTCATTTAGTCGTGCTGCAATCGACCCTTTGCCGATCCCCGAGGCCGTCTCGGCGAAGATCAGTCGAACGATATCAGCGCGCTCTTCCACGATCTCGAACTTCGACCGATCCGGGGCAAGACGAAGCCATGCCGGGCATGTCTTGGTCAGTTTGCGGACGTCGGCTTCACGCCGCTTCCGCTCCCACGCGGCCCGAACCCTTTTACTTTTGGTAGCCGACTCCTCGTGAGCGCGAAGCATGACGATGAGGCTTCCGAGGAGGCGAAGCCCGCCATCCTCTCCCATGCTCTCGCGCGTGAATTGCTGTCGATCCGTTAAAGTGACCAGCGTGATGCCCGCGTTGATCAGACCGATGAATGGGGCCAGAGCATCAAGAGGGGCCTGACGGTTAAGTCGGTCCAGACTCTCGCAGATCAGGACGTGCGGCATCGCGACAGCACGATCCTCAACACGACGGATGAACTGTCCGAGCCGACCCTTGGTCAGATGGTGACCAGAGAATGCGGAGACTGCCTCGTCGATGATGGTTTCGACGATGAGGAGACGATGCTCGTCCGCATACCGCTGGGCCGCCTCAAGCTGGCGCCGAAGGCTGTCGCGCCCTGTCTGGGCTTCCGACGACCAGCGCACATAGACGGTGGCAGGAATCGTTGGCTGGATCGTCTGGGAGACCATGCCCGGACCATGACAATCGACCATGGTTCGAGCAGATTGTGGCCCCCGGCGGCGGCGATCTCCAGCGCCCGCTTGGCGCCCTCCTGTCCCTTGACCTCACGCAGGTCGGGAACCGTGCGCCCTTCCAGCACCGGCCCTGGTTGAGGCGGACGCAGCACCTGGGTTCCGCGGAAATGGTTGATCAAGCCGATCAGGGAGCGCGGCGCCAGCAGCCGCGCCTCGCCCGCCCAGGCCGCCTCGGGCCCGTTGGCCTCGGGGCAGATCAGACCCAGCCCCATGGCGTTCACCGCCATGGCGGCGGGCAGGGTTCCGCCGACCGCCGCAATCTGGCCGTCCAGACCCAGTTCGCCCACCGCCGCCCAGCCGTCCAGAGCGTCCGGCCCGATCACCCCCATGGAGGCCAGCAGGGCCAGGGCGATGGGCAGGTCGAAATGACTGCCCTCCTTGGGCAGGTCGGCGGGGGCCAGATTGGCGATCACCTTCTTGGCCGGCAGCGCCAGGCCGATGCCCGCAAAGGCGCCGCGCACCCGCTCGCGGCTCTCGGCCACCGCCTTGTCCGGCAGACCGACGATGGCGAAGGCCCCGGCGGGCGAACCGACCTGCTGGACCTCTACATCGACCCGGCGCGCGTCGACGCCGTCGAAAGCCACCGTCACCACCCGCGCGACCATGCCGTTCCCTCCCGCACCGAGAGAACAAATCACGAACCAATCAACACTGCAAGAGCATTGTTCGGTCAGTTCGACGGCAGGTCGGCCTCCGGCGCGATCGTGTGGATCACCTGCCCCTCGGCGTTCAGGAACTGGATGGCGCCGAAGCCTTCCTCGGTCACGGTCAGGCGCAGGCGCGGCTTGTCGTTCCTGTCCGACAGGGCGACGGCGGGCGTGCCGTCGGCGGCCAGCGACAGGCGCATCCGCGTCGGCGTCTGCACGCCCGGAACCAGCGCCCCGCCCAACCCCGGTTCGCGCACCAGCGGCGGCGCCTGGTTGAAGACGAAGCTGACCGAGCCGTCGGGAGACACCCGCCAGCCGACGGCGTCCATCGCCGGATGATCCAGCGCCAGAACGGCCATGCCGCCCTCGACGTCGGCCGTGCCGAAACCGCCCCGCTCGCTGCCCTTGTCGTCGTAAAGGATCAGACCGGCGACGTTGAAGGCGCGCTTATATTGAACGCCGTCGATGATCGGCGGCGGGGTCGCGCCCGATAGCGTCATGCGGATGGTCCCGTCGGCGTCGACGATGTCGATGCGCCGCGCACTGATGCGGTCGTGATCCGGCGTCTCGATCCGGGTCTGCGGCGTGCGGGTCTCGATGATCCGCTCCAGCACCTCCAGCGACGGGCGTTTCGGGGCCGCCTCCTGGGCCGCCGCCGGGCAGGCGATCGCCAGCGCCAGGGCGGCGGACGCCCCGGCCTTGTTCAGTACGCTCATAAAGTCCCCTCCCGTGCAGCGCGGCGTCAGGCGGCCGCGCGTTTCCTCTTCTCGATGACCTCCCACATGCGCTCGGTCGCATCGATCCCGGCGAAGTTCAGCAGCTGCTGGGCGCCGGTGGGCGAGGTCACGTTGATCTCGGTCAGATAGTCACCGATCACGTCGATGCCGACGAAGATCAGGCCGCGCTCCTTCAGATAGGGGCCGATGGCGGCGCAGATCTCCAAATCGCGCGGCGTCAGCTCGACCGGCGCCGCCGTGCCGCCGACGCGCAGGTTGGAGCGCACCTGGTCCTTGGCCGGAATGCGGTTGATGGCGCCGACCGGCTCGCCGTCGATCAGGATGACGCGCTTGTCGCCCGCCGAGACGGCCGGGATGAATTTCTGAATCACCAGAGGATCGCGCGACCCGGCCGCGTGAATCTCGATCAGGGCCTCCAGGTTCGGATCGTCCGCCTTCAGCCGCACCACGCCCGACCCGGCCGCGCCGTGCAGGGGCTTGAGCACCACGTCGCCGTGGCGACGGTGGAAGTCGACCAGGGCCTCGGGGTCGGACGACACCAGGGTCGGCGGCTGCAGGCCGGGGAAAAGGGTGGCGATCAGCTTCTCGGGCGCCGAGCGCACCTCGGCCGGGTCATTGACCACCAGGGTCTTGGGATGCACCCGCTCCAGCAGATAGGTGGCGGTGACATAGGCCATGTCGAACGGCGGATCCTGACGCATCAGGATGACGTCCACGTCCTCGGCCAGGTCCAGCCGCTGCTCGGGGCCGAAGTCGGCGTGGTTTCCCTGCTCGCGCTTCACCGTCACCGGACGGGCGCGGCAGAACAGGCGGCCGTCCTCCAGCGCCAGGGTGCGGAAGTCATAGACCCACAACTTGTGGCCGCGCGCCTGCCCGGTCAGGGCCATCAGGAAGGTGGTGTCCGACTCGACGTTGACCGCCTCGAGCGGATCCATCTGGATGGCGACCTTGAGCATGGGGTGTCCTTCTTTGTGGCGCTATCGCGCGCGCCGCGGGCGCGCGCTGCTTGAGCTGGTTTTAGTCGCGCTATCGCTCGCGCCGCGGGCGCGCGCTGCTTGAGCGCCGAAGCGCCGTCAGTACCTACTTGAGGCGCGAGGCTGCGCGCCGCAAGGCCGCGCTTCAGTTCAACCGCATCCGCACCCGGTCCAGTCGGGCGTCGCAGGCGGCGATCGGCTCGCCCAGGGTGCGGGCACGCGACAGGGCCTGCATGGCGCCGGTCAGGGCGCCCTGCTTCTCGCGGGCGGCGGCCACGTCCAGCCAGGGGCGGTGATCCTCGGGGTCCAGCAGGGCGCGACGCAGGGCCGAGCGTTCGGCGCCTTCATAGTCGCGGGCCTGAAGGGCGCGGGTGAACAGGATGTTCTGCAGACGGATCAAGGCCTGACGCTCGCTGACCGGCGCCATCAGCAGGTCCAGACGGTCGGCCACATGCGGGGTCAGCCCCGCCAGCAGGGCGCGGCGCGTCAGCTCCGACGGCAGGACCAGCCGCCCCTGGCTGAACGGGTCCAGCGCCACCGGCCCCTCGGGCGTCTCGACCCGCAGCAGGACGTGACCGGGAAAATCGACCGGCGCCGCCGTCAGCCCCGCCCGGCGCGCCGCGTCCAGATAGAAGATGACCAGCACAGCCGACAGGCCGCGTCGCCGCTCGGCCACGTCGATGACGTCCGTATTGGCCGGATGGTCGTAGTTCAGCAGGTCGCCGTTCAGCCGCAGGTCGCCCGCCAGGGCCTCGGTCAGGGCGTCGTCGGGGCTTTCGTTGGCGGCCCGCTCCTTGAGCCGCTGGGCCGCGTGATCGGCCAGAATGCGCACACAGTCGGCGTCGCGGAACGGATAGTCGTGAATGGCGCAGGCGATGGCGCAATCCAGCAGGGGAAAGGCTTCATCCGCCCCCTGTCCCGCCTGGGCCAACACCGCCTCTGCTTCCTCGCGCGTCAACGCCGGTCCGCTCCCGTGGAGATCACGCCGCGAAGATGACGCGGAAAACGTCCGGGGGCCAGCGCCACCATGTCGATTCTCAGGTCCAGCCCCGACAGGGTCGGTCGCCCGCGCGCCGCCGCCTCGGCCGCGCGG
>DJDA01000131.1 GCA_002430835.1 Brevundimonas sp. UBA5936
ATCGCCGAATGGGCGACGAACCTCTTCTAGGTTCAGCCCGCGTCGGTCTGGCCGCTGAGGCCCTGCATGATCATGCGGTTGATGTCGATCAAGGTCGAGAAGTCGTCCTCGCCGCGCATGACCTCGGAGGTGTTGCGGTTGACGAACAGGCTCAGGGAAATGAACTGAGCCCGCATCGCCTGGGGCATGGCGTTGTCGGGGTCCGAGCAGGCCGTCGCCAGCGTCGACCACAGGCGGCGGTTCCAGTCCAGGGCGTCCATCCGCCCGGCGACATCCGACTTGTCCAGGGTCGAGGCGTGCATCAGGGCGCGCGTCACCTGGCCGAACAGCCGGTATTCCATTTCACGCGGTGATTCAGCCCGCGTCGCCGCCGTCTTGTACGCCTGAAGCGACATTGCCGAGCCTTTGGTCTTCGTAATCAACGATTTTGCGAGCGCCCATCAGGGCCTTGTAATACTGGCGCGCCAGCACGTGCTTGGAGCAGGCGACGCATTCCGTCAGGATGTCCGGATTGCGCACCGCCCCCATGAACTCCGTCAGGCGCAGCGCGAATTCATCATAGAATTTGGGCGCTTCCGACTCATCCAGATACATCATCATGACGGGGAAATAGATGCGGCGCGCAGGCGTGGTCACGTCCTCGGGCTGCATGATGTCCTTCTCGCGCAGGACGCTGGCCTTGTTCTGCAGGACCAGAACGCCGCGACGGTCGCCGTTCTGCACGACGGCCCCGTTCAGCACGAATTTCTCGCCGGGCTTCAGCGACAGTTTCAGAGGCAAGGGAAGGTCTCCGTGGCGCCGCCCTCACCGTGACGGCCGGCCGCTGAAGAACTGTAAAGCAACGTGGTTAACCATCCCTTCACTTCGAGCGATCCCCAGCGTCACGATCGCGCAGACGGGAACGCCCCGCCCAGCAGAGCCGTTGACCTTTCGGAAGGGAGACGACGATGGCAGGACCGGAATTCGAGGCCGACGGCCAGGACCAGGCAGAGGTCTACGACGAGACCCATCTGGACGATGAAGGCGACGGCGATCTGTCGTTCGACGAAGCCGACGACGTGCTGGACGTCACCCAGTTGGACGGGGACGCCGACGCCGAACCCTTTGACGAAGACGACGCCGATCTGGACGCTGATCTGGCGCTGGACGGCATAGAGGCCGAAGCCGACGCCCTGCTGGGCGTCAATGGCGTGCGGCTGAGCGAGGCCGACAGCGACGGCGCCACGGCCTCGGGCGCGAACGAGATCGAGTTGGTCTACGCCGGCTTGATGCGCAACCAGCGCGGCGCCCAGGCCAGCGCCGCCCACTGGGAAGCCAAGCGCCTCTCTGACGACGACATCGAGGATCTGGGCTACGGCCCCGAGCAATGAGGGATTCCATGACCGAACATCATCCGACCAAGGCCCAGGAAGACGCCGACCCGAACACCCCCCCGGCCAAACGCGCGCCGCACCAGCACGGCAAGCCCGACCAGTTGAAGGACAAGGAAAAGGAAGCCGAGAACCGCCAGGAAGCCCTGATCGACGAAGGCGTCGAGGAGACCTTTCCCGCCAGCGACCCGGTATCGGCCAAGCGCATCACCTGACGCTGCCGCCTGTTCACGCGCATCTCTTTAAGCTACCTGCTCCTTTCCCCCGGAATGGAGCAGGTTTCGCATGAGCCGGTTCGAAGGCACGTCCAACTACATCGCCACAGACGACCTGAAGGTCGCCGTCAACGCCGCCGTGGCGCTGGAACGGCCGCTGCTGATCAAGGGCGAGCCGGGCACCGGCAAGACGGTTCTGGCCTATGAACTGGCCCGCGCGCTGAACGCGCCGCTGATCACCTGGCACGTCAAATCGACCACCAAGGCCCACAACGGCCTGTATGAATACGACGCCGTCAGCCGCCTGCGCGACAGCCAGCTGGGCGACGAGCGGGTCCACGACGTCCGCAACTATCTGAAGAAGGGCAAGCTGTGGGAGGCGTTCACCGCCCCGGTCCGCCCTGTCCTGCTGATCGACGAGATCGACAAGGCCGACATCGAGTTCCCCAACGACCTGCTGCAGGAACTCGACCGCATGGAGTTCTACGTTCAGGAAACGGACGAGACGATCCGCGCCGAGATCCGCCCGGTGGTCGTCATCACCTCGAACAATGAGAAGGAGCTGCCGGACGCCTTCCTGCGCCGCTGCTTCTTCCACTACATCCGCTTCCCCGACGCCGAGACCATGCAGGACATCGTCGAGGTCCACTTCCCCGGCATCAAGCCGCGCCTGGTGTCGGAAGCCCTGAAGACCTTCTATGAAATCCGCGACACGCCGGGCCTGAAGAAGAAGCCCTCGACCTCGGAACTCCTGGACTGGCTGAAGCTGCTGCTGGTCGACGACGTGGCGCCGGAGACCCTGCGCGAAAAGACGCCGGGCAAGCTGATCCCGCCGCTGCACGGCGCCCTGCTGAAGAACGAACAGGACGTGCATCTGTTCGAACGCCTGGCCTTCATGGCCCGCCGCGACGGCGCCCGTCCCGGCGGCTGATTTCAGCCGCTTTCCCGTCGTCTTTCGATTACCGCGATTTCACTGGTCCCGCTGCGCTTATGGCGCACAATCGGGGCCTGGAGTGGAGCCGACCATGCAACACATCACCTGGCCCGTTATCGCCCTGGCGCTGATGACCGCCGCCTGCGACAACGGCGGCGCGGTGCGCATCACCACCTCCACGACCTCGGATTCCTCGGGCGTGCTGAAGGTGGTCGACGCCCTGCAATGCCCCCAGACCCAGGGCGTGCTGACGCGCAAGGGTTCGGCCCGCGCCGACGGCTCCTGCGTCTACAGCGGCCCGCGCGGCTCGGAAGTCGTCCTGCGCCTGGTCCAGTTGGACGGCCGTTCGGCGCAGAACGCCCTAAAACCCTTCGAGACCCGTCTCGCCGCCGAGTTGCCCGAGGCCATGGCCCAGGTCGAAGCCGAGAACGCCCGCGCCGAAGCTGACGCCGCCAGGGCGGAGGCCGACGTCGCCAGGGCCGAGGCGGACGCGGCTCGCGCCGAGGCCGACGCCTCTCGTGCTGCGGCCGACGCCGCTTCCGGCGACTCCGCCCACGTCAGCGCGCCCGGCGTGCGCGTCGACGCCCAGGGCGACAAGGCCACGGTCCGCCTGCCGGGCATGAGGATCGACGCCGACGGCGACCGCGCCAATATCCGCATCGGCGGCCTGACCATCCGCGCCGACGACAAGTCCAGCCGCGTCGATGTCTCGTCCGGAGACGACGCCGTAAAAATCGAAGCGACCGACGGCGCCGCCCGCATCCGCACCAGCGCCGCCGGAGAATCCGTCCGTTCGACCTTCCTGATGACGGCGGACGAACCTTCGGCCAGCGGCTGGCGCACCGTGGGGTATGAGGCGCGCGGCCCGGTCGGCGGCCCCATCGTCGTCGCCACAGTGCGCAGCAAGGACCGCGATCCCGACCGCCTGTTCGACGCCGCCAAGGCCTTGGTGACGCTCAACGTCGGCGATTAACCCCCATCTATCGCAACGGCCGCCCTTGATCGCGCGTTCGGTCTGAGTCACCAGCCTGAGCATGCGCAGCATCAAGACCTTGGCCGAAGAAATCGAAGACGCCGGCCCCGCGCCCCGAGTCCGCAAACCCAAGCCGCCTCGCGCCTGGCAACGCATGTTGTCCGGCCGTCGCCTGGACCTGCTGGATCCCTCGCCGTTCGACATCGAGATCGAGGACATCGCCCACGGCCTGGCCCGCGTCGCCCGCTGGAACGGCCAGACGATCGGCGAGCACGCCTTCTCGGTCGCCCAGCACTCGCTGGTGGTCGAGGAGATCGCCGCCCACATCCGGCCGGGGCTGGAGCCGAAATGGCGCCTGGCCGCCCTGCTGCACGACGCCTCGGAATACGTCATCGGCGACATGATTTCGCCGTTCAAATCGGCGCTGGGCGCCGGCTACAAGGACTTCGAGGCCCGGCTTGAAGCCGCCATCCACGTTCGTTTCCAACTGCCGCCCAAGACGCCGCAGACGATCAAGACCCTGATCAAGAAGGCCGACAAGGCCTGCGCCTTCTATGAGGCGACCCAGTTGGCCGGCTTCACCCGCCGCGAGTCGCTGCAGATCTTCGGCGCCCCGCCGCCCGGCTATGATCTGATCATCGAGCCCCAGCCCGCCGCCATCGCCCAGCAACGCTATCTGGACCGCTATCGCGTTCTGGCCGAAGCTGTCGGCATCCTGCCCGGCGCCGACGCCTGGCACACCGAGTAGTCGGGCGCAGCACAGAGCGGCGGACGCAAGGGAGACATATGGCGCAGGCGCGGACGGAGGCTTCATCCTCCCACACCGGCATCCGGATCGGCCTGTCGGCGGTGATCATCGCCCTGCGGGACCGCGAAGCCGTGGTTCTGACCACCCACGCCCCCGACGGCGCCCCCGCCCTGCCCTTCGGCCCCTTCGACCCCGCCCGCGACCGCACGTTCGAACTGGCTCTGCGCGCCTTCGTGGCCGACCAGACCGGCTTCCCGCTCGGCTTTGTCGAGCAACTTTACACCTTCGGCGATCTGGGCCGCGACGCCCCGCGCGCCACGCCCGGCCCGGACCAGGCGCGCGACATCTCGGTCGGCTATCTGGCCCTCACCGCCGATGCGCCCGATGACCCCAGTTTCGGCGCTTCGGGCCGCGACGCCGCCTGGACGCCCATCTTCCACGTCTTCCCCTGGGAGGACCGCCGCCAAGGCCCGCCCGCCGTCATGGAACGCCTCGCCCCCGGCCTGACCGCCTGGGCGGGCGACGACGCCGCCCGCAGGGGCCGCGTGGACGCGCTCTTCGCCCTGTCTCCCGGCGCCCGCTGGAACGAGGAGCGCGTGCTGGACCGCTATGAGCTGCTCTATGAAGCCGGCCTGGTCGAGGAGGCCGCGCGCGACAACGGCCGCCCCGCCCCCGCTTCGCCAGGCGACCTGCCCATGGCGTCCGACCACCGCCGAATCCTGGCCACAGGCGTCGCCCGCCTGCGCAGCAAACTCAAATATCGGCCCGTCCTGTTCGACCTGACGCCCCCGACCTTCACCCTGTCGATGTTGCAGGCGGCGGTAGAGGCGGTCGCGGGCCTTTCCCTGCACAAGCAGAACTTCCGCCGAGGGGTCGAACGCACCGGCCTGGTCCAGCCCACGGGCGTTTTCACCAGCGACACCGGCGGCCGCCCCGCCGAACTGTTCCGCCACGTCCGCCCCGAACCGGGCGACAGCGGCGCCTTCGGCCTGTCTCTTCCCGGACAGCGTTGAACAGCCGTTCAAATTTCTTCCCCGTCATGGCTTGCAGCCATCGCAGCCTTTGATTAGAGAAGCCGCTCGCTCAGCCCCATTAGGGACTTTCGGCCTGCGGAGAGGTGGCAGAGTGGTTGAATGTACCGCACTCGAAATGCGGCGTACGTGGAAGCGTACCGGGGGTTCGAATCCCCCCCTCTCCGCCATTATTTCCTGACAAACTGACCCGCCCATCAGGACGTCCGCGCCTGATCGCGCCCTGATCAGCCGAAGCGCTCGATGCGTAAGGCCTCCATCCATTGTGGAGACGGTTGCCCGAGGGCGAGTTGCTCCATCGCCTCGGCGGTGACGGCGGCCAGCGTCAGGCCCAGATGCTGGTGCCCGAAGGCGTAGTGGATGGCCGGATGCGCCTGAAGCCTGCCGATCGCAGGCAAATAGTCCGCCAGGGTCGGACGCGGCCCGCACCAGCGGTCCGGCGTGTCGGAGAAGGCGATGCCCAGCGCATTGAGATGCCCCTCGATCTGACGCCATTTGCGTGGGTCCGGTGGCGCCGACGGCCGACCGAACTCGACATGGCTGGAGGCGCGCAGCCCCCCGTTGAACCGCGCCACGGCGAGGGCGCGATCCTCGAACACCGTCAGCGGCAGGGCTTTAGGCCAATCATGCTGCGCGGACTGGACCGAATAGCCGCGCTCCCCGATCAGAGGAACGCGCACGCCAAGCGGCGCCAGCAGCGACGCTGACCACGCCCCCGCCGCGACGACGATCCGCTGGGCGTCTACGGTCCCCCCGTCTTCCAGAACGATCTCGACGCCGTCGGATACGGGCCTCAGGCGGCGGACATCGGCCTGAAGGATGCGCCCGCCCTGCTTCGTGAAGGCGGTCGACAGGGCGTCGCGGACGCTCTGGGGTTCACTGACCTGTCCCGTGCCGGTGAAGCGGATGCCCCCGGCAGGGCGTGTTTTCAGGACCGCGTCATAGGCGGCCAGCTCCTCCGTCTCCATGGGGCGAAAGCGGGCGCTTCCCGTGCGCGCGCCGCGCCAGGCCGCAAGTCCCCGTCTCGCCGCCTCGGGCGTGGACCAGACGACCGCGTGGCCAGTCGGGCGGATCATGTCATCCGGCGCTTCGGCCAGGGCCGCCAATCGCATCCAGGCGCCCAGAGGATCATCAAGAAGTCGCGCTAGGATCTCGGCGCCGTGCGCGGCCGCCGCCGGGCGAGACGCCGCCAAAAACCGCAGCGCCCACGGCCCCCACGACGCCACGTCTCGCGCCCGAAAGTCCAGCGGACCGCCGAAAGCGAACAACCGGCCGAACGCGCTTTTCAGGGTCGCGGCCGAGGGCATCGGTTCGCACTGTTCGGCGGCGATGTGGCCGATGTTGCCGAAGGAGGCGCCGCGTCGCGGATCGCCTCGGTCGATCAGAATCGTCTCGAAACCCGCCGTCTGAAGCCTGAGAGCCGTCGCCGTTCCGATCAGGCCGCCGCCGATGACCGCCCAGCGCTGCGGCGTTCTCATGCAGAAGCGCCCTCTCCGAAGGGATCGTCCAGGCTGTGCGACGGTTCGGTGAACCAGACCGGCCCGCTCTCGGTCATGTAGAAATGATCTTCCAGACGCACGCCGAACCGGCCGGGAATGACCAGCATCGGCTCGTTCGAGAGGCACATGCCGGGCTCCAGCGGCGTGGCGTCGCCGCGCACCAAATTCGGCGCCTCGTGGATGTCCAGGCCGATGCCGTGGCCGGTGCGGTGCGGCAGGCCCGGCAGGCGGTAGTCAGGGCCGTAGCCGAGGCCGGTCAGATAGCCGCGCGCGGCGTCATCGACGCTGTGGCACGGCGCGCCGAGGCGGGCGGCGGCGAAGGCGCGGGCCTGGGCCTCCTTCTCGTGCGCCCAGACGCGGCGGAAGTCGTCCGTCGGTTCGCCGAAGACATAGGTGCGGGTGATGTCCGAGTGATAACCGTCGACCAGAGTGCCCGTATCGATCAGCACCACGTCGTCAGCCTGCAAAGCGCGGTCGCCCTCGCCGCCGTGGGGCAGGCAGGTGTCGTCGCCGAAGGAGACCAGGCAGAACCAAGATCCGCCCTCCCCGCCCAGGGCGCGGTGTTCGGCGTCGATGAAGGCCATGACCTCCGACGTGCGGACCCCTGCCTTCAGCCAGTGGCGTGTGCGGCGCTGGACCTCCAGCGTGATCGCCTTGGCGCGAGTCAGCAGCGCGATCTCGGCGGGCGACTTGAGGCTGCGCTGGGCCAGGATCAGCGGCGCGCCGTCGATGACGCGATCCGCGCCGAGCGCCCGGCTGAGGCCCAGCCAGATGAAGGTCGCCGCCTGATCGTCGACCGCCAGGACGCCGCCCTCTGGCAGACGCCCCGCCGCCAAGGCGTAGGGGCTCTCCTCCTCCTCCCAGGTCAGGATGTCGCCGGCAATGGCGTTCGGCGCCGCCGTCAGCCCCGCGACCTTGTCCAGCTCGAACCGGGGACAGACGTATTCCACCCGACCGTCGGCGTGGATCAAGGCCCCGGTCAGCCGTTCCGAAGGATGCCAGTCCAAGCCCGTATAGTAGCGCAGCGAAGCGGTCGGGCCGAGCAGCAAGGCGGCCGTCCCCTCCGCCTTCAGCCGTGCAGCCAAGGCCTGAATGCGAGCGCGCCGCTCGGCGGCATTGATGGGAGCAGCGGCGGGGGGAAGAAACGTCATGAGATCAACGTATATAGTATATGATTTACGACTCTGCTTCTTTCATGGCTTGGGGCCTCGAGCAAGAGCCGTAGGGTTAGCAATAGCCCTGTCGCCTCGACAGGCGCGCGCGCCCGGAAAACGCGCCCTTGCGCGTGACCATGATCCGTTCGGCGAGCGGGCCACGGCGTGACGATATGGCGCAAAAACGCCCTTTCGGACGAACCTTATAACAGATTGCCTTCAACTCGGCCCTTTCCTACCTAGGCGGCCATGCCTCGGTCGATGATGACATTGGCGAACCTCTTCGCGGCCTTGATGCTGGTCATCGCCGTATTTGTGGTTGCGCCTGCGGCGGATGCGGCGACCTGCGCGCCCGACGCCGCGATCGCGCATCAGACCATGGACATGGCCCACGGCCAGAACGGGGAACACGTCCAGGACGGATCCAAGGGCGATCACGACCGCATGGGCGGCGAGATTCACGGCCACTGCCATCACCCCGGCGAGCGCCAAACCGGCGGCGAGATGACCATCGCCAAGCCCCAGGCCCAGGCCAGCCGCTACATCCTGCGCGACGACAGCACCGTGTCGTTCGCCTCCGACGGACTGAAGCGCCCGCCCAGAAGCTGATCGGAAGTCTGCGCCTTCGCGCACCCTTCTTCTGATCATCTCTGGAAATCAAATATGTCTCCGACACATCGTCGTCGGCCGCGTCTGGCGGTCGGCTGCGCGCTCGCCGCGATCGCCGTTTTCGGCGCCGTCCCGGCGTGGGCGGATCCCGCGCCCTCCTATGGCGAACTGCTCGCCCAACTGGGGCAAACGCCCTCCGCCGTCGAAGCGGACGCCCTGAGCGACGCCGCCGAGGCGCGCGTCCGTCAGGCCCGCGCCCGGCCCAATCCCAACCTGTCCATCGACCTCGAGAACGTCGTCGGGTCCGGCCCCTATTCCGGTCTCAGCGCAGGCGACCTCAGCCTGGCGTTCAGCCAGGATCTGGAGCTGTGGGGCCGTCGTCCCGCAAGGGTGAACGCCGCCCGCGCCGACGCGGGCGCGGCGGCGTTGCGCCGCGATCTGACCGTGGTCGACACGGCCGGGCGACTGGCCCTGATCTACGCCGAGGCCGAGG